>DASYLE010000201.1:0-3207 GCA_036009745.1 Luteibacter sp. | reverse complement strand
CTGGTTGCGCGGTTCGTGCGGGTAGATGGTGTCGGTGGCGATCAGTTTGCCGGTGGCGTCGACCACGGCGATCTTGCAGCCGGTGCGGATGCCCGGATCCAGGCCCATCACCGTCTTGCTACCGGCCGGGGCGGCCAGCATGAGGTCCTTGAGGTTGTCCCCGAACACGCGGATCGCCTCGTCCTCGGCGGCTTCGCGAACACGGCCGAACAGGTCCAGGGTCAGGTGCAGGTGCAGCTTCACGCGCCAGGTCAGGCGCACGGTCTCGCGCAGCCAGGCATCGGCGGGACGCTTGCGGTCGAGGATGCCGGCACGCGCGGCCACGCGGCCCTCGCCCTCGACGTGGCCCTGATCGGCATCGGTGCCGGGCGCCAGGTCGATTTCCAGCACGCCTTCGTTGCGTGCGCGCATCAGCGCGAGCAGGCGGTGCGAGGGAATCTTCGCGATCGATTCGCTGTGTTCGAAGTAGTCGCGGAATTTCGCGCCTTCGGTTTCCTTGCCGGGCACGACCTTGGCGGCGATCTGGCCTTTTTCCCACAGCCAGTCGCGCAGTTCGCCGACGAGCGCGGCGTCCTCGGCGATCGACTCCATCAGGATCGCGCGGGCACCATCCAGCGCGGCCTTCGCATCGGCCACGCCCTTGTCCGCGTCGACGAAGCCGGCGGCGAAGGTTTCCGGGTCCTGGGTCGGGTCCTCGCGCAGGCCGAGCGCCAGCGGCTCCAGGCCGGCTTCGCGGGCGATCATCGCCTTGGTCCGGCGCTTCGGCTTGAAGGGCAGGTAAAGGTCTTCCAGGCGTGCCTTGGTGTCGGCGGAGAGGACGTCGGCGCGCAGGGCGTCGGTCATCTTGCCCTGCTCCTCGATGCTCTGGACGATCGCCGCACGGCGGTCTTCCAGTTCGCGCAGGTAGCGCAGGCGCTCCTCGAGCAGGCGCAACTGGATGTCGTCGAGCCCGCCGGTCACTTCCTTGCGGTAGCGCGCGATAAAGGGCACGGTCGCGCCCCCGTCGAGCAATTCCACCGCTGCGCGGACCTGTTCGGTCTTGGCGGCGATGTCCTGGGCAATGCGTTGTTCGATGCTGAGCATGTCGTTCCTGTTGCTGACGTCGTACGAATCAGCCGCCGATGATAGCAAGCCGACCCGCGGACACTGTCAGCAACGGCCCAGACACCCCTGATCGGCATCGAGTCCCGCAGCATCGGCTCCTGGCAACCATGGTTCAACCAAGGGCAAGACGGCGATCGGGAAGTCACGGCCCCAAAGGACTCGCGAACAGGGTTCGCTCCCACAAGGCCGCGGCAAGCCTTGTGGGAGACGGCGATCGAGAAGTCCCTTGGAGCCGGGCACACCTGATCGCGGTCTTTTTCAGACGCTGAGCGTGGCCTGGTCGTCCGGCGTACCGGACGTCGGCGCGCCCGGCTTGCCGTTGACCACGAGGGTGCTGGCGATCAGGTCGTGGAGGGCCTGTTTGCGGGCGGTCCAGCCGGCCATCAGGTAACCGATCATCAGGATGAAGCCGCTGATCAGCTTGGCGAAGAAGCGCGCGCTGGCGCGGCCAAAGCCGATCCGCTGGCCCTGCGCATCGGTGACCATCATGCCCAGCGCGCGCTTGCCCGGTGTGGCCTGCCAGCTGGAAGCCTCGAAACAGGCGAAATACAGCCAGGACATCGCCAGCCAGACCATGCGCGCCGGGAACATGTCGTCCTGGAACTGGGCGAAGGCGATCACCGGGTTGGTGCCGGCATCCAGCGCCGTACCCATCTTCGCCTCGGCCACGCCCAGGCCCATCGCGTAGCCGACGATAAGCATCGGAACCAGCAAGACGAGGCCGTCGATCAGGTAGGCGCCGACCCGCTTCCAGAAACCGCCGTAGCTGGCGGCTGTCGCGACTGTCCGGGGGGCGGCCTGGGTCTGGCCGGGCAGGGGCGGTATCGCGTGGGCGACGACGCGCGGAGACGGCGCGGCCGCGGCGTCCTCGGGAAACAGTTGGGATAGCGGCTGCCAGTCGCCGATGCCCTCGTACCAGCCGAGGTCGTCCGGACTTACTTCGCCGTTGCGCAACCAGGCGCGAACTTCCGCCTCCTCGTAGGGGCCGAGGCGCTCGCCCTGACGTCCAATCCAGACCTGCATGGTAATCCTTCGGGCAGCATGACTCCGCGCATCATGCCAGCACCGGGCCATGCCGGCCTACCGCCAGGCGTTATGCCGCTGCACGGCGCTTCAGGTGCACCAGGAGCAGGGAAATCGCCGCGGGTGTGACGCCGCTGATCCGCGCGGCCTGGCCGATGGTTTCCGGCTGCACGCGTTTGAGTTTCGTCAGGACTTCCGAGGACAGGCCGCGTACGCGGTCATAGTCGAAGTCCCGCGGAATGCTGGTGCCTTCATGGCGGCGCTGCCGCTCGATCTCGCCTCGCTGGCGCTCCAGGTAGCCGGCGTACTTCGCCTGCACTTCCACCTGGCCGGCAACTTCGTCGTCATCGACGCGCGGGCCGATGCCATCGACCGTGCTCAGTTTCGCGTAGTCCAGCTCCGGCCGGCGCAGCAGGTCCAGGGCGTGGGTTTCGCGGGTCACGGCAATACCGAGCGCGCGTTCGACCGCGGCGCCCAGCGCATTGGTCGGCGCGGCCCAGAGCGCGCGCAGGCGCGCGGTCTCGCGGTCGACGGCGTCGCGTTTGGCGACCAGTCGTGCGTAACGGTCGTCCGGCACCACGCCAAGCGCATGCCCGGCTTCGGTGAGTCGCAGGTCGGCATTGTCCTCACGCAGGTGCAGCCGGTACTCCGCGCGCGAGGTGAACATGCGATAGGGCTCGATCGTGCCATTGCTGGTCAGGTCGTCGATCAGCACGCCGATATAGGCCTCGTCGCGGCGTGGGTACCACGGCGCCTTGCCCTGGGTGGCCAGTGCCGCGTTGAGGCCGGCGATCAGGCCTTGCGCGCCGGCTTCCTCGTAACCCGTGGTGCCGTTGATCTGGCCGGCAAAGTACAGTCCGCCAACTGCCTTAACCTGTAGCGATGCATCGAGTTGCGTAGGTGGGTAGTAATCGTATTCAATGGCGTAACCGGCGCGATTCATCCTGACGTTCGAAAGTCCGCGAACAGATTGCAATACCTTGAGTTGCACAGACGCCGGCAGTGATGTCGAGAGCCCGTTCACGTAGAGTTCCGTTGTGTCGTGCCCCTCGGGCTCCAGAAAAAGCTGGTGTCGGTTGG
>DASYLE010000200.1:0-3022 GCA_036009745.1 Luteibacter sp. | reverse complement strand
GCTTCCAGCAATGCCGCCAGGAATAGAGTGAGATAGGCCAGCCACGCATGGGCTGAGACGAATGCGACCAATGGATCGATGAATGAAGTCACTAAATTCCCGTGCTGGCACCGCTGCCCGATTCGGCAGGCCTAACATAACTCGCATCCGGCGCTGAAAGTGCCATCAGCCGTATTTGATGCCATCAGCGGTGTCTGGTCACGGCCTCGTGGTGTCGCTGGTAAAGTACGGCAGGATTCGCAGGGCAGCCTTCCAAAAACCGCGTCTACCCCCTATCTTGATGATAAGGCAACGGAACTTTGATTGGCCCCTGGGCTTCTGCCCGCCGTTGCTCTCTGCTAGGTTCCGAAGAGTACCCATCCGCAGCCACACCGCAAATCTGGTTTCGGGACCGCCCGAGACCCCGGAGGATTGATGACCACCGCCGCCATGACCAAAGCGCCAGAAATCACCGGCTTGCCCGACATGAAGGTGTCGGTTCGGCAAGTATTCGGGATCGATAGCGACCTCGAGGTGCCGGCCTATTCCGAAGTCGACCCGCACGTGCCGGACATCGATTCGGACTATCGCTTCGATCGCGCCACCACACTTGCGATCCTCGCCGGCTTTTCGAGGAACCGCCGCGTGATGGTCACCGGCTATCACGGCACCGGCAAGTCGACCCACATCGAACAGGTCGCGGCGCGGCTGAACTGGCCCTGCGTGCGCGTCAACCTCGACAGCCACATCAGCCGTATCGATCTGGTCGGCAAGGACTCGATTGTCGTCAGGGACGGCAAGCAGGTCACCGAATTCCGCGACGGCATCCTGCCCTGGGCTCTGCAGCACAATATCGCGCTGGTGTTCGACGAATATGACGCCGGGCGTCCCGACGTGATGTTCGTGATCCAGCGCGTTCTGGAAGTCTCCGGCCGCCTGACGCTGCTCGACCAGAACAAGGTGATCAAGCCGCATCCGGCGTTCCGGCTGTTCTCGACCGCCAACACGGTCGGCCTCGGCGATACTTCCGGCCTCTATCACGGCACCCAGCAGATCAACCAGGGCCAGATGGATCGCTGGTCGATCGTCACCACGCTCAACTATCTCGCCCATGACGAGGAAGTCGAGATCGTGCTCGCGAAGGCGCATCATTACCGCACCCAGGAGGGGCGCGACATCGTCAACAAGATGGTCCGGCTCGCCGATCTCACCCGTAACGCTTTCGCCAATGGCGATCTGTCGACGGTGATGAGCCCGCGCACGGTGATCACATGGGCGGAAAACGCCGATATCTTCGGCGACATCGGCTTTGCGTTCCGCGTCACCTTCCTCAACAAGTGCGACGAACTGGAGAGGCCGCTGGTCGCGGAGTTCTATCAGCGCTGCTTCAATGTCGAATTGGCAGAGTCCTCAGTGAACGTGGCGTTGAGCTGATCTTTAATCTCGCCTCGCCCCGCTTGCGGGGTGAGGTCGGCGAGCGAAGCGAGCCGGGTGAGGGGCTTCGCAACGCCGGTTTGACCCAGGCCCTTCACCCCTACCCTCTCCCCGCAAGCGGGGTAAGGGAAAGGGCGCTATGACGACGTCGAACACCAAATTCCGCACCGGAGCAAAGGAAGCGCCGACCGAGCCGTTCAAGCGCGCGGTCACTTCCTGTCTGCGCGCGATCGCGAAAGCCCCCGAACTCGAAGTGACATTTGCGGCCGAGCGGCCCGGTCTGGCGCCCGGCAAGGCGCGGTTGCCGGAGCCGGCGCGCAAGATGACCCGGCGCGATGCGTCGATCGTGCGAGGACACGCCGATTCCATCGCGCTAAAGCTCGCCTGCCATGACCCGAAAGTGCACCGCAAGCTGATGCCGGGCAATCCGCAGGCGCGCGGGGTGTTCGAGGCGGTGGAGCAGGCGCGGGTGGAAGCGATCGGTTCGCGGCGGATGGCTGGCGTCGCCAAAAATCTTACAGCGATGCTGGACGATCATTTCCATCGCGGCAAGTTCGACGAGATCACTGACCGTGCCGATGCGCCGTTATCCGACGCGCTGGCGATGCTGGTGCGCGAGCGCCTGACCGGGCTTGCACCGCCCGTGGCGGCACGCAAGATGGTCGATCTCTGGCGGCCGTTCCTGGAAGACAAGATCGGTCCGCGTCTCGATCAACTAAGTCGCGTCACCGAAGACCAGGCGAAATTCGGCGACGTCGTGCACGACCTGCTGTCGGCACTCGATCTCGGCGACGAGCGCAACGCCGAAGGCGAAGAAGACGAGAATCAGGACGAAAATCGCGACGGCGAAAACGACCAGTCGGGTGCGGAAGGCTCGCCCGACAGCGACGCGGCGCAGGAGATGAGCGCCGACCAGGCGCAGGCGACGACCGACGAAATGTCGGAAAGCGCGATGGAGAGCGCACAAGCCTCCACCAGCGATACGTTCGATGATGGCGAACTCGGCGACGACGAGACGCCGGGCGAGGCGACGCGGCCGAACTCGCGTGGCGTCAACGAACCGCGCGGGCCGGAATATCATGCGTTCGCGCCAAAGTTCGACGAGGTGATCGCGGCCGAGGATCTTTGCGACCATGACGAACTGGAACGTTTGCGCAGCTATCTCGACAAGCAACTGGCGCATCTGCAGGGCATCGTGGCGCGGCTGGCGAACCGGCTGCAGCGCCGCTTGATGGCGCAGCAGAATCGCGCCTGGGAGTTCGACCTCGAGGAAGGCATGCTCGATCCGGCGCGGCTGTCGCGCGTGGTGACCGATCCCTACCATCCGTTGTCGTTCATGAACGAGAAGGAAGCGACCTTCCGCGATACCGTGGTGACGCTGCTGCTCGACAATTCCGGCTCGATGCGTGGACGACCGATTACGGTGGCGGCGACGTGCGCGGATATTCTGGCGCGGACGCTGGAGCGTTGCGGCGTCAAGGTCGAGATTCTCGGTTTCACGACGCGGGCCTGGAAGGGTGGGCAGTCGCGCGAGGCGTGGCTTGCGGCCGGCAAGCCGGCCAATCCCGGACGCCTCAACGATCTCAGGCATATCATCTATAAATCCGCC
>DASYLE010000199.1:0-10118 GCA_036009745.1 Luteibacter sp. | reverse complement strand
GATCTGAGGCCGTGCCTTTCCAGAGCTGGCAACCGGGAGAATCACGGCCCCAAAGGACTCGCCCACAGGGTGGGCTCCCACAGGGCACGGCAAACTTCACGTGTGGGAGCGAGCCCTGCTCGCGAGTCCTTTGGGGCCATGCACCCAAGATCGCATTCCTTCCCCTGGCGAAGAGAGCCGTTTGCGAGGCTCCCTAGGACACTTCGCGCACGCCATGGGCGACCGGGAGTTCGTCGAGCGCGCGCCGCAAGGTGGCGAACAGATTTGCCAGCGGTGCGGCGGGCGGTTCGCGGCGAAGCACCCTGGCCAGCCAACCGACATCGGCGAAGGCATGGACCTGCCAGCGCGTGGTCGAGGACGGTGCATTGGCGCAGGCGACGTAGAGCCGGTGCGGTCGCTGGTCGACCTCGATGCACCAGCCGAAGTCCTCGGCGACGACGGCACGCGTCGGCACGCCACGCAGCTTCAGTTCGGTCGCCAGCCAGATCGCCAGCGCCTTGCCGAAGACACCGGGATTCGTGCGTTCATCCTCACCCGGTTCAATCGGGAAGGCATTCGATTCGAAGGCGAGCAGCGGGGTCTGTTTCACGGTGCCCTCAGATTTCACGGGTGTTTTTTTCGAGGATTTTCATCGCGTCCTCGCTCTTCTTTTCCGATTGCCGGGTGTCCTCGACAGCGCGCGGTGGCGGTGGTGGGGGCTGGAGGGGCACGGCCTGCGGCGTCGGTTCGGGGACGATGACCGGATCGGGCGGCGGCGGGGGCAGGGGTTCCACCTTCGGTGTTTCCACATGCGCCTGCAGCGTGCCGATGGCGGCCCTCGCGCCGACGATCAGCAGCCCGGCGACCAGGATGAACACAAGGAACATCACCAGCGGTCGCCGGCTGTCCGATGGCGCGGAGCGCCGTTTCACCGGCGCCTTGCTCGTGGCGGCTGGTGGCGCGACCGCCGCGGAGGGCAGCTTGATCGCCGGCTGGTCGTCCTCGACCGGGCCGATCATCAGGCGCAGCATGTGTCCGTCGACCAGTTCGAGCCGGGGATCGGTGATTGCCCGCTGGCGCGCCTGCGCAGTGAACTCGCCACCGGTGATCAGGATCGCGCCGCTGGCATGTTGCGTATCGATCGTGTCGATCAGGTCGAACGCGGCATGATGACTGACCTGCTTCGCATGCCAGTGCTTGCACTGGACGAGCAGGTATTCGGCCTCACGATACAGTTTCAAGTCGATACCGCCGTCGGTCTTCGACATGAAGGCGCCGATCCCGGTCTGTTCCACGCGAAAGCCCTGCTCGCGGTAGTAGCGCGCGATCAGTTGCTCGAACTCCGGCCACGACAGCTGGGACAGGAACGCATCCCATCGCCGCTGCGCATTGTTCGAACCGGACATGCCGACGCCTTTCTGGAAACCTGAGAACAAATAACGGCAACATCGCCAATTACTTGAGCTGCGTCACAGTTTCCCGTTCGGCAACCGGCTAGAGCCCGCCGTCAGGGCCTTGCGGAATGTTCCGGATGCCGGGGCTTCAGTTTCAGGCGGTGCACGGTGGGACCCGGGAGCAGCGGCGTCGGCTTGCCGGCGACCCAGGCGTCATGGCCGGCGCCGTGGAACGGCGAGAGGGGATGGTCACTCTGACCGCCGGGCATATGCAGGTAACTGATGTCCTCGTGGCCGGGCACGATACCGAAACGTTCGGATGCGCCGAAGGACGGCGCCTGCACGCGCGGCATGTCGCGGTCGCCGGGCAGGGGTTCGGCTGGCATGTCCAGATAGGCGGCCAGTGCCCTGGGCAGGGCCGCGGACAGGGGATGGACGATATGCGCGAGGTTGGCGTCGCCCCAGGTCTGCGCGGCCATGCCGCCGGGTTTGCCGGCAAAGTCATCGGCGACCTGCTTCGCCGACGCGGTCAATAGCGCATCCCAGTTCGCATAACGCGGATCGAGCAGATTCGCCGGCTTTGCCTGCAGCATCGCCCAGACCGCCGCTTCGGCGGTGCCGGTGTCGCCCCAGGAGAAATCGGGGAAACGCGCTTTGACGCGTGCGACGAAGGGGGCCAGTACGGCATCGCGTACATGCTGGCGGAACTCGCGGACGAGCCGGTAATCGACGCTGTCGACGCCGGCGCGATCGCTCCAGTGAGCGGTCAGTTCACGTAGCTGGCGCAGGTGGGCGTCGTCGCTTGCCGCCAGCGTGGTCTGTAGCAATTGCTGCCAGCGGGTCAGGAAAACCGCACGGTCATCCAGTTGCACGGCCAGCAGATCGGCCGGTTCGAAGCGCTCCCGGGCACGCAGGTCGTCGCGGATCTGTTGCGCCCGGGCCCCCAGGTCATGGCCGCCGTTGCCGAGCAGGGCCAGCGCCTGGTCGCCGACGGTGCGGTTGTTCGCCGTCCACAGACGACCGTCGGCCGGGTCTTCGACGCGTGGATACGCCGAGGGTGGCGCGAAATCGATCCAGCCGGTGTCCGGCAATGACCAGTCCGCTGGCAGGCTGGGGTCGTAGCCGGCACGCAAGGGAACGGTATTGCCGGCCAGGGTCCAGCCGATATGTCCCTGCGCGTCGCCCACGACGAAATTCTGCGGAGGAATGCCGATCCGCGGTGCGAGGTCCAGTGCCGTGTGCACGTCGCTCACCTGTTCCATCTCGCTCAGGCGGAGGTTGTAGGCCCGTGGCAATTGCGCGATCCAGGCCAGGGCCAGCGGCGTGCCGTCGGCATCCTTGCCCATGATCGGCCCCCAGCGGGTGTCCTCGACACGTAATGTCTGCGCCGCGCCGCCATGCACCGCGATGATCTCGTCATGCGCCTCGATTCCAGCCCAGCCGTCAACCGTGCGATAACGGGTGGCATCGGCCGGATCGCGCTGCACACGCACCCAGTCCAGCCAGTCGCCATAGCTGTTGGTGAAGGCCCAGGCGATCTGTCCGTTGGAACCGGCGACCAGGGTTGGCGTGCCGGGCAGGGTGACGCCATTGAGGTCGCGGGTGCCGCCCGGCGCGGACGGATCGGGATAGCGCATGCGCGCGCGGAACCAGATATTGGGCACGCGCAGGCCCAGGTGCATGTCGTTGGCGACGATCGCCGCGCCATTGCCGGTATGTTTCCCGGCGACGGCGAAGTTGTTGCTGCCCGGATGGACCGTTTCTCCGACCGGCGCCCCGGGCATCGCGGCGACCACGTTCGATCGCAGGTCGAATACGCTGGCCGGCGGTAGCGTCGGCGCCGGCGCGGTGGCGCCTTGCAAGGGCGCCTCCCAGCGCCCGTCCGGTGACAGCAGCATGTCGACCACCGGCCCCGGCAACGCGGCACGCATCTGGGCGAAGCGGCGCTCGCGCTCGTTGCGGCCGTCGCCGTTGAGGTCCAGATACATGGCGGCGACGACCAGCAGGCTGTCCTCGCTGCGCCACGGTTCGGGTTTGGCGCGCAACAGCAGGTATTCCCATGGACGCACCTGCAGGCCGGCGAGGCCGGCATTGACGCCATCGCGGTAAGCGTCCAACAGGCCACGCTGATCGGCCGGGAGTTGCCCGTAAGCCCGCTCGGCGACGGCGCGCAGCCGGTGCACGCGATGGCCGCGGTCGGTATCGATCGCGGCAGGGCCGACCAGGGCGGCCAGTTCGCCGGCGGCGACGCGGCGCATCAGGTCCATCTGGAAGTAGCGCTCCTGTGCGTGGGCAAAGCCCAGGCCCCAGGCGACGTCGCGGCGGTCGCGCCCCTCGACGGTGAGGGTGCCCTGCGCATCGCGGCTGAGTTCGATCGCCGCCGCCGGCCCGCTGACTGTCAGCGCACCGTCCAGACGGGCCTTGCTGCCAGACAAGGCCAGCCACACTGTGAGCGCGACAATGACGACCAGGGCGGCGAGGATGAAAACGATGCTGCCGACCAGTCGTCGTGCGCGGGTAGTCATGGGTTCTTCGCGTAGATGGCGATCATGCCGGCATAGGGCTTGACCATGAAGGCGGGCGCGCCGGCGTAGCTGCCGCCACCGTTCCCATCGTCGTCGAGGTAGAACTGCGAAATCGTACCGTCGAGGAACAGTGCATCGCGGCAACCCAGTTCGTCGCGGAACAGGCGGGCGAAACCGTGGAAATTCACCGGCGCTTCGCTGATCGCGAAGATGACCTGGTCGGGCGTGCGCGCGCAGACGCCGCTGCGCCACTTCATGCTGTCCGAGTCATCGACGAACTGGGTGTTGATCTGGCCGTCGATCACCAGCATCGGCCCGGACTGGGTCGCCCAGCGCGGTTTCGCGCCGGCCTGGCGGAAGTCCTGGCTGCTGCGAACTTCGGCGTGGCCGTCGTCGTAGATGGCGAAGACGCCGTTTGGCAGCAGCGAAAAATTTCCCGATCGCGGGTCGCCATGAGCCAGGTTGAGCGGAACCACGGTCTTGCCATTTTCGACAAACAGTCCGAGCGGGGCGAACTGCCGGTCGTAAATACCTGCGTTGGTGGCGAACAGCAGGCGCCTGCCGCGCCCTTCGGACCATGCGCGAAGGGATTCGAGCGTGCCGAAGGGCTGGCCGCTTGCCGGATCGCGCCAGCGAAGCTCGATGTCCTCCCGGCGCAGATTGATGCTGACGACGCGATAGGACTGGCTGTCGAAGACCACGGAGCGGGTGTCGACGGCGTCGGCCGGTGCCGCGCAGCCGATCGCCCCGAGCACCAGCACGCCGATGGCCAGGCCGCGGGTCAGCAGGGATATCGGCGAGAGGGCGAACGGCAGGCGCATCCGTGGATGGTCGCTGCCACGCGACTATCGGCGCAAGGGCTCGTGACGCCAGTTTGCCCTGGCCGCGCATCGGGCTTCAGCCAGGGTTCCGTCTGGGCCATGGCGGTCACGTACACTTGGCGTTTTTCCCGCCATGCGCACCCCATGCCTTATACCCCCATCGTCGCCACGCTTGGCTATGTCATCTCGGCCGATCGTCGCCAGGTCCTGATGATTCACCGCAATGCCCGTGCGGATGATCAGCACCTTGGCAAATACAACGGTCTCGGCGGCAAGATGGAACCGGGTGAGGATGTCGCCACCTGCATGCGCCGCGAGATCATGGAAGAAGCCGGCATCGAATGCCTGGACATGCGCCTGCGCGGCACCATCAACTGGCCAGGCTTCGGCAAGAACGGCGAAGACTGGCTGGGTTTCATCTTCGTTATCGACCATTACGCCGGCGAACCGCTGACCCACAACGCCGAGGGTGCCCTGGAATGGGTCATGCTGGACCGCCTGCACGACCTGCCCATGTGGGAAGGCGACCGTCATTTCCTGCCGCTGGTCTTCGATGCCGATCCGCGACCGTTCCATGGCGCGATGCCTTACCGCGATGGACGCATGGTGTCGTGGGCGTATAGCCGCTGATGTAGCGCCTCGCAGGAGCGCACCCGCGCTCCTGCAGCGCCCCGGTCAGCCGGTGGTTTCGATCTTCTCGACGCGGCGCAGGCCACGCGGTAGCACGCCACCGCGGCTGGCGCGATTGCCGCCGTATTCGACCAGGTCGGCCCACTTCAGGGTGAGCTTGCGCTGCCCGGCATACAGGGTGATCTCGCCCTTCGATTCGGTGACCACGGCGATGCCGACGACACGTTCCTCGCCCGAGGAAAGTTTCGCCTTCGGGATCTCGATCAGCTTGTTGCCCTTGCCCTTGTCCAGTTCGGGCAATTCGGCGACCGAGAACATCAACAGGTGGCCTTCGGTGGTGACGACGACGATGCGATCGCGCGAGGGATCCGCGCTCACCGCGGGCGCCAGCACACGGGCGCCATCGCCCAGGGTGATGATCTGCTTGCCGGCCTTGTTGCGTCCGGTCAGCGCCTCGAAGCGGGTGACGAAGCCGTAGCCGAAGTCGGTGGCGAGGATCAGCCGTGTGTCGTTGTCCCCGGCCGTGAGCGCGTCGAAGCGGGCACCCGCCGGCGGACTGAAGCGGCCGGTCAGCGGTTCGCCGTTGCCGCGCGCGGAAGGCAGCGTGTGTGCGGGCGTCGAATAGGCGCGGCCGGTCGAGTCGATCACCGCGACCTGCTGGGTCGTACGTGTCTTCACCGTGGCCAGCAGGCTGTCGCCTTCGCGGTAGGAAAGCGCCTCGCCATCGATATCGTGGCCCTTGCCGGCGCGCACCCAGCCCTTTAGCGAGAGCACCACGGTGACCGGTTCGGAAACGACCAGGGCGCTCTCGTCCAGTGCCTGCGCGGCACCCCGCTCGATCAGCGGTGAGCGGCGCTCGTCGCCATACTTCTCGGCATCCTTGCGCAGTTCGTCCTTGATCAGGCCCTTGAGCTTCGCCGGCGATTTCAGCAGCACGTTGATCCGCGCACGTTCTTCTTCGAGCTGGTCGGCCTCGCCGCTGATCTTCATTTCCTCGAGGCGGGCCAGCTGGCGCAGGCGGGTCTCGAGGATGTAGTCGGTCTGCTCCTCGGAAAGGCCGAAGCGCGACATCAGCACCGGTTTCGGTTCGTCCTCGCTGCGGACGATGCGGATGACTTCGTCCAGATTCAGGAAAACGATGCGCAGCGCTTCGAGCAGGTGCAGGCGGCGCTCAACGCGCTCGAGTCGATGGGTGAGCCGGCGCGTGACCGTGTCGATGCGGAAGCGCAGCCATTCGGAGAGGATGCGCTTGAGGTCCTTCACCTGCGGCCGGCCGTCGAGACCGATCATGTTGAGGTTGACGCGGAAGCTCTTCTCCAGGTCCGTCGTGACGAACAGGTGCTGCATCAGCTCGTCGGCGTCGATGCGGCTGGAGCGTGGCACCAGGACCAGGCGGATCGGGTTCTCGTGGTCCGACTCGTCACGAAGGTCCTCGATCATCGGCAACTTCTTCGCGCGCATCTGCGCGGCGATCTGCTCGAGGATCTTCGAGGGCGACACCTGGTGCGGCAGTGCCGTGATGACGATGTTGTTTTCTTCGCGGATGTAGATCGCGCGGGCACGGACCGAGCCGCCGCCGGTCTGGTAGATCGCCTGCAATTCCTTGCGCGGCGTGATGATCTCGGCGGGCGTCGGGTAATCCGGGCCGAGCACGTGCTCGCACAGATCGGCGACGGTGGCGTCCGGGTCGTCGAGCAGGCGGATGCAGGCGCTGGCGACTTCGCGCAGGTTGTGCGGCGGGATATCGGTGGCCATGCCGACGGCGATACCCATCGACCCGTTCAGCAGTACGTGCGGCACGCGCGAGGGCAGCCATGAGGGCTCGTCCATGGTGCCGTCGAAGTTGGGCACCCAGTCGACCGTGCCCTGGCCGAGCTCGGCGAGCAGGATTTCGGCGATCGGGGTCAGGCGGGATTCGGTGTAGCGCATCGCCGCGAAGCTTTTCGGATCGTCCGGTGAGCCGAAGTTGCCCTGGCCGTCGACCAGCGGGTAGCGGTACGAGAAGGGCTGGGCCATCAGCACCATGGCCTCGTAGCAGGCCGAGTCGCCATGCGGGTGGAACTTGCCGATCACGTCGCCGATGGTGCGCGCGGATTTCTTCGGCTTGGCGGTGGCGGCCAGGCCGAGCTCGCTCATCGCGTAGATGATGCGGCGCTGCACCGGCTTCAGCCCGTCGCCGACGAAGGGCAGGGCGCGGTCCAGCACCACGTACATGGAATAGTCCAGATACGCGCGCTCGGCATAGTCCTTGAGCGGGATCTGTTCGTAGTTGGCTTGCAGATTCATGGAGTTACGTATCCGGCTGGCGCGGGTGGCGCGTCGTTAACCGGAAGATGGTGCCAGAAAGGGGTCTCACGGGTGTAGACCGGAGACCCACATCGTCGGTCAGGGAGCCTGGTGCAAGGGCTTGCCGGCGTCGACATCCTCGAGGAAGCGGAGCAGGCCGGTGAAGTAGGTCTTCTGGTCGTCGTACATCGCCATATGCGAGCCGGTCGGGCAATAGAGGTAACGGGCGTCGGGCATTTTTTTCGCCATGGCCTCCATATAGGACGGGTCCATGGTGTCGTAACGGGCGCCGATGACCAGGGTCGGCACCTTGATCCTGGACAGGTCCTTGCTGCGGTCCCAGTGCTCGAGCTTGCCGCTGGCGCCCAGTTCGCTCGGACCCTGCATCGAAACATAGATCTGCTTGTTGAGGCTGGCGAAGGCGCGCTCGACCGGGTTCGGCCACTGGTCGGCGGGCAGGCGCAGGATGTGTTTCTCGTAGTGCATGGGCATCAGCAGGGCCATGTACTCGGGATTCTCGTAATCCTTGTTCGCTTCCAACTGCTTCACCCTGGCCAGTTTGGCGGGGTCCATCGCCGGCATCAGCACCTTCTGCGCATAGGCGTTGTACGCCGGGATGCTGTCCATCATGTCGGAGATGATCAGGCCCTTCAGGTGCTGCGGGTATTTGAGCGCGTACTCGATGGCCAGGACGCCGCCCCAGGAATGGCCAAGGAGGAAGAAGTTGTCCCTGTCCAGGTGCAAGGCCTGGCGGACCTGTTCGACCTCGTCGACGAAGCGCGGGATCTCCCATAGCGACGGATCGGTCGGCTGGTCGCTGAAGGCGGAACCCAACTGGTCGTAGTAGTAATACTCGATGCCCGCGCCGGGGAAATAGCTGTCGAAGGCGGCGAAATACTCATGGGTAGCGCCCGGCCCGCCGTGCAGGAGCAGGACCTTGATCCGCGGGTTGTTGCCCACGCGTTTGGTCCATACCTTGAACTTTCCCTTCGGCGTATCGATGACGATCATCTTCACGCCGCCGGCAAGCACGTCGTCGCGGCCGGTGTTGTCGAAATAGTTCGCCGCCGCACGCGCTGGCGTGTCCGCGGCGAGGGCTGTCCCGGCAATGCCGAGCAGGAAGGCTAGCGACAGCGCGAATCGGGCCATGCGAAGCATCGGACGTTCTCCCCGGAATGACTGGCCGACTATGGTCGGCCCGCGGGCCGGCGGCAAGCGACTACCTCGGTACGCGATACCCGCCGGGAATACCATGTGGGCTCATGGTCAGCTGCCATAGCTGGTCGCGCCGGGTGCGGAACACGGCAGCCGAGCAGGCCAGGTAGTAATGCCACATGCGCCGGAAACGCTCGTCGTAGCGCGTCGACAGCTCCGGCCAGGCGGCGTCGAAGTTGGCCTGCCAGGCGGTCAGGGTACGGTCGTAGTCGCTGCCGAAGTTGTGCCAGTCCTCGGTGACGAACAGGCCTTCGGCGGCGGTGGCGACCTGGCTGCCGCCGGGGATCATCGAGTTGGGGAAGATGTAGCGTTCGATCCAGGGGTCGGGCCGGCCCGGACTGTGATTGCTGCCGATGGAATGGAGCAGGAGCAGGCCGTCCGGTGGCAGGCAGCGACGGGCGACTTCGAACCATGTCCGGTAATTCTTGCCGCCGACATGCTCGAACATGCCGACCGAGGCGATCGCGTCGAACTGCTCGTCCAGCTCGCGATAGTCCTGCAGGCGGATATCCACGGGCAGGCCGGTGCAGAGTTCGCGGGCGAACTCGGCCTGTTCTTTGGAAATGGTGACGCCGACGCCGCTGACGCCGTAGCGCTCGGCTGCATATTTGAGCAGTTCGCCCCAGCCGCAGCCGATGTCGAGCAGGCGTTGCCCGGGCGCGAGGCGCAACTTGCGGCAGATCAGGTCGAGCTTGGCTTCCTGGGCGTCATCGAGGTTGGTCGCCTCGGCCCAGTAGCCGCAGGAATAGACCAGGCGCTTGCCGAGCATGGCGTGGAACAGGTCGTTACCGAGGTCGTAATGCTGGCGCCCGACCTCCCAGGCATGTTCGCCGCGCTGCATGTTGACGAAGCGCGCCTTCAGGTGCGCGATCACCGTGTCCAGCGTGCGCAGCGAGTCGTCCAGGTGGGAGTCGAGCACGCGGGTAAAGAACCCCGGCAGGTCGTCGACATCCCACCAACCGTCCATATAGGCCTCGCCCATGCCCAGCGAGCCGTGGGCGAAAACCCGCGCGTACAAGCGTTGGTCGTGGACGCGGAGGTCGATCGGCCCCTTGCCGTCGAGTCGGATACCCGCCTGCTGCAGCAACGATTCGGCGCGGTGCTTCAGTGAATCCTGAGTCATGCCAGTCCTCGCTTGGTGAAGCCAAGTCCCGTGATCCGGATAAGCCTGGCTCCCCGCCAGGCAATCCAGTCTTTACCGGATAACAAGCATAGGCAAGCGGCAGGTGTACGGCGTGTATAGCCTGCCGGTAGCTTCAGCCGCGCCA
>DASYLE010000198.1:0-7019 GCA_036009745.1 Luteibacter sp. | reverse complement strand
GTTTCTTCGTATTTTCCCAGCCCTGGCTGCCTGCGCGGTGGTGATGGCTTGTGTAGTGGGGCCACTGTTTACGGCCATGCCTCTGTCTGAGTATTTCTCAAGCAAAGATGTTCCACTGTATGTTGGGCGTGCGGTTACGTTCGCCCGGCACCCGTCATTTACCCTCCCAGGTGTGACGTTCAGTCAAGGACCACATGGAATCAGTGTCAACGGGAGCTTGTGGACAATACCGCTCGAGATTCGCCTGTACGCACTAACCGCCATTGTCGCGTTGGCTGCCAAGTACGGCCGCACGCCACCCCTGATCGTTATTGCGGCGGTAGCTCTTCTAGCCTACTACGTAGATCTAAGCGCCATTATTCCCAATGAGGATGCTTATCGCCTTTCATGGCTATTTGTTTCCGGGGCGGTGCTGTATATCTTCCGCCGATTCGTTCCGTTGCACTGGTCGATGGCGGTTGCGTCTCTCGCGGCATGGATACTTTTAAGTAAGCTGTCCCTGGCGATGTCCGCCATGTTGCTCTCGTACCTGACTCTATATTTAGCGTATTTGCCACGCTTGGCGATCCCACGTTTCATCGACGATTTTTCGTATGGAATCTATCTTTACGCGTTTCCGATTCAACAGGTACTAAGCCACACTTTTCCGAGCATAGGTCCTTTTCGCCTGATGGCGATGAGCGTACCGCTTGCGTGGATGGCCGGATGGATCTCGTGGAAATTGATCGAGAAACCAGCCATTTCTCTGAAAGATCGATTTTTGAAGAAATCGATCGTGAGTCACGTCGAAAGAAAATACATCTGCAACGAGGATGGCAGCCCCAGATAATTCTCGCGAGAATCGGAGTACCGCCACCCGGAACCGCCACAGCAATCGACCAGCAGCCGCACAAACCGAGGGCTTTTGCAGCTCGGATCAATCAGCCGAGCGCGAGTTCCAGCTCCGGTAAAATCTTGAAAAGATCGCCGACGAGGCCGATATCGGCGATCTCGAAGATCGGGGCTTCGCCGTCTTTGTTGATCGCGACAATCGTGCCAGCGTCCTTGATGCCGGTCAGGTGCTGGATGGCACCGGAAATGCCGATCGCCATGTAGAGCTCGGGGGCGATGATCTTGCCCGTCTGGCCAACCTGGAGTTCGTTGGGGACGTAGCCTGCATCTACCGCGGCGCGGGAGGCGCCCACGGCGGCACCGATCTTGTCAGCGAACTTATAGATGATCTCGAAATTTTCCTTCGAGCCCACGCCGCGGCCGCCGGAGACAACCTTGGACGCACCCTGCAGGTCGGGGCGGTCGCTCTTGCCCTGCTTGAGCTCGACGAAGCGGGTATGTGTTGGCAGGGCTGCCTCGACAGTCAGTGCTTCGACCGGGGCGGCACTAGCGGCGGCGCCGGCGGCGGGCCAGGAGGCGGTACGGATCGTGGCGACAACGGTCTGATCCGCTGGGGCCTCGACGGTGATGATCGCGTTACCGGCATAGATCGGACGCTTGAAACTGTGGCTGCCTTCCACGGTCATGACGTCGCTGACCTGGGCAACGCCGAGCAAGGCAGCGACGCGAGGAGCCAGGTCCTTTCCGAAGGTGGTCGACGGCGCGAAGACGTGGCTGTAGCCTGCGGCGGCCATGGCGATCTGGGGGGCGAGGATGGCGGCTAGGGCGTGAGCGTTCTCGGCGCGTGTGACCGTAAGGACCCTGCTCACACCCTCGATTTTCGCTGCCTCGGCGGCGACTGCCTCGGGCGCGTCGGACAAGACGATGACGTCGATGGCTTCCGCCTTGACGGCGGCGGCAGCGCCCACGGCGCGCGCGGTGGCGCCATTGAGCTTGCCGTCCAGATGTTCCGCGATAACCAGAATCTTGCTCATATTCTTCTCCTGTCCGGCTGCTTTACAGCAGGCCCTTCTGTTTGAGGGCGGCGACGAGTTCCTGCGCGTCCTTGACCATGACGCCCTTGCTGCGCTTTGGTGGGGCGGCGTAGTGGGTGGTCTTCAGATGGTCGCCGGACTCCACGCCCAGCGAGGCCAGCTCGATCACGTCGATGGGCTTGGACTTCGCCTTCATGATGTCGGGAAGCTTGATGAAGCGCGGCTCGTTAAGGCGCAGGTCCGTGGTGATAACCGCCGGCAGTTCTGCCTCGATGGTTTCCAGGCCGGCGTCGACTTCGCGCGTCACCGTGGCCTTGCCATCGGCGATCTCGATCTTGCCGGCGAAGGTTGCCTGCGGGCGGTCCCAGAGCGCGGCGAGCATCTGACCGGTCTGGTTGGCGTCGTCGTCGATGGCCTGTTTGCCGAGGATGACCAGGCCGGGTTGCTCCTTCTCGACCAGCTTGAGCAGGGCGCGTGCTGCGGTAAGTGGCTGGATGGCGTCGGTGGTGGTGACGTGGATGGCGCGGTTGGCGCCCATGGCCAGGCCATTGCGCAGATGGGCCGTCAGGTCGGCGGGACCGATGCCAACGATGATCACCTCTTCGGCAACGCCTTTCTCGCGCAAACGCAGGGCTTCTTCCAGGGCGATATCGTCGAACGGGTTGGCCGAGAGCTTGACGCCTTCGGTCACGACGCCCGTACCATCGGGCTTCACCTGAATACGTACGTTGTAGTCAACGACACGCTTGTAGCCGACCAGGATATTCATCTGCGGTTCCTTACGATGGTTTTGGCGTTCGCCACCGGACATAAAGGCCGGCAGGGACCGCTCATTCTAGCGAAACTTCAAACTGGCGTTTGACTGGGTGCTATCTGCCGCGCTGGGCGTAGGGATAGTCGCCTGGAGGCACCTCGGATTCCCCGGAAAGCGCGGCTGCGGTCTCCATGCGGTAGCCGGCTGCCTGGACTGCAAGCTGAATCACGCGTTCTACGGCATGGGCAAAGGTGCCATCGACCTGTCCCCGCTCGGGCTCAAACTCCCATTCGCTTGGGTGGGAGTCCAGTAGGGGCCTCAATGCTTCAAGGCGTACCCAGAACATGCTGCCCGCGACAAAGCTGTCATTGGCGACTACTGGCACGGGAATACCGGCAAGCCGGCACAAGTAACCGACATTGTCCTGGTTGGCCCCCCAGTAGAAGCTGAGAGGCTGCACATGCCCCTCGGGCGCGACCAGGCCAAGACCTGGATCGGCTTCGAAGGCCGCGGCCACCTTGCGACCTCGGTCGGCTGAAGCAAGGCGCTGCAGCAGTTCTTGGCGCCACGTGGCGCCATCCTCCCGGTGCACCGACTGCTTCGTGTGTAGCTTCAATACGACAGCGACCCCCTCGTCCAGCAAGGCATTGGCCACGCGCAGGAACGGGAGCACATCGCGTCCCCGGTTCTCCGCGACATGGATTTCTGCCTTGACGCCGAGGCGTTCCAACTGTTCGCGCACGGCTTGCTCGCGCTCGAATGGTGTCGTCACGACGATGCGCCAGTCGAGTCCGGTCCCCTGCAGGGTGGTGAGGATTTCTTCGAGTAGCTCCACGTACCAGACGTGGATGACCGCACAGGGACGCGAGTCCGGCTTCGCCTTTATGGTGGGGTCTTGCAGCGCGGCCCTTGTCGCTTCCAACCAGCCGTGCCCGAGCCGCTCGTCGGGCTCGAGGACGGCGCCTTCGGCCCACTCGTTCCAAGCATTCAGGAAAACTAGAGGAGACGCTGGCGAACGGCGTCGGGCGATCGCAATCGCATGGGCCAGCCAGTCGCCGTAGCCACGCGGGGATGCGTGGGCGAAAACCCGGCCACGTCCGCTGCGGCGAGGTTCATTGTCCCAGCCCGGGTTCACGCCGGGATACAGCGTGTATGCGGGGTCCGGCTGTTGCTGCGCGGCTTTCGCCAGTTCGCGCCAGTCGTAGACGTGGCCCCGGAATTCGGCGTTCAACAGATGCTGGTTCGCGGTGATCGGCTCCAGCGACGTGTTGTTTGGCGGGAAGGCAGCGGCGGCATCGAATCCGATATCGCGCGGATCGACGCGATCGAAGCTTTGCACGTAAACGAGATGGATTTCGCCGATGCCGTTTTCGCTACACCAACGCCGCCAGCGCTGTGCCGTGGCGCGCGCGTCGGGTAGCAGGCCGGGGCGATAGACCAGCAGCATCGGCTTGCCGTCGATGCGGAGATAGCGCGGGTCGCTCAGGTATTTCGCCACGTAGGCGATGAAGGCCAGGTCATCGTCGGCGCTATGGTCCTGGCCGATGAGGATATCGTCGGCGCGACCGTCCCAGCGCCGCGACCAGTTCTCGTTGGCCCAGCACAGGCAGATCGGCAAATCGAGCGTCTTGTCGGCCAGCCACTGTTGCAGCGGAGCTTCCAGCAAGGTCTTGCCGGCGAACCAGTAGAAATACGTACAAAAAGCGCCGATGCCGTATTCGCGTGCCAATGCCATCTGCTTGCGCATGACGTCCGGCAAACGCAGGTCGTAGAAACCAAATGAGCCGGGAAGGCGCGGTTGCGCATGGCCTTCGTACTGGGGCAGGGCACGCGCGACATTGCGCCATTCCGTGAAGCCCTCGCCCCACCAGGCATCGTTCTCCGGAATGGGGTGGAATTGCGGAAGATAGAAAGCGATCAAGGTCGCCGGCAGAGGTTCCGGTAGCGAAACTTTTCGATACGGCACGTAACCAACAGCCCGTTGTCCGGCCTGTCGGCGCGGACGGCGTTCGCTTGCTCCGGTCTCTTTCCCGCGCGGACCTTCGGGCACGATGCCGGTGTACCGGTCGAGGAATTTCTGGCGCAGGCGGTCGCGGGTCGCTCCCGGCATCGGCGTCAGGCGAAATCCCGCGCGCAGAACACGAAAAAGCGTGGTCCTGGCGAATTCCTGAAGCGGCATCACGGCGATCGCTCCGGGTGGGACTGAGGTATCACGCGACGCAGGACCTCGCGCGCGGAACTACTGGAAAAGTGCCGTTGAACATTGGCGAGCGCGCCATCGGAAAGCTTTGTCCAGGTAGCCTCTTCGTCCCGCAGGCGCAGCACAGCCGCGACAACGGCCGCGGCATCGTCGGCAACGAGGACGTCATCGCCGTCCATGAGGCTCATGCCCTCGACCGCTACCGATGTCGCTATTACGGGTACGCCGTAGCTCATGGCCATGTTGATCTTGCCCTTGACGCCGGCGCCGAAGCGCAGCGGTGCGATCGATGCGAGGCAGCCTTCCATCCACGAAGCCAGTTCGCCCACGCGGCCATGGATATCCAGTCCGCCAGATGACAGTTCGCGACGTGCACTCTCGGGGATGTCGCCAAGCACGTGAATGCGTAGATCAGGAATCGCCGCACGTAGCACAGGCAGTAGTTCCCCGGCCATCCAGCGCATCGCGTCGCCGTTGGGTGGATGTCCGTAGCCGCCAATGAAGACCAGGTCGCGCCGGCTGGCATGCCCTTGTCGCCGGCCATGGATCTCATGGATGTTGGATAGCAGTTCCACCCGGGCATGCGGCACTTCGTTCGCGAGCAGCGCCTGTTCGTGGGGGCTCACGACGAAGGTGACATCGCTTTGTTCGATTAATGCCAGTTCGCTGCGTCGTGAAAGGTCCGACTGACGGATCATTGCCGCGTTGCCGCTCAGCTCGGCGGCTCGCTGCTCCCGCAGGAAGTGCAGGTCGACCGTATCGAAAATGAGTGTGGCCTGGGGGGCATATCGGCGCACCAGGTCAGCGTATTGGCCAGCCACCGTATGGCGGCTGAGGATGACGGCACTGAGTCCGGGGCCGTGGCGTCGCAGCCAGTCGGGCACGTTGGCGACGGCCGGGCGACAGAGGACTTCGACACCAAGCCGACCGAGCGTGGCGATCTCGCTGTCGCTGGCACGTCCGTCGTCTGGTGCGAAGCCGATTCGCCAGCCTTCTTCGTGCAGAATCCGAAGAATGGCGGACAGTCGCAGGGAGCCGGAGTCGCGGGTTGGGTCGGGCGTCATGGTGTCGACGACCAGCAGATGACCGCGTGTGTAGCGGTTCCAACACTGTTCCAGCGGGGTGCCGGGGGCCGGATGCGTCGACAGCGCATCGCGCCACTTGTCGACGAACTTCGCCTGGTTGATCGCCTGGTAGCGCTTCATCCCCTTGCCGAGATCGGTACCGGCCGTGATGCCCTCGCGATGAACGACAATGCTGTTCGGCTCGTAAAAAACCTTGAGTCCGGCGGCGCGGACGGCGAAGGCAAGATCGGTGTCCTCGTAATAAGCCGGCGCGTAGCGTTCGTCGAAACCGCCGAGCGTGTCGAACTGCTTGCGGCGGATCATCAGCGATGCGCCCGAGACGTAATCGGTTTCACGGCGGTAGCGGTAGGGCGGCGTGTTGCGATCTTCGAAGCGGCCGACTGTCCAGGCGCTGCCATCGGCAAAGACCCAGCCACCGGCTTCCTGTAGTCGCCCATCGGGATACACGAGCCGGCTGCCGGCGATGCCGCAGGCCGGTTCGTCCGAAAAGCACTGCAGCAGGGCGTCCATCCAGCCGGGCATGACCTGGGTGTCGTTGTTCAGGAACAGCAGGTACTCGCCGCGCGCCTGGCTTGCACCGGCATTGCAACTGCCGACGAAGCCAAGATTGTGTTCGTTGGCGAGGTAGCGGAGCCCGGGAACTCCCGGCAAAACGGTCGCGGTGGCATCCGGTGAGGCGTCGTCCACCACGATGACTTCAAAGGCGACCTCGGCACCGTGTTGCGCAATGGCGCGCAGGCAGGCCACCGTATAGGCCAGCTTGCCGTGCACCGGAATGACGATGGATACCAGCGGGAGCGCGGTTTCCTGCAAGGCCAGCCCGGCAACGTCGCCGTCCAGGGGCAACAGGTGCAGAGTATCGTCCACGGCGGGGATGCGCCTGAATTCCTGGGCGATGCGCGCCAGCGTGCTGCGCATGCCGCGTTGGGCGAAGCTGCCCGTCACGCGATTCCACAGGTAGAGCAGGCGCTTTTTCCGCCATTGCAGGGACGTTGTCAGGGGTTGATCCTCGTCTCAACACGTATCGTGATGATTATCCCGTATCCCTGGCACCGGGGCGAGCCGGGGATGGACGGCGGCCCCGGTTTCCCGTTAGATAGCGCGTCCTTCAAAGA
>DASYLE010000197.1:0-28738 GCA_036009745.1 Luteibacter sp. | reverse complement strand
CGGCCATGCGCGGGTGGATCTTTCGCAGGCGGGCGGCGGTGAGCTATGGCATCTGCTGGTTTACGTACTGGCGATCACCCTTGCCCTGATCCTGCTGCGCTTCGTCTGGGTCTGGGTGTCGATACGCTTCGTGTGGTTGCGCACCTTGCGTCGCGGTTTGCCGCTGGTGAGGGTCAGCAAACGATTGGTCTGGGCCGCGTCGATGGCCGGTGTGCGCGGCGCGATCACCCTGGCCGGCGTGCTTTCGATTCCCTTGCTGATGCGCGATGGCACGCCGTTTCCGGCGCGGGACCTGATTGTGTTCCTGGCCACTGGCGTGATCCTGGCGACGCTGGTGCTTGGCAGTATCAGTTTGCCGTTGCTACTGAAGGATCTTCGCTTGCCCGGCGAGGACCCGCGTGTGCGCGAAGAGCGGCTGGCGCGCGGGCTGACAGCGGAAGCGGGGATTCGCGGAGCGAACGAGGCCCAGGCGCGGATCGAGGCGGGGGAAGACGAGGCGGGCGTTGCCTTGATCTCGCGGGCAGCTGCGCGGGTTGTTGCCGATTACCAGCAAAGGCTGGCCGCCGCGGGCGAGGAGGGCGAGTTGCCGGTGCAGGCGCGGCGCGAGTCGGAGTGTGAGCGAAGCTTGCGCCTTGCGGCGGTGCGTGCGGAGAGGGAGGCGTTGAATGCGCTGCGCAAGTCGCGACGGGTGAACGATGAGACGATGCGTTTGCTGCAGCGTGAGATTGATCTGGCCGAGGCGTCGTTGATCGCGGGTACGCATTAAACGCCCGCGATCATGAGCGGCAGGCCCCAAAGGACTCGCGAACAGGGTTCGCTCCCACAAGGCTAGCCGCGACCTTGTGGGAGGCTTCGCTGATTGCTGGCACGCATTGAACGCCCGCGATCATGAGCGGCCGGCTCCAACGGACTCGCGACAGGGTTCGCTCCCACAGGGCTAGCGGCTACCTTGTGGGAGCGAACCCTGTTCGCGAGTCCTTTGAGGCCGGGCGTACATGATCGCGGTCTTGATAAGCACGGTTCCGAGTTGTCACGTCCGCAAGCGAGAGCTTGCGACTGGTCGGGCACGGCTTTAACGGACTCGCGCACAGGCTGCGCTCCTACAACGGGGGATGAGGGGTTCTTGCAAGATTTCGTAGGCCCGATGTGGGGCTTTCGAAGGGGTGGTCGTCATGTTTGTGTCGAAGCTGTGCTGTTTGCTGCTGGCTGGATGTGTCGGTGTTGCTCATTCCGCTACGTATATCGACGCGGTTGACTACCCGGATCACGAACAGGGCTGGGATCGTTTCTACGACCTCGAGCATCGGCTGGTCCGGGATTTCGACGATGTCTGTGGCGATACGTTCTGCGAAGGCGACTTCAGCAACATCAAGCCGCTCCGGTACCGCTGCTCGGTGGACCAGGACACCGGAATCATGGGCGAATGCTTATGGGTGTTCGCCGCGAGCGAGCAGGCGATCGATCCGTCGAGTGGCCAGGTTGTCGCGGATGCGCCGGTCTGGCGGTGCCGTACGCCGTTGGCGGACGGAACGCGCATCGAGGACTTCTATCTCGCGTTGAAGGCCGGGCGTGGTGCGATCCACGCCCGGCTGCCGATGACCGACCGGAGCATTTACGACGGCCTGGCCGATTGTCTTTAGCGACCGGCTTCCGGCTCGATATGCGCGTCCAGCCATGCCAGTACGCGCGACTGCACGTCGCTGGCGGTATCGGTGCCGACGCTGCCGCCGAACCAGTGCGGTGCGCCGGGGTAGGTGACCATGGTTGCCGGCGCGCCGCGCTGTTTGAGCGCGTTGTAGAACATCAGCGACAGGAAGGGCGGCACGCGGCGGTCGGCCTCGCCGTGCAGGATCAGCACGGGGACATTGACCTTGTCGACGAAGCTGAGCGGTGAATGCTCGCGGTACGCCGCCGCATTGGCCTGCGGATCGCCGAAATAGGACGGCACGAAGCTGTAGCCGACGTCGGTGGTCATCGCCATCGAAGCCAGGTCCGTCGGGGCCGCACCGATGATCGCTGTACGAAAGCGGTCGTTGTGACCCGCGGCCCAGGCCGACATGAAACCGCCATAGCTCCAACCACCGATGGCCAGCCGCTTCGGATCGGCGATGCCTTTCTTTACCAGCATGTCGACGCCGTCGAGGATGTCCTGGTAGTCGGCGCCGCCCCAGTCGCCCTTGTTGGCCTCGGCAAAGGCATCGCCCTGGCCGTCCGAGCCACGCGGGTTCGGCATCAACACCGCGTAGCCGTGCCCGGCGAGCAGTTGTGCCCAGTTATGCCATGAGCCCAGCCAGCCGTCCCACCATGCGTCCAGCGGACCGCCGTGGATCTGTACCAGCAGCTTCAGTGGCTTACCCGGCTTCGCGTCGGTGGGAACGACAAGCACACCATAAACGGTCTTGCCGTCGTGGCTGTTCGTCCATTGCACGGTGCTGACCGTGCCCAGACGCCAGTCGCGTACCTGGGGATTGGTATCGGTCAGTGCCTTGATGCGGCCGTCGTGCAGCAGCCATACCTCTTCGGGTTGCGTCCGCGCGGAGCCGACGAAGGCGATGCTGCCGTCGCGGGCGCGGCTGAAGTCGTAGGGGTCGCCCTTGATCGGGGCGAGCGTGGCGACCATGCCGGTGCTCGCATCGACGCGGACGAACTCCGCATGTGCGGTAACGAAGCCGATCCCGGTCAGGCCGCGGCCATCGGCATCCCAGCTGAGTTCGCGCAGGCTATACGGTGAGCCGGCGCCAAGTTCGTGGACCTGCGCGCTGGCGATGTCATAGATCGCGGTACCGCCGGTAATGCCACTGGGATTGAAATGGCCATAGATGACGCGCTTGCCGTCTGGCGAGAAGGTCGCATGCGCTGCGGTGGCGCGGCCGGGCAGGGTGGCTTGCAACGCGCCATCGCGCCGACGCAGCTCAATGCGCGAGCGATACCAGTAGTCCTCCAGTCCAGGCGTGTCGCCCGCGCGCACGGCGAGCAAGGCGCCATCGGGCGAGAAGTCGACATCGAAGGCGATCAGTCCGGGCGGGGTAATCGGGTGGGCGTCGCCTGTCGAGGTATCGATCAGCCAGACCCGGCTTGGTATCGGCTTGTCGTCGGAGTCATGCGGTGCCTTGGCGCGGGAAGGATCCTCCTTGTCGCCGACCACGGCGGCGATGGTGCGATCGTCCGGCGACCATCGCCATGCACTGACCGCGCCGGACAATGCGCCCAGTCGGTGGGCGTTGTGGCCGTCGGCATCGGCGATCCAGAGCTGACCCGGGTCCTTGCCGTCGGGTGTGGCCTTGCCGTCGGCGCCGCGGTTGGCAATGAAGCCGATGCGCGTGCCGTCATGCGACCAGCGCGGCGTGCCGTCGCCGTCGACGCTGCCGGTGAATTGAGCCGCGGGCTTGCCGTCGGTCGAGGTCAGCCACAGTCGCGTCGGTCCCGGCTTGCTGCCATCGCCTGACTCCTGCACGACGTAGACGACACGGCGCCCGTCGGGCGCGATCGACGCATCGCTGACGCCGCGTATCGCCGAGATATCGGCTGGCGTGATCGTATGCGTGCCGGCGATGGCCGCTTGTGTCAGGCCGAGCGTCAACAGGCAAAGCGTCAGTCGCATGCGCATGGTCAGTATCCGTTCTTTTCGTCAGTGAACCACAAGGAGCGCAACCAGCGGGCGCTGTCGTCGATCGCGCGCAGGGCCAGCGGCGAGATCGACATGGCCTCGAGGAAGCTGTGCGTGGCGCCGGGGTAGACATGTTGGGTAACCGCCACGCCGGCTTCGCGAAAGCGCTCGCCCATGGCCAGGCTCTGCGCGGCCAGCACGTCGCATTCGGGCACGATCAGCAGGGCCGGCGGCAAGCCCGTGGGGTCGGCGCGCCCCGGACAGGCGAAAGGATCGGCGCGGTCGGCGTCGTCGCGCAGGTAGTTGCCCCAGTACAGGTCGATTTCCGTCGAGGTGAGCATGTCGCCTTCACTGCCGAGGCGGCGACGCGATTCGGCATCGACTTCGGCATCGAAAGCCGCGTAGTTGAGCAGCAGGCCATCGATACCAGCCATGGCGCCGGCGTCGCGTAAAGCCAGCGCGGTCGCCATGGCCAGATTGCCGCCCGCGGAATCGCCGCCGAGGACCAGCCGCGTCGTGTCGATGCCCAGGCTCGTGCCCAGTTTGCGCAGCCAGCGCACGGCCGCCACGCTTTGCTGCAGCGCGTAGGGGTATTTATGCTCGGGCGCGAGCGCGTAGTCGACGGCGATCACGGCGATACCGGCGCGCGTCGCGTACTCGCGCATCAGCCGGTCGTGGGTATCGAGCGAGAACAGGGTCCAGCCGCCGCCGTGCAGGTAGACCAGCGCCGGCATGCCGGTGCGATCTTCCGGTTCGTAGATGCGCAGGCGTACCGGGCGTGCACCGGGTACGTCCATCTCGCGTACGCGAGCCATGCGCGGTGCACCCAGTGTCCATGGTCGGCGCACCTGTTCGGCGATACGGCGTTGCATGGTGAGATCGCCAGGCCGGCCTTCGGTGAGTCGCCGCGAATCCTCGACGACGGTGGCGACGAAGCGGGCGATATCGGGATCCAGCGGTGGGCGATCGGCGGCCGGGGCAACCGGACCGGTGGACAGGCCCTCGATACGGCCCATGCGTTCTTCGCCGGCAAAGCGCGCCATCCAGGCGACAAGCTCTTGTTCGCCGTGCAGGCCAAGACCCGCAAGGATATCGGCGAAGACATCGTCGCGTTCGTCCTGGCCAAGCTTGAACGAGGCTTTCCATTCGAGGATCTTCGCGCGGAAGCCGACCACGCCACGCGACAGCGAAGCGTAGCGCGCACCCATGTCCTTGCCACTCCAGGCACGCGGCCTGCCCGCTTCGCTGGCCGCGATCAGCTCGTCCAGGCGATGCGCGATCGATACCGGATCGTCCTCGAGTGCCACATGCACGCGGAACACCGCGCAGGCGTAATTCCAGGTCGGGGCCTGCGTGCGGTCGGCGAACCATGAGGGCGATACATAGGCCTGCGGACCCATCACCAGGATCATCGCCTCCGGCTGTGCAGCTAGCACCGTCAACTGGGCGTTGTTGCGAGCGAAGTGGCCGACCAGGGCGACCGGGGCGCCTTCGGCATCGGTTTCCATCTGCAAGGGCAGCGGTGTCGCACAGAGTTCCGTGGCGCCGCCACTGACGACCCAGGCCAGCGGTTGCGCAGCAAGCAGGTCGACCAGGTCGCGGCCGTCGCGTGGCTGGTAAAGCGGTTTCGCACCTACCGTCATGCCATCAGTTCCACGGGCTGCGCGACCGATACGGTGGGCCAGCGTTGCGCCCAGGGCTGTGCCTGCTCGAGTTCGAAAGCCAGCCCGAGCAGCAGGTCTTCCTGGCCGCGGTCGGCGGCGAACATCGCGCCGATCGGCAAACCCGCCGCGGTCCAGTGCAGCGGCAGCGAAATCGCCGGCGTGCCGGCAAGGTTCTGCAATGGCGTATAGCTCATCCAGTCGAACATGCCGTGGCGCAAGGCCTCGAACTCGCGATCGGGCGGATAGGTGCCAAGCAGTGGTGGCGGCGTGCTCATGACGGGGGAAAGCACGACGTCGATATCCTGGTGGAACGCGGCCAGCTGGATGGGCAGGCCGGTCAGTTGTTCGTAAGCGCGTTCCAGGGTTTCGCGTGGCAGCGAGCCGGCCCAGTGCGACAGGCCGAGCGTCCACGGTTCCAGCATGTCTTCCACCGCGCGGCCGCCTAGCGTCCCGCGAACGCTGTCGACCACATCGCCGGCCATGTGCGCCCACAGCGTCTGCAGTGCATCCATGGTGGCGTTGCCGTCGACTGGCCACGATGCGCGTTCGACATCGTGACCCAGTCGGGCGCACAGATCCGCCGCGCCACGCAGGGCGCGCTTGATGTCCTCGTGCGGCTGCAGGCCGCTAAGGCTGGATTCGATGACGGCAATGCGCAGTCGTCGCGTCGACGGCCCGACGACGGCGGGATGTTCGTTACGCGGATGCGCGGCGGCAAACGCCGTCGCCGTGTCGCGCACGCTGCGCGAGAGCAGCGAGTCGGCGACCATCAGGTCCTCGAGGGCGTGACGCGAGCGCACGCGCACTGTCGCGCCGCGGCCGGGTTTCAGCCCGACCAGTCCGCAGGCCGAGGCCGGCAGGCGAATCGATCCCGCGCCATCGCTGCCATGGGCCAGCGGCACGATGCCGGCGGCCACCGCGGCGGCGGCGCCGCCGCTCGAGCCGGCCGGCGAATGCGCCAGCGACCACGGATTGCGTGTCGGTTCGCGCAGCAGCGGTTCGGTGGTTCCCATCAGGCCGAATTCCGGCATCACGCTCTTGCCCACCGGAATCAGGCCAAGCGTGTCCAGTCGCCCGGCATACGGATATGCCGAGCGCGCCAACGCGCCGGTGCGGCTGCGCGAGCCGGCCAGGGTCGGCATGCCGGGATAGTCGAGTGAGTCCTTCAGCAGGTAAGGCACGCCCGCGAATGCACCGGGTGCGAGCGGTTGCGCGGCGCGTTCACGTGCCTGGGCATACGCGCGATGGCTTACCGCGCCAAGTTGCCCGTCGAGGGCATCGATACGCAGGATCGCCGCGTCGACCAGGTCCGTGGCGGAAAGCTCGCCACGTTGTACCAGCGCCGCCTGCGCGTGCGCATCCAGTTGTCCGAGCGCCAGGGCGTCGGCCAGGACCATCTCCGTCATTACAAAGGCTCCATCGCATGAGCGGCGGCACGCGGCCGCCCGTAAAGGAAATAAATGACCACGCCGAGCAGCAGGTAACCGGACAGCATCAACGCCGGCACCACGTCGCCGTGCAGGGCGCGCCCGCCGATATCGATCACCACGGGTAATACCATCACCACACTGGTCACGATCGCCAGCACGGGTACCGTGCCGAGCCAGATGCCACGCACACGAATGCCACCGAGCGGCACGCGGAAGCCCGGCGAATCGTCGGTACCGCGGCTGCGCGTCTTGATCAGGGTCAGCGCGACGATCACGAAACAACAGGTGACGCCGAGGCTGACCATGTCGCCAAGCAGGGATACCGGCAACAGCGCGGCGCCGGTCGCGGCGACCGCGCCGAGCACCAGGTTGGCCTGCCACAGGCTTCCCGAGCGCGGGTGGCGGCGCAGGAACAGGGGCGGCAACAGGCGGTCGGCGGCGATCGCGAAGCAGATGCGCGACTGCCCATAGGCATTGGCGAGCAGGACCGAAGCGAGGCCGGTCAGAGCGCCGAGCTTGATCACGATGGCCAGCCCCGGCCGGCCCATATGGTCCACCGCGACCGCGATCGGATCGGGTACGCCGAGTTCGCGAAACGGCACCAGGCCGGTCAGCACCGCGGCCGCGGCGATATAGAGCAGGGTGCAGACGCCGAGCGAGCCGAGGATGCCGATCGGTACGTCCCGATTGGGGTTGTGTGTTTCGGCCGCCGCGGTGGATACCGTTTCGAAACCGAGGTAGGCGAAGAACAGCATCGATGCCGCGCGCGCCACGCCCTGCCAGCCGTACATGAAGTTGCCTTCGTTGGCGGGCACGAAGGGATGCCAGTGCGCCGGATCGATCGCGGTGGCGCCGACCACGATGAAGACCAGCAGCACCGTGATCTTGATCACCACCAGCAAGGTGTTCACCAGCATCGACTTGCCGATACCGAGCGCCATGACCGCGGCGGCGGCCATCGCGGCGAGCGCGGCGAAGACGTTGAGCCGCGGTCCGAACTCGAGCGTGGTCACCCCGTGGACCATGCTCGCGGTGACTAGTGGGGTGGACAGCATTGCCGGCAAGCCGGCGCCGAAGCCACGCAAGAGGCTGTCGAGGTAGCCGACGAAACCGAGTGCGAGCATCGATGCGGACAGCGAATATTCCAGTAGCAACAACCAGCCCAGCGACCAGGCCATGCCGGTGCCGAAGTTGGCCCGGCAATAGCTGTACGCCGAGCCCGACTGCGGATGACGCGAGGCCAGTTCCGCGTAACACAGCCCGACCAGGGCGCAGGCGATCGCGGCGATGACGAAGGAGGCCATCACCGCGGGACCGGCATATTGCGCCGCCGCGGTGCCGGTCATCACATAGACGCCGGCACCGAGGATATTGCCGATGCCGAGTACCAGCAGGGAACCCGCGCCAAGCCGGCGCGGGAGCAGGGCGGGGCGGCTCGGAGCGACGCCGTCGACAGGAGGCAGGACCGTCACCGGTCAGATCTGCCAGTTCAGGCGCAGGCCGTAGGTACGCGGTCGGATCACGAACGACTGCAGCCCCGCACCGAAGTCGCCATAACTGAAGGTCACGCCACGGCGGTCGGTGAGGTTGGTGCCGTAGAGCGACACTTCGGTGGTGCCGAGCATCACGCTGAAACGTCCGTCGATCTGGCTATAACCGTTGATGCGGTAGTACGGTTGCTGCAGGTTGGCCGGCGCACCGCTGATGTAGCGGCCGGTCAGCGTGGCGGTTGGTACGTAGTCGCCGCTCCAGCGATACGTCGCGCTGGCCGAGGCCTGCCATTTCGATGCGCCGGGCAGCACCTGCCCGGCAAGCAAGGGTGTCGAGGCCGCGAGCACATCCTCGGACAAGGTCGCATCGAGGTAGGTCACGTTCGCCGAAAGATCGATATGCGAGGTCGGCCGCCACGCGCTGGCCAGTTCCACGCCCTTGATATGCGCGCCGCCGGCATTGGTGCCGTAGGTCACGCCGTCCGGGCGGTAAAGACGAACCTGGATATCGCTCCAGTCGATATAGAATGCGGTAGCGTCGACTTGCAGGGTGCGGTCGAACCAGAACGACTTGATGCCGGCCTCGTAGTTCCACAACGTGTCGGTCTTCCAGCCGGCCGGTGTGTTGAAGCCGGCAAGTGGATAGATCGTGTTCGGATTGCCGAAACGATAGCCCTTCGAGGCCAGTACGTAGGCGGTCAGGTCCTTGTCGATATGCCAGGTCACCGAGGCCTTCGGTGCGAAACCGGTCTGTTTCTGCTCGGTCGGTGGCGGGGTGAACGGCGGTTCGTAGAACACGCCGTAGTAGCCGACCTGGCTCTTCACCTCGTCGTTGTACCAGCGACCGCCGACGGTCAGTGTCCAGGCGTCGCTGAAGTGCCAGCTGGCTTCGCCGAATACCGCGCGTTCGGAGCCGGTGGTCCGCGCATGGCCCCAGTAGAACTTGTTGCCCATCAATTCGTTTGCCGGGTACTGGCCGGAAAGGATGGCATTGGCGCCGTCCGCGGAAATGAAGTCGTCGATGGTCTTGTCGGTGTCCAGGTAATTGGCGCCGACCAGCCAGTCGAGCTTGTTGCCCTCGCCTTCGTTGGAAGACAGGCGCACCTCGGCGGTGCGCGAACTGCTGCGCGCGTTCTCCTCGTAGAGGATCGGCGAAGTCACGCCACCGAAACCGCCGTAGAACGGCGTGTAGTCGTTATCCAGCACGTGTGCCTTGTGGTTGAACGAGGCCAGCGCGGTGAGCTTGGCGAAGCCGAGGTTCTGGTCCAGGCGCAGGCTGTGCACGTAAAAATTCGGGTTGAATTTCTCCGGCACCAGGGTGGAACGCTTCAGGTCGCCAAGCGCGGGTTGCTCGTACGGGAAGTCATCGGTGGAACCGTTCTGCAGCAGGCTGAACCAGGTGAGCTTGGTGTCGGCACTCGGCGTCCACACCACCGACACGCGGCCGCCGCGCACATTGCTGTCGTTGCTGCCCTTGCGGTTGAGGCCGATATTGTCGAGGTAGCCCGGCTCGTCGCGCTGCAGCAGCACGAAACGCACCGCCAGTTCGTTCGGGATGATCGGCACGTTGATCATGCCTTTGAGCGTGTGGCCGAGGTCCTGCGCGTTCTGCGTATGGCTGATCGAGGTTTCCGCCGCGGCATGGAAGCCGGACGCATCCGCTTCGTTGGCGATGTAGTTGATCGCGCCACCGAGTGAGGACGAGCCGAACAGGCTGCCCTGCGGGCCGCGCAGTACTTCGACGCGGTCGACATCGAAGGTGTCGATATCGGGAATGCCGATCGCATAGCCCGGCTCGGTCAGCGGGATCTCGTTGATGAAGTAACCGGTCGGTCCCTGGCCCTGGTCGAGGCCTGCCGTGGTGCCGACGCCGCGGATCACCGCGGTGGAATCGCCGGACGGCCCGGCGTTGAAGACCACGCCCGGCATCCGCCCGAGGTAATCGCTGAAGCTTTGCGCGCCGATCGCCTCGAGCTGGTCGCCGGTGACCGCGCTGATGCCGCCGGCGATGCGGCTTGCCGATTCGCTGCGCTTGTTCGCGGTGACGGTGACGTCCTCGAGCGTCGTGGTGTTCGGCTTTTCCTTGGTCTTGGTTTTGGCCGGTGTTGCCGGTGTTGCCGGCGGTGGCGTGGAAGCGTCCTGCGCGAAGACATCGGTGGACAGCAGTGCCGCTGTACACAGGGCCATATGAATGGCGAAAGCCAGAGCTGCAGGCTGCTTGATACGCATTGAGTTGTTCCCCGCTATGTCGCTGTTGTTTCACCCCGCCCCTCGACGGTACTGGCAGGCCGCCGTTTATTCGTTCCGTCCCCCGGATACGGCCTGCGGTCACATATTCGACATACTTCCCCGAAGCCGTCCATAGGTCGTCACGGGCGGGCCAAGTAACTGATTCACTGGTATTTAGTCGACCGGTCCGGCATGATCGAGCGTGCCGGGCCATCGGCACCGCAGAAAATGCGGAATGGAGTGGCCAATTCGTCAGGATCCGCCACTCGTTTGGGAACAGCCTGTCGATGCCGCACCGCGAACTCGATCGCACGGATCTGAAGATCCTGGAGATCCTGCAGAAGAACGGCCGGATCACCAACCAGCGGCTGGCCGAACTGGTCTCGCTCTCACCGAGCGCCTGCCTGACGCGCCTGCGCGCGCTGGAGGACGAACGCATCATCACCGGCTATCACGCCCAGGTCGCCCTGGAACGACTTCGCCCGATGATGACGGTGTATGCCGAAGTCTCGATGCGCGGCCACGCGCTGGCCGGCTTCGAGCGCTTCGATGCGATGATCGCCAACATCCCGGAGATCGTCGAAGCGGCGCGGGTCAGCGGTCCGTTCGATTACCTGATCAAGGCCGTGGTCACCGACATGGTCGAGTGGAAGGAAATGGCCCTGTCCCTGCTGAGCGAAGCCAATGGCGTGGACAAGGTGGTGACCTACATCACCATGATCCAGGCCAAGGAACACACGCCCGCGCCGGTGGTGCCCTCGGCGGCGACACGGCGGCGTCTTCCGCAGCTGGCGCGTACATCGCGGCAGCCACGCGTCGATAAGCCCTGATAGAAGGGAAAAACGGCGATCGGGAAGTCACCGCCCCAAAGGAGCAGCACGAACAGGGTTCGCTCCCACAAGGTCGCGGTTTTAGAAGGGCCAATCCTCGATACGCTCACCATCCCTGGTTGAGATAGGCGCCTGGCTGGAACGAGAACGCAGGGTCGACGATCTTGAGCGCCGCATCGCCACGAACCTTGCCAACGGTGACCTGATAGGTCGCTGATGAGGCAAGCGATGCGTTCTGCCGACCATGGGCCACTGCCGACAGGGCCGGCGATTTGACCCAGTCCTGAACATCTTTCGGACGAATATCCAGAGTCACGCGCCAGGCCTCCTCGACGGCGGGTCCGACCTGGTCGGCGCCCAGCGTGGACGTATCCTTGACTGAGGCGATCTCGTAGCCGCTGGCATAGCAGAAGCCGCGCTGTTCCGATTTGAATGCGGCACGACCGGCCTCGGTCAGGTCATAGCTCGAACCAGTCTTGGCAAGCAGGCCCGCCTGGACGAATGCGTCGAAGGTGGCCGCATTTCGGGTCGCGGTATCGGGCGGCACGGGAAAGCTCGTGAAGGACGTTGAAGCGATGCAGCCGGGTTGTGCGAGCTTCGACGCAAACGCTGCCGCGATGTCGGTATCGGAAGGTCTGGAGGAGCAGCCTGCGCAGACGAGACCCGTAATGATCGTGGCGGCGATGACGGCGTAACGCATGGGAAATTCCTTGTTCCTTGGGGGGTGCCCGTTGAAGAGGCAGCGGGGAGCATACGATATGCATGGGGTCGTCACCATGCGAATGGACCGTGTTTCCCGGGTCATTGGTCTTCACAGCGATCGTACGTAACCGGCCTCGCGCTGGCTGCGTACGGCGAGAACAGTGACCAGGTCCCATTCGACAAGATAGCGATATAGCGCGACGTATCCACGTGTATCGCGACCTATTACCAGTTCGCGCAGGCCATCACCGACAGGGCGGCCGATGTTCGGATTGTCATGCAGTACGTCGATGGCCTGCACAATGCCCTCGATTCTTCCCGAGCCGTCGGCACTCTCATGTTGTCTCAGATGCTCGAGAATGCGATCGAAGTCGTCGATAACATCCGCCGAAAGTTCGATTCGGGTCAACGTACGAGCTTCTTCGGCGAGGGTCGGATCGCGGCCTTGCCGCTAGCACGCTGCAGCAAGTATTCCCGTGCATCGCTCCACGATATCGTCTGGCCCGTTTCGGCGATCGCGGTGAACCGCCGTTCGGCGGTAGTCCTGAAGTCTTCGCGCTGTTCCTGCTCGCGGGTTTTTTCGGCAATAGCTTCCAGGATAAAGTTGTGCGCCGTCGTGCCTGCACGTTTTGCCGCGAGGGCCACCCGGGATTTGAGTTCGTCCGAGAGGCGGATGGTGGTCGTCGACATGGGAACTCCTCCGAAGGGAATGTCGCTAATGTAGCACATTAGTGCTACATTCCTGTCGGCGATCAATCCGCAAGGGGTGTATGAGTGGGCGGGCATGTCGAAGACGCAGCAAGGGTCCTGGTGCGACCAGTCCACCAGGACGATTTCCTCGAATGGAAACCGCTATGGGATGGCTACAACGCCTTTTACGGACGGCAGGGCGACACCGCCTTGCCCGACGCGGTCACGCAGACGACCTGGCGGCGGTTCTTCGACGACGGCGAGCCGGTCTTCGCGCTTGTCGCCGAAGCGAATGGACGGCTGCTCGGGCTGACCCATTACCTTTTCCATCGCAGCACCACGCGGATCGAGCCGACCTGTTATCTGCAGGATCTGTTCACCACGGCTGCCGCGCGCGGGCAAGGTGTCGGCAGCGCCTTGATCCGGGGCGTCTACCGCGAAGCGGAACGGGCAGGGGTCAGGCGCGTCTACTGGCAGACCCAGGCGGGCAACCTCGCCGCCCGGCGCCTGTACGACAACGTCGCCACGCATGCCGGTTTTGTTGTCTACAGCCACGATCTGCCCTGACCGGTATGGCCGTCACTATTCTTGGGGTTCATCGATGAAGATTCCCGCACTACCGTTTACCGTGACCGACTGGTCGGATGTACCTGCTACCCACCATGCAGGCGAGACCGGCGAGGCATCGTGGCGCACGTTCGTCATCGGTGATCTTCGCGTACGTATCGTCGAATACAGTCCGGGTTACCTGGCCGATCATTGGTGCGATCGCGGGCACGTGCTCTACGTGATCAAGGGTGACTTGCACACCAAACTGCAGGATGGAAGACACTTCCTGCTGAAGGCAGGCATGAGTTACCAGGTGTCGGATTTTGGCGACGCGGCGCACCGCTCCTATACGGAAACCGGCGTGACGCTTTTTATCGTCGATTGAACGATACGGTCAGGGGGCGTCGGGGTTGCCATCACGGGTAGCGGCGCATGCCGCGCGGCGGCGACGGCGCCACCAGAGTACGGCGATGGCAATGACGACCAGGCCGCCCAGGAACCACAGGCTGGTCTGGCCACGCTTGATCCAGGTCAGCAGCCAGTCGTGGTTGTTGGCGCCGAAATAACCCAGGTACACCCATAACGGCACGCTGATCAGCGCGGCGAAGCCGTCGAGCATGAAGAAGCGCAGGAAGGACACGCGATGCGTGGTGCCGGCGGTCAGGTACACCGCGGTACGCATGCCGGGCAGGAAACGGGCGAAGAACATCATGCGGTTGCCGTAGCGCTCGAACTTTTCCTGCACCTTCGCATAGCGTGCCGGGGTCAGCAGGCGCGCGACGAACCGCCATTTGAGGATGCGCGTGCCGTAATGGTGGCCGAGCAGGAACATGCCCGAGTCGCCGGCGAGGACACCAACCATGGCCACGCCCACCATCACATGCACGTTGCCGTAGCCGAGGCCGGTAATGACGCCGCCGGCCACCAGGGTAATGTCCTCGGGCAGCGGCGCGCCGGCGCCGCACAGCAGCAAGGCGAGGAAGACGGCCGCATAGCCGTTTTCGCCGAATAGCATCACGAGTCGTTCGAGCAGGTCCATCAGCGTCGTGCGTCGCCGGCCCGGGCCGGCTTCCCTGGGGAACAAGCCCGCAATAATCCCATGGATCGGGTTCGGGGCGTGTCCAGGCCCTTCATTCGGCCGCGGCCCGTACGACCCGGGCGGCAAGCAGGACGCGGAGCTCGGCTTTCTCGGTGTCGTCGAGCGTCCCGTTACGGCTCTTCTCGATCAAGGCATCGCGGCGCTGCACCGTGGCCTGGACATGCATCTGGGTAAGCGCGCCGAGGAATTCCTCGCGCTGCATCTCGGCCTCGCCAACCACATCGGCCTGCACCAGCTTCTGCAGCGAGACGTACTCGGGCCGATCGATGAAATGTTCGATCAGGCTGGCCGGGTTGATCCCCGGCCGCGCGCGGGCGACGTCGATCAGCTCGGCGAGCAGGTCGACACCGGGCTTGTCCCAGCGCAGGAAGGCGTAGGGCGGGGCAACCAGGTCGGCGAGCGTCGGCTGGGCCAACAGCAGGGTGATCGCGCTGCGGACCAGGCTGCGCTGGACGTTGGGTGTCCGCGCGGCGGTGCGGCGTGGTGCGGGCTCGGCCTCCAGCACGGCGCGCGCGCCAGTACGTCGCTCCAGTTCCTGCGCCATCAGGTCGCGGAAGGCTCCGTCCGGGAACTTCGCGATCAACGGACGGGCACGTTCGGCCAGCCGGGCACGGCCGTCGAGGTTGGTGATGTCGACGTCGCGGGCGAGCTCGGCGAAGAAGTATTCGGACAGCGGCATCGCTTCCTTGATGCGTTTTTCGAAACCGTCCTTACCTTCCTTGCGGACGAGGGTGTCCGGATCCTCGCCGTCGGGCAGGAACAGGAAGAAGGCCTGGCGGCCGTCGCGCATGCGCGGCAGCACGGATTCCAGCGCGCGCCACGCGGCGGCACGGCCGGCGCGGTCGCCGTCGAAGCAGAACACCACGTCGGGCGCGGCGCGGAACAGGACTTCGGCATGGTCCGGCGTGGTCGCCGTGCCCAGGGTCGCCACCGCGATCGGCAGCCCTGCCTGGTGCAGGGCGATCACGTCCATATAGCCCTCGACCACCATGATCCGGGTCAGGCTCTGGTTGGCCTGTTTCACCTGCCATAGCGCGAACAGCTCGCGGCCCTTGTGGAACAGTGAGGTTTCGGGGGAATTGAGGTATTTCGGGCTCTGTTCCGACGAAAGTACGCGGCCGCCGAAGGCGATCACACGGCCGCGGCGGTCGAGGATCGGGAACATCAGCCGTTCGCGGAAGCGGTCGTAGCGATTGCCACGCTCGTTGCTGGCGACCATGCCCGCTTCGTTGAGCAGCTGGTTGCGCTTCTCGCTGGTGCCGAGCGCCTTCATCACGCCGTCGAAACCGGCCGGCGCCCAGCCGATGCGGAAGGCCTTGATGGTGGCCTCGTCCAGGCCGCGCTTCTCGCAATAGGCCTTGGCCTCGGCGTTATGCCCGAGCTGGTCCTGGTAGTACGTCGCCGCGCCATCGAGCACGGCGTAGAGGTCGGTCTTGTCCTCGCGCGGCGCCGCATCGCGGCCGCCTTCGTAGGGCACCTTCAGGCCGACGGACTGGGCCAGCTCCTCGATCGCGTCGGGAAATTCCAGCCGCTCGTATTCCATCAGGAACTTGATCGCGCTGCCATGCACGCCGCAGCCGAAGCAGTGATAGAACTGCTTCTGTGGGCTGACATAGAACGAGGGTGAGCGCTCGTTGTGGAACGGGCAGCAGGCAGTCCATTCCTTGCCGGCCTTTTTCAACGGCACGCGCCGCTCGATCACGTCGACGATGTCGACGCGGGTAAGCAGTTCGTCAATGAAGCTGTCGGGGATACGGCCGCGCATAGATAGGTAGGATGCCATGAAGGCACAGCCGAAGGCCGTGAACTTTGCCTTCTCCCTTGGGCGAATTAGCGTCGACCCTCGGCGAGTGGCCCGCGTTTGCTCGTCATTCCGGCGCAGGCCGGAATCCAGTGGCGATAACGCTCCAGGAAGGCCTGGGGCCAATGGATCCCGGCCTGGGCCGGGATAACGGTGAGGTTTGGCCGAGACTCGACGCTAATCAGGCTTGGGGAAAAGGAACCTCACGCCACTTCGGTCATGCGTCTTCGAGTCCTGCGATCAGGCCAGCTTCGCCTTGATCTTCTGTGACACGGCGGCCATGTCGGCGCGGCCTGCGGCCTTTTCCTTGACCAGGGCGACCACCTTGCCCATGTCGCGGGCGGTCGTCGCACCGGTTTCGGCGATGGCGGCGGCGATCAGGGCGTCCAGCTCGGCCTCGTCCAGCTTGGCCGGCAGGTAGGCGTCGATGATGCCCATTTCGTAGCGCTCGACATCGGCCAGATCCTTGCGGTTGGCGGCGTCGTACTGGGAGACCGAGTCACGACGCTGCTTGAGCATCTTCTCGAGCACGGCCAGGATCTGGGTATCGTCCAGTTCGATGCGCTCGTCCACCTCGCGGCGCTTGATGTCGGCCAGGATCAGCCGGATCACGCCCAGGCGCGGCTTGTCGCCGGCGCGCATCATGGCTTTCATGTCTTCGGTGAGCTGGTGCTTCAGGGTCATCGCTTATCCTCCGGAAATGCGAAAAGCCGGCTTTGCCTTGGCAAAGCCGGCTCCAGAAAGCCGACATACAGACAGCGGCTGCGAGAACCCGCGCCGACTGCGTTTCGCGTCCCGCCCGGAAGGGCGGGGGAAACTCAGTACATCCGTGTCTTGCGCGTGGTGTCGCGCGACAGACGACGCAGGTGACGCTTCACAGCAGCAGCGCGCTTGCGCTTACGCTCCTGGGTGGGCTTTTCATAGAATTCGCGCTTACGCGTTTCGGCCAGAACGCCAGCCTTCTCGCAGGTACGCTTGAAGCGGCGCAGGGCAAGCTCGAAAGGCTCGTTCTCGCGGACTTTAACGCTCGGCATGGAAACTCCACTTAAGTAAACTGACCCGTGAACCCGGGCGAGCCGTGGATTATAGCGTGACAGTGATGGAATTTTCAAAGCCGATACTTGGGATCGAGACCTCCTGCGATGAAACAGGGGTCGCCCTGCTGCGCTGGGACCCGGTCCAGCCGGGCCGCGGACTGTTGTCCCATGCGCTTTTCAGCCAGATCCGGCTGCATGCGGAGTATGGCGGAGTGGTGCCCGAACTGGCCAGCCGCGACCACGTCCGCAAGCTGCTTCCCCTGGTCCGCCAGGCCCTGGCCGAGGCCGGACTGACTGTTTCGGACCTGGGCGGGGTGGCGTATACCGCCGGCCCGGGCCTGGTTGGGGCGCTTCTGGTGGGTGCTTCGGCGGCACGGGCCATGGCCTGGGCCCTCGGCGTGCCGGCGATCGGCGTCCACCATATGGAAGGTCACCTGCTGGCGCCGCTGCTGGAGGACGACCCTCCGGAACCGCCCTTCGTGGCCCTGCTGGTCTCCGGCGGCCATTCGATGCTGGTCGAGGTCAAGGCGATCGGCGAGTACCGGATCCTCGGCGACACCCTGGACGATGCCGCCGGCGAAGCCTTCGACAAGACCGCCAAGATGATGGGCTTGCCGTATCCGGGCGGCCCGGCGCTGGCCAAACTGGCCGAACAGGGCAGGCCGGGCGTTTACCGCTTTTCGCGACCGATGACCGACCGGCCGGGCCTGGACTTCAGCTTTTCCGGCCTGAAAACCCAGGTCCTGCTGGCCTGGAAAGCCAGCGACCATAGCGACCAGACCCGTGCCGATATCGCCCGCGGCTTCGAGGAGGCCATCGTCGACACCCTGGCGATCAAATGCCGGCGCGCCCTGCAGGCGACCGGGGCGAAGCGGCTGGTGATCGCCGGTGGCGTCGGCGCGAACACGCACCTGCGCCGCCAGCTTGCCGAGGCGGGTGCCGCCGATGGCTTCCGCGTCTATTTCCCGCGCCTGGATTTCTGCACCGACAATGGCGCGATGATCGCCCTGGCCGGCGCCATCCGCCTGGCCGCCGGCCAGCATCAGGACCAGACCGTGCAGGTCTTCCCGCGCTGGAGCCTGGAAAGCCTGCCGCCCGCCGCCTGACCCCGCATCAAGGAACGTTTCGTCATGGATATCGTGTTTATCGAGGAACTGCGCGTCGAGGCCGTGATCGGGATCTATGGGTGGGAGCGCGAGATGCGCCAGCCCCTGCTGCTGAGCCTCGAGCTCGGCTTCGACAACCGGCGTCCGGCGGCTGGCGGCGATATCGCCGCGGCGATCGACTACGCGACGGTGACGGCCGCCCTCCGCGAATGGGTGGCAGCGAGCACGTACGGCCTGCTCGAGCAACTCGCGGAGGATTGCTGCGCCATGCTCGCCGAACGCTTCGGCGTGCGTTCCGTGGCGCTGCGGGTAGACAAGCCACTGGCGGCGCTGAATCTTGGCTGCGCCCATGTCGGCATCCGCATCGAACGCCGGTTCGACTGATGACCAACCGCTGGCTACTCCTGCTTGGTTCGAACCTGGCCGACGATGCGCGCCTTCGCGAGGCGTCCTCGGTGCTGTCGGCGATCGGCGAGATCGATGCGCTGACGCCGGTCCGCCGCTTTCCCTGTGACGATGGCGCGCCCGGCGAGTATTACAACCTGCTGATCGCGCTCAGCGCGGACATCGAGCGGGAAGGCTTCGGCCAGCGCCTCAAGCAATTGGAAGCGGCACTCGGTCGCCAGCGCGATGCGACGTCCGAAGTGGCGATCGATATCGATATACTCGCCAGCGCCGCCGACGGCGGCTGGCATGCCGATCCGCGCGCGACCGCCAAGGGCGAATTCACGCGCGCATCGGTCAGGGCATTGCTCGATGAGGCAGGCATCGCCATCGCCGGTTGAGCGACAGCTTTTCAGGGGGAAGTCATGGATCGTTTCGTGGTGTACCTGCCGCGCTGGTTGCGGTGGACGATGCTGGTCGCGCTGGCCTTGCTGGTGCTCGGTTTTTCGGTGGCCTTTTTCATCGGCATCAACGAGCCGGGGTTCAAGGACTGGCTACCGGCCTCGGTCTCCGTGGTGCAGATCGCGCTGACCGCGCTGGCCTATGTGTTGCTGGTCTTTTTCACCGAGTCCGGGCAGAACCCGGCGGCACTGCAGAAGCGCACCGCGAAGGTCCTGACCGGTTTGCTGCCGGAGACCCTGGGCAGGATCACCGATGTGCAGGGCGAGCCGGTGCAGGTCGTCGTCGGCGGAAATTCCGGCGTGATCGGCTACGACTACACGCTGCGCACGGCGAATACCGAACTGCGTGCCTGGGTGGGGCTCAACGTGCACCGGGTGATCGTGATCCTGTTCTGCGAACACCCCGACGGCCTCGACGAGGAGGCTTTCGTGCAGCGCATGAAGCTCGCCTTCGTCGATACGATCGGTGGCGCCCGGGCCATCGGTTACGACGAGGCGCACTACCAGGTCGAGGACATCGACGGCCATGCCTTCGGTTCGATCTGGATGACCTGGGACATTGGCACGGCCGAGGATTTCCTCACCCATTCGCCGAGCCAGCTGTTCTTCGCGCAGGACACCGCCTTGATGCTGCAATCGTTCCTGCGCACGGCGCAGCGTCGCGGACTCAGGCTCTCGACGCCGCTACGGCCGATGCCACTCTAGATATGTAGCAAGCGGCCGCCGTCGACCGCCAGGGTGACGCCGCTGCAGTAGCCGGCATCCTGCAGCAGGAAGCGCACCGCGTCGGCGATGTCCTGTGGCGTGCCCTGGCGGGCGAGTGTGGTGCGCTCCTGCACCATGTCCGCGGTTTCCGCCTTCACCGGGTTGGTCGACCACAGCACATTGCCTGGCGCCACCGCGTTTACCCGTACTTCGGGCCCCAGTTCGACCGCCAGCACCCTGGTCAGCATGGCCAGCGCGGCCTTGCTCATGCAGTAGATCGCATGCCCGGGCAGGGGGCGTTCGGCGTAGATGTCGGCGATATTGACGACGGCGCCGCGCGCTTCACGCAGGTACGGAGCGGCGGCCTGGCTGAGGAAAAACGGCGCGCGCGCGTTGGCGCCGAACAAATCGTCCCACTGGGCGGCCGTCGCGCTGCCCATCGGCGTCGCGTAGTAAGTCGAGGCATTGTTGACCAGGGCATCCAGCCGCCCGTAGTGCGCGACCACGGCATCGACCAGGGCCGGCAGGCGATCGGTCTCGATCAGGTCGGCCTGCGCGGCGAAGGTCGAGCGCGGGCGCGATGCTTCCAGCTCCGCGCAGAGCTCACGCATGTCGTCATCGGAATGCCGATAGTGCAGGGCCAGGTCGTAGCCGGCCGCATGCAGGGTGCGCGCAATGGTCGCGCCAATGCGCCGCGCGGCGCCGGTAACCAGGGCGACCGGGCGGTTTGCTGGGGCTGCGGTCATCGGCTTACTCCACGCTTCAACGCCTGAAGCGGGCAAGTCTATCGCAGCCCGATGACCGTCATGACAGCCAAAACTTCGCTGGCCGGGCGGCGGCGCCTCTGCTACAAACCAGCATCCACAAGGGGAGCTAGATCATGGCGGGAAAATTCGCACGAAGTTGGGACCTGATCAAGGCGAGTGCCGCGGTGCTGCGCGCCGACAAGGTATTGATGGTATTTCCGCTGTTCTCGGCGATCGCTTCGGCCATCGTCGGCATCAGCTTCCTGCTGCCGATCGCCTCGCTGGTGATCCATGACGGACCGCGTAGCGAAGGCCATCCGATGACGCCGATGTTCTACGTGTTCCTGTTCACGTTCTACCTGGTGCAGTACTTCGTCATCATTTTCTTCAATACCGCCCTGGTCGGCGCCGCGCTGATGCGCCTGGATGGCGGTACGCCGACAGTGCGCGATGGCATGCAGGTCGCGCTGTCCCGCCTGCCGACGATCTTCGGTTACGCGTTGATTTCGGCCACGGTCGGATTGTTCCTGCGTGCTTTGCAGGAGCGGCTGGGACTGATCGGCCGGCTGGTCGCCGGCATGCTCGGCCTCGGCTGGACGGTGGCGACCTTCCTGGTCGTGCCGGTGCTGGCCACCCAGAACATCGGCCCGGTCGAGGCGGTGAAACGCAGTGTCGAACTGCTCAAGCGGACCTGGGGCGAGAACCTGATCGGCACCGTCGGCATGGGCTTCGTCTTCGGCCTGATCACTTTCCTGACGATCCTTGTCGGCATGCTGCTGATCTTCGGCGCCGTTGCCTCGCAATCGGCAGCACTGATCGGCATCGCCTTCGTTCTCGTGGTCCTGGCCGTGGTCTGCATCATGCTGATCCAGGCGGCTCTCCACGGCATTTATTCGGCGGCGCTGTACCGTTATGCCGAATATGGCGAAGCGGGCGAGGGCTTCGACAAGCTCCTGCTTGAGCAGGCCTTCCGTCCGAAGAACTGATGGCCAGCGTTTCGCGGAAACGGGCCGGCTATGACCGGCCCGTTTTTTTTGCGGCGAGTTTCTTCGCTGGCGCCTTCTTCGCCGCCGCGCGTTTTTTCGGCGCGGCTTTCTTGGCCGGTGCCTTGCGCGCGGCGCTGGTCTTGCTGGTCGCGGCTTTCTTCACGCTTTTGCGCGCGGTCGCCGTTTTCGCACGTGCAGGTATCGCATCGTCGCCGTCGGTGGTCTCTACCTCGCCGCTGAATAATTCGATGGCGTTCCTGGCGACCTGCCCGGTGTCGTAATACGCATAGGCACCGACCCCTAGCGCGCCGACGATCGGCATCCAGCGCGAGATTCCCTTGCCGACCGCCCGCCGCGACACGCTGATGCCGATGCGCTCGGCCAGGCGGGCCAGCAGGCTGCCGGCGGCACGACGGAAGACCAGGCGGTCGCCGACACGGATGGCGATATCGCGGAAGGCCTGGGCGGCGGTATGCCGGAACAGGCACCAGAGCATCTGTTCGCGGCCGAGCACCGCGGTCTTGCCGTAGACGGCGGCGATATCGCTGACCATCTGCGCCTGGATCTTCCAGATCGCGATCAGTTCGGGCAGCACAGTCAGCCAGCCCAGGGGGCCGGGTGGCAGGGCCAGGGAGCCGGCGGTCAGGGCGGCCCGGTTCGCCGATTTCGCCGCGACCTGTCGGGCTTCGGCCTCGGCGTCGTGGGACTTGGGCAGGTCGCTGCCGGGGATGCGGCTGACAAAGTCCAGGATGGCCTGGGCCACCTTGCCGATCTCCTGTGGCGCCGAAGCCGCCACGATTTCCTTCGATTCGCCTTGTTTTCCACGAGCCATCGCTATCTCCGGGGTGCCGCGTCTGGCGGGCGGACCAGATGTAACGGTACCTGCGTGAGCCGGTCATGAAAGGGAAAGACTTGTGAAAGTTTGTCCCGTGAGAATCCCCTTCTTCGTTTCGTAATGTTATAACATTCCGAAAAATCCCCGAGAAAGGTCTCCGATGAAACCGTCACTGCTCGCTTTCTGCATCGCCGCGGCCTGCGGCCTGGCAACGCCCGTGCTTGCCACCACCACCGACCCGGTTCCGACCCCGGCTCCCGTCGCCCCCGATGTCGACCCGCAGCACGCGACAAATCTCGACTCCGTCGACGTCACGGCCAAGCTGGACGCCGCACGGAACAGCCTGTCACCGGACACCGGGAGCAGCCAGTACGTGATCGACCGCAAGGCCATCCAGGCCCTGCCGCTAGGTGCGTCTACCCCACTGAACCAGGTCATCCTGCAGGCGCCGGGCGTCGTCCAGGATTCCTTCGGCCAGCTGCATGTGCGCGGCGACCACGCCAACCTGCAGTACCGCATCAATGGTGTGATCATTCCCGAGAGCATCGGCGGTTTCGGGCAGTCGCTCGATGCGCGCATCATCGACAACGTCAAGTTGCTTACCGGCGCACTGCCGGCCCAGTACGGCGACCGTACCGCCGCCGTGGTCGACATCACCACGCGTTCCGGCGGCAAGGACACGGTCGGTGGCAGCGTCGGCATCACCGGCGGCACGCTCGGCACGCTGAACCCGAATGCGTCCTTGTTCGGCTCGAGCGGGCGCTGGAGCTATTTCGTCACGGCGAACTATCTCGAGAGCGATATCGGTATCGAGAATCCGACCGCAAGCCGCAAGCCGGTCCACGACCATACCAACCAGGTCAAGGGTTTCGGCGATATCTCCTACCTGATCAACGACGACACCCGCCTGAGCTTCCTGTTCGGTGTCAGCAACAATCGCTTCCAGATCCCGAACAACCCGGGCCAGACACCGACCTTCGGCTACCTGGACACGACCGACTTCAATTCCGCCCAACTCAACGAGCAGCAGCAGGAAAAGACCCGCTTCGGCGTGCTAGCCCTGCAGGGCAAGATGGGCGATACCGCCTACCAGGTGTCCGCAGGCGTGCGTTACAGCGGCCTGGATTTCACCCCGGACGAAGTCGGCGACCTGATGTTCAATGGCGTGGCCTCCACTGTGGCCCGCACCAACCGCGCGACGACCCTGCAGGCGGATTTCTCCACGCCGCTGGGCGACAACCACACCTTGCGCTATGGCATCTACGGTTCGTACGAGCACGCCGTGAGCAATAACAACTCGCTGGTGTTCCCGGCCGACGCCGATGGTAATCAGACCAGCACGACGCCGATGAATATCGTCGACGCCTCGCGGGTGATCGCCCGTACCTACGCGCTGTATGTGCAGGACGAATGGAGCATCGGCCAGAAATGGACGGTCAACTACGGCCTGCGCGCGGACAAATACAACGCGTTCGGCGTGGAAAGCCAGCTCAGCCCGCGCCTGGGCGTGGTCTACCAGGCGACCGACAGCACCACGATCCACGCCGGTTACTCGCGCTACTTCACGCCGCCGGCGACCGAGGCGATCACCACCTCGTCGATCGAGAAGTTCAACGGCACCACCAATGCGTTGCCGAGTGCCGGCAACAACACGCCGCTGTCGGAGCGCTCGAACTACTACGACCTCGGCATCTCGCAGAAGATCGGTCCTTCGTTGACGATCGGCCTCGACGGCTACTATCGCAAGGTCGACCGCCTGCAGGATGAAGGCCAGTTCGGTGCCGCCGTGGTCTTCTCGACCTTCAATTACGACTTCGGCCGCGTCCGCGGCGCCGAATTCACCTTGAACTACGACAATGGCCCGCTCACGGCCTATTTCAACTTCGCCTACAACCGGGCGATGGGCAAGCGGATCATTACCGGCCAGTACAACTTCAGCCCGGAAGACCTGCTCTACGTCTACGACAACTACATCCACCTGGACCACGACCAGAAGCTGACCTCGTCGGGCGGCATCAACTACGCCATCACCGATACGACCAAGGTCGGCGCGGATTACCTGTTCGGTTCCGGCCTGCGCAAGGACGGCGACGTGCCCAACGGCCTGTCGATGCCTTACTACTTCCAGATGAACCTCAACGTTTCGCACGACTTCAGCTTCGAACAGTTCGGCAAGCTGCACACCCAGCTGGCGGTGATCAACGTGCTCGATCGCACGTACGAACTGCGCGACGGCTCGGGCATCGGCGTCGGCGCCCCGCAGTTCGGCCCGCGCCGCGGCCTGTTCCTGTCGCTGCAGAAGGACTTCTAGTCACCCTCACGGCCTGGCGGCGATATTTCAATCAAAGGCAAGACGGCGATCGGGAAGTCACGGCCCCCAAGGACTCGCGAACAGGGTTCGCTCCCACAAGGTCGCGGCAAGCTTCACCTGTGGGAGCGAACCCTGTTCGCGAGTCCTTTGGGGCCGGACCTTTCACGCTGGCGACCATAGGACGCGACGATCAGCCAGCTTGCCCCGGGTCGGCCTCTGGCTGCCCGGACAGCAATAGACCTGCACCGGGACGACGAGCAACAGCGCAACGAATCACATCGCGGCGGAAATATCCGCTGCTGCGCGGCACAGATGCTGGGCCACGGTCGTCATGTTCATCGACGCGCCACGTCGTTCGATGAAGGGCACGGTCAGCGCGCAGATCGCATGCTCGTGCTGGAGGATCGGCGCGGAGAGGTCGGTCACGCCGTCGACCACATGGCTGGCCTCGCTGGCGTAGCCCCGCTTGCGGATCGCGGTGATGGTTGCCGATAGTTCGCGGCGATCGAATGTCGGCTTGTCCGCCGCGATCATGTCCATCCAGCGCTCGCGAATCTCCTCGCCCTGCCAGGCCAGCAGCACATGACCCGAGGCCGACTGCGACATCGGCCGACGATGGCCGACGCGCACGACCAGGCCAATCTCACCCGGCGGATCGATTCGCGCGATCACCACGATCTGTTCGCGCGAAGGCACCACCAGGTGGCAGGACTGGTCCACTTCGTCGGCCAGCCGGTGCATGACCGGCAGCGCGGCCTCGACCACGCTCTTCACCGGCGGCTGTTCCATGCTCAGCCGGAACAGGCGGGGGGTTATCGTGTAATTGCCGTCACCTTCGCCACGGGCGATGTAGTCGCGCTCTTCCAGTACCTGGAGCATGCGGAAGATTTCGCCGCGGGAGCGGCCGACACCCTCGGAAATCTCGGCGATGCTCATGGGGGCGGGCGCCGCCGCCAGCAGTTCGATAATGTCCAGGCCCTTGTCCAGGGCGGGTGCGCGATATTTCGGCGTGTCGGCGGGCATCGGATTCGCAGCGATGGAAAGATCACAAGCTTGCCGTAATTTGTCCACGGAACGCCATGGCTTCGCGGATGCTGCGCTGCAGCTTGTAGTGCAGGTGAACTATGCGTTCATATTTGCACATTCCCGGAGCACACGCATGCCGCAGGCGACCACCGCAATCCTCGACGCCGGCAAGCGGGCGTCGGCATCGATACCCCGATCCTTCCTGCCGCTGGCCTTGATCGTCAGCCTGTTCTTCCTCTGGGGCGGGGCCAACAACCTTAACGACGTACTGGTCGCCCAGTTCAAGAAGGCGTTCACCCTTTCCGACTTCGAGGCCGGGCTGGTGCAGAGCGCCTTCTACCTAGGCTATTTCCTGGTGGCGATGCCCGCGGGCGTCTTCATGCGCCGCTACGGCTACAAAGGTGCCGTGGTGTTCGGGCTGGCGCTTTACGGCATCGGAGCCCTGCTGTTCTGGCCGGCGGCCGGTGCCGCCAGCTACGCGATGTTCCTGTTCGCCCTGTTCGTGATCGCCAGCGGGCTGGCCTTCCTCGAAACCTCCGCGAATCCCTTCGTCACCTTGCTTGGGCCACCGGAATCGGCTGCCTTTCGCCTGAACCTCGCGCAGGCCTTCAATCCCCTCGGTTCGATCACCGGTGTGCTGATCGGCCAGCACTTCATTTTCTCGGGCATCGAACACACGCCGGCGCAGCTCGCTGCCATGGATCCCGCCGAACGGCTTCGCTACCTGCACACCGAAGCGAGCGCGGTGGGCCTGCCTTACCTGGTGATCGGCATCGTGGTGATCGGTTGGGGCCTGTGGATCGCGATGACGCGCTTTCCGTCGATCCATGAGGCACATGAGCCGATGGCATCGCGACAGGGCGTGCTTGGGCGCCTGTTGCGCGACAAGGGTTTCATGGCGGGTGTCCTTGCCCAGTTCTTCTATGTCGGCGCCCAGGTCAGCGTCTGGAGCTACATGATCCGTTACGTGCAGGCGACCATGCCGGGTACGCCGGAAAAGGCCGCGGCGAATTTCCTTACCGCGTCCCTGGTCTGCTTCATGATCGGCCGCTTCGCCGGCACGGCGCTGATGAAGTTCGTGCGCCCCGCGCGCCTGCTGGCATGCTTCGCCGCGGCCGACATCGTGCTGGCGGCCTGGGCGGCGTTCGCGCCCGGTAACCATGGCGCCTACGCCCTGGTCGCCTGCAGCATCTTCATGTCGGTGATGTACCCCACCATTTTCGCCTTGAGCGTCGAGGGGCGCGACGACGACGAGCGCAAGTTCGGCTCGGCCGTGCTGGTCATGTCGATCATCGGCGGTGCGGTGTTGACCGCCGCGATGGGCGCTGCGTCCGATGTGGCCGGCATTGCGCATGCGATGCTGGTACCGGGTGTCTGCTTCGTCGTGGTCGGGTTATTCGCCTGGCGCCATTGGAATCCCACACGATGAATCGCCACTGCTTCGCCCTGGACTTGCGTGATGATGCACAGGCGATCGCCGAGTATGAAAACTGGCATCGCGCCAATCGCATCTGGCCAGAGATCGTCGCCTCGATCCGCAAGGCGGGCATCGTCGATATGCAGATCTATCGCACGGGGAACCGGCTGATGATGGTGATGGAGACGACGGACGACTTCGATGCAGGGGCAAAAGCCATCGCTGACGCGGCGGATGAGCGCGTGCAGGCTTGGGAGGCGTTGATGGCGACATTCCAACAGCCGTTGCCGTGGGCCCCGGCTGGGCAGAAATGGGTGCCTATGCGGCGGATTTTTAGCCTTACCGCCAGACAATAGCCGGTGAAATACACCCGGCATCACGTTGCCCGGTCAGCGCCATACTCACACTCAGCTCGCGCCGGATAATCTCGATCGCCTTCGTCACACCGGCTTCGCCATTCGCGCCAAGCCCATAAAGAAACGCCTTGCCGATCAATCCGGCACGCGCACCGAGCGCCAACGCCTTCAGCAGATCCTGCCCACTGGTGATGCCACTATCGAAGAGGACCTCCAGCCTGCCGTCGACGGCCTCGACAATCGAAGGCAATACATCGATCGTCGCCGGTGCGCCATCGAGCTGGCGGCCGCCATGGTTGGAAACGACGATCGCATCGACGTCATGGGCGACCGCCTGCCGTGCGTCTTCCGGATCCATGATGCCCTTGACGATAAGCTTGCCCGGCCACAGTTCGCGAATCCACTCCAGGTCCTTCCAGGTCAAGGTCGGATCGAACTGGCTGGCGATCCACTGTGCGAGTGTCGTCAGGCTGTCGGCGCCGCCGATACGGCCGTCCAGGTTCCCGAACGAGCGGCTTGGCGCGCGCATCACGTTCCACGCCCAACGCGGCTTGCTGGCGATGTCGAACAGGTTGCGCAGGGTGATCCTCGGCGGCACCGACAGGCCGTTCTTGATCTCGCGATGACGCTGGCCCTGCACGGTCAGGTCGGCGGTGAGCATCAGCGCGGAGCAACCGGCGGCATGCGCGCGCTGGATCAGTTCGCGGGTGAAGCCGCGGTCGCGCATCACATAGACCTGGAACCAGAACGGCGTGTCGACCGCGGCGCGGACCTGTTCGATCGAGCAGATCGACATGGTGCTCAGGCAGAAAGGAATACCGGCTTTCGCTGCCGCGCGTGCGCCGTGGATCTCGCCGCTGCCATGCTGCAACCCGGTCAGGCCGGTCGGCGCGATCGCCAGCGGCATGCTGACCGGCTGGCCGACGATGGCAGTAGCCAGCGACCGGTCGTCGACGTCGATCATCACGCGCTGGCGCAGCTTGATGCGCTCGAAGGCGAGGCGGTTCTCGCGGATCGTCACCTCCTCGTAGGAGCCGCGATCGCCGTACTCGAAGAACGCGCGCGGCACCCGGCGCCGCGCCAGTTCGCGCAGGTCCATGATGTTGGTGATCGGCGCGGCCACGCTCAGGCGCTCCGTGCCAGCGGGTCGTTCCGCCAGACGATGCCATCGGGGAAGCTGTGCTCGGCGATCGAGCGCGGATGCATCTCGGCCGAGAAGCCCGGTGTCGTCGGCGCGATGTAGTGACCGTTGCGGATCGTCACCGGATCGACGAAGT
>DASYLE010000196.1:0-3624 GCA_036009745.1 Luteibacter sp. | reverse complement strand
CCGCTGGCGTGGACTTCTCGGCGGCTGCGCGCTCGGGCGTGTCGGCTGGGCACCAGGGCTTGAGGCGCCTGCCCGCACGGAACAGATCGATGCATACACGCATTTCGGCCTGGAAGGCCAGGTCAGGCGTGTTTACCGGGCAGCCATACGACAGTGGCTTTTCGTCGTTGTACTCGGCGATGCACTTTTCCAGTGGCACCGTGACCGGAGGCGGGTCGCCGACCAGCGACACCGCCGGTAGATTGAGGCGCTCGTCGGCATTCTTGGGCGAGGGCGTCGGGGCTGGCGCGCCGCACAGCATGTCGGATGCCGTGCTGGATTTGTCCGGATCGCACAGGCTCTTGGCGATCTCGTGGATCGCATCGCCTATATGGCGACCTACCGCACCACCGGCTGTCTCGTTTGGCGGCGGGAAATATTTCTCGAAACGAGTGGCCTTGTAGTGCATGCGGTTGCTGTCGTGCTGCATGATCTGACGATCGTCCGCGGGCTTCGGTTTGGCCTCGGCGCTTGCTGCTGCCGAGGTGTCCGTCGACGGGGGCGCTAGCCGTATCGAGCCATCCTTGCCGAACACACTGATGGCGGCCGGTGTGGCCACGGAGACCGCCGGCGCAGGTGTCGCCCCATGATCTTGCACGATCATCGCATCGCGACGTGGTTTCTCGTGCGTTTCGGGGCGAACGCGTGGTATCGCGGCCTGCTGCGGCGCCACCAGCTCGGGCAGCGTGGGTGGCGCAGGCGGCGGCGCGACAGTCGGCGTGCTCGTGTCCAGCAGGCGCACGATCAGCGTCTGCTCGCTTTCGACAGGAACGGGCGGCCGCATCTCGGACCACAGCATCAGCGCGAACAGCAGGTGCAGCGCGAATACCGAAGCCAGCACGAGCACATGCGCCCGACGCGTCAGTGCCGGCCGTTGCCAGCGCCTGTGACCCAAGGTCTCACGCGTTTCGCTGTCGAGTAACGCCAGACCGCGCGCGCCCGCGCCCTCCCGCTGATATCGGCCCTGCTCGGTACGTTCGATGACACAACCTCATTCAAGCCAATGACTCGCGCAAAAACTTACGCATACCTCAGCGCGTGTTGCGGCCGACGTAGGTAGACAGGCTATCTCATCAAGGGTTCCCGTCACCAATCCGAGGGCTGGATTCGCCGAACCACCGCGATGCCGCTCCCTTGGGATGCCGTTCGTCCAGGCAACTGTCGCAGTCCCGTCGACGCATCGCCGCGACCGGTGGCGGGAGTGAACTCTAAGCAGATGCCTGGGGCGACTGGGGGAAGTGTGGGATGGCCTGATCAAGGCAAACCCACTCTTGCGCACTGGCGGTATATATATCCAGCATCGGCTTGAAGCCGGAGATATCGTCAAGCGACGGAAATCGGATGGAGGTGACTTGTGCGTAAGCGTCGCTTTGCGTGAACAAAGGCGTGCCGCAGTCAGGGCAAAACCCGCGGGTCGAAAGACCTCCGCTGCTTGCACGAACGGCATATGTCTTCGGTGTACCGATGATCTCAAGATCGGCGGTCTTGACAATGATGCCTGACGCAAACGGAGCCCCGCTCGAAAGCTGGCAATCACTGCAATGGCAGTTGACCATGGCTATCGGCTCCCGCGCAACGGTATAGCGGACCGACCCGCATGCACACCCGCCTGAGAAAGGAATATTCATATGGCGCTTATCTAGTGATACCTGTCCTGATTATACGGCGATAACTTTCTGTCGCCGGTCTTCATGCGCCCAGGTATCCGCACCCGTTCGCGCACGGTCAACCGCCGAACTGCTTCGGGATCGGCAGTTCGGGGCGCTCGCCCTGCCAGTAGATCGTCACTACCCACCAGCGGTGGCCGTCGAACAAGAGTTGAAAGCTGTTGATACCACGCTGGAATGGCTTGGCGTCCGCCTCATGGCGCGATTCGTAAGTACTGAACACCTGGGCGATGTTGCCGAATCGCTCTTCAGTACGGTGTGCCTCGCGTTCGAAGAAACCATCCTTTTTCAGCATGGGGTCGCCCAATCGGATGTAATCCTCCACGCTCATCACATGTGCCGTGGTGAGGCCATCCTTGTCTGTGCGTGCGGAAATCAGACGTGCGCCTGGCACGAACAGCGAACGCATGCGATCCCAGTCACGCGGCTGTCCCCTGGGCCCCGAAATGACGTTGTAAACCGCTTCGATGATCGCGCTCATCGACGCCACGTCCGCGGGTCGCGCAGCGGGCGTTTCGGCCACGCTCGCGGCGGTAGAAGCGGATGCCGGGGCGCTTTGCGCCGCGGCGGGTTGCAGCGGGATCCCCGCGAGCGCCAGGGTGCAAAGCACCGTCAATTTGCGAAACGATACAAGACCCATAGCGTGCTCTCCCCTGTCGGTGGTAAAGACGGTACGGCCCAACGTCGAAGCGCTATGGGCCATCCGACGCGAGGTTGCCCGATAAGAAGCCTGGCGGACAAGTGCGCTTCGTCATTTTGAGCTGGGTGCGGCCGGTGCGAGGTGGTCCAGGAACGCCAGCATTACGCGATTGAAGGCTTCAGGCCTTTGCAGCGGCGCGAAGTGGCTGACGTCGGGCAGGAGGACGAACTGGGCGCCCGGGATACTGTGGGCGATGTATTGGGCATGCTCGCGCTCGATGAACTCGTCGTGTTCGCCCAGTGCGCTCCACACCGGCACGGCGATTTCCCTCAGCTGGTCGGGCCCGTAGTTCGGCTGGCCTGCCTGCATCATGCCCAGGTCGTCGCGCATGACCTCGAAGCCGCCCACGACGGGGGAAAGAGCCGCGTAGTCCTGGACGTGGTGGTTGTAGATGCGATCGATCACCGTGGAGGGGTGAAAGGGCCTGGCACCCGTGCTGTCGACATTGCAGGCGAAGAAGAACACGCCGGCGGAGCGGCCTGGCGTTTCGCGCGACAGGACCAGGGCGGTATCCGCCCCGTCACTCCAGCCGATAAAGGCGGCCCTGGCAACGCCAAGCGCATCCATGACGGCGCGGGTGTCCGATGCCATGAGTTCGTAGCTGTAGGGTCTGCTATCACGGGTCGAGCGCCCCTGCCCGCGGCTGTCGATCACGATTGCCGTGTAGCCCGCCTCGACCAGCGCGGGAACCTGATAGCCCCAGTTACCCGCGTTCCCAAGACCGCCGTGCAACAGGACCACCGGCGGCCCGGCACCGAAGCTGGCGTACCAGATACGGGCGTTTTCGTTGCTGGCATATCCGCTGGCGAACGGCGTGGGAAGCGATAGGACGCCATGGGCCGCGAGGTGCGCCAGGTCATCGTCGCGGAAGCAGGGATCCAAAGCGGTGAAGTCGTGCGTCATGCGGCGATCATAGCCGCTCGAATGGGCAGGTTGAAACCGAGCCTCGCAGGCGATCCCGTAGCGTTAACGCGCTACACAGCATGTTTTCCATTACTCAGGACCTGGCAGGATCTTCCACAAAGAATGGCGACGACGGCATGAGCCACGGCATCATGCACATTGCTTCCGATGACGGTGAACCATGGGCGGGCGCGGCACCGTTCCACGTCTCAGATACGAAGAGCAGTGCGTCGGCTACGGCGACAAGCGCCATCATCGCTATCGCGATGACTACAAGCCGTAGCTAGCACTCAAGGGTACGGGAGCAAGAAGGAG
>DASYLE010000195.1:0-9800 GCA_036009745.1 Luteibacter sp. | reverse complement strand
GTCGCCCCACCCTGCTCCTGGGGGAGCGAACCCTGTTCGCGAGTCCTTTGAGGCCAGACCTTTCAATCTGGCCACCCTTAGATACACGGCGATAGGCACCGACATGATCGCGAAAACGCAACCATAGAACCGGGCCCTTTCGACGGAAACTCAACCCAGGCTGAAAGGATCCGCGTCCATCCACGCCGGAAAGCGTTCGCGATGCGCAAGCAGGATCGCCGGGTCCAGGGTGGTGGTTATCACCTGCTCCTGGGCGCCCAGTTCCACCAGCGCCTCGCCGACAGGATCGATCACCGCGCTGTCACCAGCGTACGGCAGGTCGTTGCCATCCACGCCGACGCGATTCACCCCGATCACATAACTCAGGTTCTCGATCGCCCGCGCGCGCAACAAGGTGCGCCACGGCTGGCGGCGCGGTGCGGGCCAGTTGGCGACGAAGATCGAAAGGTCATAATCCATGCCTCCGGTAACGTCCTCGAGCCGTCGATTGCGCAGCCAAACCGGAAAGCGCAGGTCGTAACAGACCTGCGGCAGGATTCGCCAGCCTTTCAGCTCGACGATCAACCGCTCCTCGCCACCGCCATACCGGGTGTGCTCGCCGGCCATGCGGAACAGATGGCGTTTGTCGTACTGCGCGAGCGAACCGTCCGGTGAGGCCCAGAGCAACCGGTTGAATACCGTGTCGTTCTCGCGAATCACCAGGCTGCCGACGAGGGTACTGCCCGTTTCGGTGGCCAGTTCGCGCAGCCACGCCACGCTCGGCCCATCCATCGACTCGGCGTTCGCACGCGTCTCGTTGGTGAAGCCTGACAGGAAGGTCTCGGGCAGGACCACCAGGTCGCTGCCGGCGACGCCTCGCACCAGCTTGCCGTAATACTCGCGGTTGGCCGGCGCATCGTGCCAGCGCGTCGCGCCCTGGATCAGCGAAACGGTCAGAGCTTGCATAGACGCTCCGCACCGGCCTGCATGGTCGCGTCATTCTTGGCGAAGCACAGGCGGATCAATCGCGTGTCCGGTGCCGTTTCGTAGAACGGCGTCAGCGGGATCGCCGCCACGCCGCCCTCGCGAACCAGCCACTCGCAGAAATTGATGTCGTCGATATCGCGGATAGCGCTGTAATCGACCAGCTGGAAATAACCACCCGGTACGTCGAGCAACTTCAGCCGCGAACCAGCGAGCAACTGGCGAAATGCATCGCGCTTGCCCTGGTAGAACGCCGGCAGTTCGAGGTAATGCTCCGGGCTGCTTTCCAGGAAATCGGCGAAGGCGACCTGGGCGGGATGGAAGGTGCAGAACGTGAGGTACTGGTGGACCTTGCGGAACTCGGCGGTCAGCGCCTTCGGTGCCACCGCGTAGCCGACTTTCCAGCCGGTGCAGTGGTAGGTCTTGCCGAACGAGGACACCACGAAGCTGCGCGCGGCCAGTTCCGGATGACGCAAGACGCTCTGGTGTTCGGCACCGTCGAACACGATGTGCTCGTAGACCTCGTCCGACAGCACCAGGATGGCGGTATCGCGCACGATCGCGGCGAGTTCGTCCAGGTCCTTCGCCGAGAACACCGCGCCGGAAGGATTGTGCGGCGAATTGATCATGATCATGCGCGTCTTCGGCGTAACCGCGTCGCGCACGCGCTGCCAGTCGACGGCGAAGTCCGGCAAGGTCAGCGGGATATGCACGGCACGCGCGCCCTGCAATTCAATGGCCGGCTCGTAGCTGTCGTAACATGGGTCGAACACGATGACTTCGTCGCCGGCGCGCACGGTCGCGGCGATCGCCGAGAACAGCGCCTCGGTGGCGCCGGAAGTGACCGTGACCTCGGTATCGGGACTAACCCGGTGGCCGTACAGTCGCTCGGTCTTCAGTGCGATCTGCTCGCGCAGCTTTGGGAGGCCAATACCGGCGGCATACTGGTTCCTGCCTTCGGCCATCGCCCGGGTGACCGAATCGCGCAGCGCTTCGGGCGGCTCGTAATCGGGGAAGCCCTGGCCGAGGTTGACCGCCTTGTGTTCCAGCGCCAGCTGACTCATGACGCTGAAGATCGTCGTGCCCACCTTGGGCAGCTTGGTCTCGATGTGCATAATGCCTTGGATTCTGTTTGAAGGTTTAGACGGCCAAACGAACAGTCATGCTACCACGGCGGCAGTTTCCGCCGGCTTGCCGCCGCGCTTGCAGTCCTCATGCCGCGCATGTTGCGCGCCGGGCAGGTTCTCGGCAAGGAAATCGACGAAGGCGCGCACCGCCGGCAACAAGCCACGACGCGTCGGGTAGATGAAATGCAGGGTGCCCTGCGCGGTCGTCCATTCCGGCATGACCCACTCCAGCCTGCCCTGGGCGATATAGCCCGAGCAATAGTCCTCCGGCAACAAGGCCACGCCGCAATCCTGCGCCGCGGCCTCGGCCAGCACGGTGAAATCGCCACAGATCAGGCGTGGTTTTACCTCGATCGAGCGACGCTCGCCCTTCGCATCGATCAATTCCCAGATCTGCGCGCCCTCGTGCTCGGCCATCGACAGCGCCGGCAAGGCAGCAAGCTCCTCGGGCGATTGCGGCCGACCGTTCGCATCGAGGAAGGCGGGGCTGGCAACCAGCAGGCTGCGCGACTGGCCGAAGCTGCGCAAGACCACGGTCGCATCGGAGTCGAGCTTTTCACGCACGCGGATGGCGATGTCGTAACCCTCGCCGATCAGGTCGATCCGGCGATTGGTCGCCACCAGGCGCACCAGCACCTTCGGATTGGCCAGCATGAAGGCCGGTAGCAAGGGCGCCAGCAACGGCGCCAACGGCACGGGACAGCTGACGCGCACCACGCCACGCGGCTCGGTCCGCAATTCGTCGACCGCCTCCTGGGCGGCACGGGCCTCTTCCAGTACGGCCCGGCAATGGCCGTAGAAGCGCTCGCCGATCTCGGTGACCACGAAGCGACGGGTGGTGCGCTGAAGCAGGCGCACGCCCAGGCGCTCTTCCAATTGGGCAATACGCTTGCTGAGACGTGACTTCGGCACACCGAGCGCCCTGCCCGCTGCCGAAAAGCCGCCGTGTTCGACCACGGCGGCAAAGAAATAGAGGTCGTTGAGGTCCTGCAAGGCACCTTCCAGCAACACGGCCATCACTGTTTCCCTAATAGAACGAATAGTACAGATATACCCTACTTATCAGAAGATTGTTCTGGATTTATCGTTATTCGTATGCCGATCCCGGCCCGAACCACGAGGAAACGCCATGAAACTTCTGCATCTCGATACCAGCCCGCTGGGCACCTATTCGGTTTCGCGCGGCCTGACCGCCGCCATCGTAGCGGAGTTCGCCCGCAACCAGCCCCAGCTGAAGGTCGTCTACCGTGACGCCGCTTCGCAGCCGATCCCACACTGGACGCTCCCCGTTGGCGAGGCGGACCCGAGCGCGCTGCTCGGTAACGAGATCATGGAAGAGTTCCTGGCCGCCGATGTCGTCGTTATCGGTTCGCCGATGTACAACTTCTCGATTTCCAGCCAGCTCAAGGCCTGGATCGATCGTATTGCCGTGGCGGGCAAGACGTTCCGCTACACCGCCGAAGGTCCGGAGGGCCTGGCCGGCAACAAGCGCGTGATCGTCGCCTCGTCGCGCGGCGGGGTATACAGCGACAAGTCATCGCCGGCGGCCGGCCTGGATTTCCAGGAGCCCTACTTGCGGGCGGTGTTCGGCTTCCTGGGCGTGACCGAGATCGAATTCGTGCGTGCCGAAGGCGTCGCCATCAGCGCCGAGCACAAAGAAACATCGGTGAGCGGCGCGCTCAACAGCATCGTGAAGTTGCGCAAAGCGGCGTGACCCTGGGGCGCCACCGGTCCGTGGCCGGTGGCGCAGGCTTCACGCGGAACCCTTGCCGGGCTTCTTCTTCGGCATGTTCTGCGATTCGCTGGGTTTGCCCGTGCCTGGCAGCTTGGCACCGCCCTTGGCCGGCTTCGGCTCCTCGTGCGGATAACCCGATTCGGGTTGCGGTTTGCTTTTGGTCGGCATGGTCATTCCCTCACTTCGAGCGGGCCGCCGCAGGCGGCATGTCCGCACTCACAGGGTCCACTGCCGCTCTGGCTCTCACTGACCATCCGGCAGGACTCGCTGCAGAAATCCTGCTCGGGGCCGACGCGACATGTACAGGGCACGTGTGCGCACGGTTTCGTCTGTTCCGGGGTCATCGCGGCACTCCATCTTCCGTATCGGCAAGGCAGCGTGCTACCTGTATCGTAAAGCTGCCGTCACGGCGGCGTGTCGGCGGCCCAGCCGTGCGCCGCCACCAACAGGCCACCGAGGCTACGCACGTCCTGCAGATTGTGTTCGGCGACGCGCCGCAACTGGCTGGACGATCCGCCGCGCAGGTACCCCAGCCATGCACGCGGCGCCTCGGACCCCGGCAAGTCGTTCTCACGCACGATCTTCAACAGCTGGCGCTCCGCGGTGATCATCCGGCAGTTCTCCCAGACATGGCGATAGCGACGTCGCATCGGATGCAGCAGGTCCACATGCGCGAGCCCCGTCAGTGGATTGGCCAGCCGGGCCAGCCGGTAGCGGGTGGCCAGCAAGGGCGCGTCGTAGGACTTGCCGTTGTAACTGACCAGCACCGTGCCTGGATCGAGCCATTCGGCGAAGTGCCTCAACATGGGCACTTCGCCGGCCAGCGAGGTGATGTAAAGCTGGCGCACGCGCAGTTGGCCACTGACCCAGTCGGCCGCGCCGATCATGAAGGCGCGCGTACCGGTGCCGCCGGCCAGGCCGGTCGTCTCGGTGTCGAAATGCAGGAATCGTTCTCGCGCCACCGGCGCCGCCCTGGCGAACGAAAGGTCGAACGTATCCGGCGCATCCGGCCAGGCGAAACGCTGCTCGACATAGCGCAGCCCCGGCGACAGCTCTTCACCCGGTACCTCGCGATCCGACGCTGCAGCCGCCGGTGGCGCGGCGATCATCCGCTGGCGCAAGCCAGCCAGCCGGCGCAGGACATCGACGGTCGGCAAGGTCGAAGCGGGTCTCGCCGAAACCGTGACGACGCCGGCCTGCCGCCTCAGCGCGGCGAGCCGCGTGGACAGGTCGTTCATGCGGCACCGAAGAGCGCGAGTACCCGTAAGGCCAGCGCCTTGGGCGATATGTCGAGATGTTCATCGGCCGCGAGTACCGGACCGACGCAGGACGGGCAACCCGCCTTGCACTCGCATTGGCCGACCGCCGACCATGCCAGCCGCACGAGTTCGTTGGCCCGCTGGAACAACGGCTCGCTGAGGCCGACGCCGCCGGGAAAGTTGTCGTAGAGATAAACCGTCGGCAGGAAACGTTCGAGCGTGTCGGGCAAAGCCGCTACGCCATCGGCACGGCTGATCCGGCCGCGGCCCGCCGCATCCGCCACGGCGGACCAGCCGCCATCGCCGCTGCCGACGGCTTTCTGCAGATCCACCGCCTCGGCCATTACCGCCACCGTCGCCGCGACGTGTAGTGCATAGGCCGCGCCGAGAAAACCATCCAGCGAGGCCTGCCGCGAGGCGAACGCTTCGTCCAGCACCGACTGGGGCAGCTGCCACCAGACCGCCGTCGTATGCAGTTCCTGGTCCGGGAGATTGACCGGACCGTAGCCAATGTTCTCGTGGGTGTAATACCGGATCTTCTTGTAGCCGGAAACCCGGCGGACGACATGCACTTCGCCATGCTGCCGGCTTCCCGCGCCGGCAACCGCGCTATCGAAACAGTCCAGCTCCTTGAGTTTGGTGTAGTCGATGGCATCGGTGTAGTAATCGACCTGGGTGCGCTTGCAGTACGCCTTGCGCCCTTCCCAGTCCAGCCGCTCGACCTGGTACGGCAGCGACTGGATCATATGGATGGCGCCCTCATACAGGGTCAGCGCCGCGGCCGAGTAATCCACCTCGGCGATGATGGTCTGTCGCCCATCGGTACGGTCGACCACCACGAAGTTGCCATCGGCGACCGAGCGCAGGCTGACCGCGCTGGCCGGGTAACTGTCGGCGATCCATTCCCAGCGATCGCCCTCGCGATGCAAGACCTCGCTCTCGCCCAGCACTTCCAGGTAGGGCTCGCTGTCGATCGGGCCGAAGGTATCGCCCGCGAGGAAAGGCAATTCGAACGCGGCGCAGCGGATATGGTCGAGCAGGATCAGCGGCTGGTCCGGCTGGATCCGCGCATGCTCCGGCGAGGCGTCGATCAGGAACTCCGGATGGCGCATAAGGTACTGGTCCAGCGGCGCACTGCTGGCGACAAGTACACCGAGCGAGGGTTGTAGCCGGCGACCGGCACGGCCGAAGCGCTGCAGGGTGGCGGCGATCGACCCTGGATAGCCATTGAGCACCACCGCATCGAGGCTGCCTATATCCACGCCGAGTTCCAGCGCCGAAGTCGAGACGATGCCGTCGACATCGCCAGCGCGCATCGCCCGCTCGACGTCACGCCGCTCTGTCGGCAGGTAACCGCCACGATAGGCACGGATGCGTGGCGGTTTGCGCGTGTCGTGGTCGAACACGTCCTTCAGGTACTTGGTCAGTACCTCGACCATGGTCCGCGACTGGCAGAACACCAGGGTTTTCAACCGCGCCTTGATCGCCAGCCGGGCGATCAGGCTCGACTGCGATCGCGCCGATGCACGCAGGCCAAGGTCCGGGTTGATCACCGGCGGGTTCCACAGCAGCACGTGCCGGTCCCCGCTTGGCGCACCGCTTTCCATCAGCGCCGTCACCTCGTCCTCGATGAGCGCATGCGCATGTTCGGCGGCATTGCCGATGGTTGCCGAGCAGAGGATGAACTGCGGACGCACGCCATAGAATGCACAAATCCGCTTCAATCGCCGGAGCACATTGGCCAGGTGCGATCCGAACACACCGCGATAGCTATGAATCTCGTCAATGACCACGTAACGCAGGTTCTCGAAGAACTGCGCCCACTTGGTGTGATGCGGCAGGATCGCCTGGTGCAGCATGTCAGGGTTGCTGACCACGATATCGCCATGCAGGCGGATCGCCTGTCGCGCATCGCCAGGCGTGTCGCCGTCGAAGGTAAAAGCCTTCACGCCAAGCTCGCCGGCCCGGTTGATTTCCAGCAGTTCAGCGACCTGGTCCTGGGCCAGCGCCTTGGTCGGAAACAGGTACAAGGCCTTAGCCCTGTCCGCCAGCACCGAGGCCAGGACCGGCGCGGTGTAGCAAAGCGTCTTCCCCGAGGCAGTCGGGGTGGCGACCAGCACATGCCGGCCCGCCCTGGCAGCGTCCCAGGCCAGGGCCTGGTGCCGGTACAGGTGCTCGATACCGCGGGCACGCAGGGCCAGGACGATCGACGGCGGCATATCCTCCGGCATCGGTGCCAGCTCGCCGGCGCGCCCCGGCACGGTGAAGGCGGCGGCGACGCGGTCGCCATATTTGTCTTGCAGGCGAAGGGCAAGCCCGTGGCCGTCATAGCGTACGGCGAGGACGCCGTCCGCATCGTCGTTACGCGGGGTGGGGAGATAAGCTGACATGCGGGCCATTCACGGGACTGAGGGCCTTTGTAAGGCGGCTCAGTCTCAGATCGTGCGACGCGAAGCTCCGCTGACAGATTTTGCGCACAAAAAACCGGCGCCTAAAATGATGGCGCCGGTAAAGGGGGGGTTACATGGGCTAACTGCCACGTTCGTCAAGGACGTCCGCTGGCCGGTTCAGTGAAGCACGGGATGGGCGATAAAAGTTGTAGGAAAAGGACTACAAGCCTAGTAGGCGAATGCCTCGGCATGCGTAGGCGTCGTGCTCAGGCTGCGCCAGCGTTCACGACACGCCAGACGCCGCTTTCATCCTCCACGCGCAGTTCCGCGACACCGCCCAATTGCGCCCGGACGACTGACGCCAGCATCAAGGCATGGCGAATGGCGTCGGCGCGGGTCTTGTACGTACCCACCACCTCGGCACCACGCCGCACCGTCCACTGGCCGTGCGGCGATGCGTTGTAGGGGACGTAAAGCATGATGCGTTGTGCTGGCATGGGCCTCCCGTGAGCTGGGCCGCGAACAGGCCTCATTCACGGCGAAGCTAGCGGGCGCCCCGTCGGCATGGCGTCATTGGCGTTCGTCGCCACGCTCACGCCGAGGCGACATCAGTCGAAGATTTCCTCGATATGCGAGACGCGGCCGTTATAGACGTAAATCTGGATGGTCTTGCCGGTCTGTTCGTAATCGAAGCGATAGCCGTTGGAGGCGCCGTAGACGGTCTCCACGCGCTCCCTGCGCACGGGTTTGCCGGCGACCTGGTAGACCTTGCCTTCCGAATCGCCCACGGCGAGCACTTTCGAGCCGATGCGAACGGTGTCCCCCGCCTGCGCGTTCATCGCGCCGAAGGCCAACAGCAGTGCCACCACCATCTTTTTCATGCGCTCTCCCCATGCCCAGCGCGGGCGGCACCACCATGGCGTCCACCGGCGACGCGCATCATGTATCGAACCGGCCAGGGAGGGCTACTGCCAGGAGAACTACGGCGAAACGGCGTGGGTGCGCGCCGCGTTCAGCCAGCCGGCATGCGCTTCGCCGCGTTGCATGGCCGCATCGATCGCACTTCGCTCTTCACGGAAGATGTCCAGCAGCGAAATCATCACGAAATCGCTGGGGCCACGCGAATTCACCGGCTCGACGATGTAAGCGGACTTGAAGGCACCTTCCGGGGTACGCGTACACCGGGCCTCGACACAGTAATGACCGACGATTTTCCGATGCACGATCTTTCTCCCCTGGTTGAGACCGCGACGGTACGGATGGCCCGTCATCATTGTTCTCCGGCCGGGGGGCCGATGACAAGCGCCGGCGACTAGGCCTTGCGGCATAGTCAGCTACCGGAAGCCCTCGGAACGGGGGCGGTATTGGCCGGCGGAGGCGCGGCAGCCGCCGCCTGGCCATCCGCGGGAACGATCGATGAGCCGTCGGCGGAAATCCTGAAGGAACGATCGTCACCCGGATTGAGCGATGCCTCGACCGCGCTCTGGTTGCGGTCACACGATCCATGGGCCAGCAAACCGATCTTGCGGCTGCCACTGGGCACATGGAGAACCAGCCGGTCGTTCTGCTCCATATTGGCCACGACTTTGTCGTCCAGATAGATGCCGCTGGAACAGCCGCCGCCGTATAGGCCCGGGTCGCGCACGATGGTGACCGTGGCGTCGCCATCGCTGGCTGCCTGGTTCGAGTAGACCGTACTGGAGAGTGCGTCATGGATCTCGACATGACGTTCATTGCGGTTCGCGCCGCAGGCGGCGAGGCCGGCGACCATCAGGGTCAGGACGACACGTTTCATGGGGTGGGCTCCGGCGAATGCAGACCGCGAGCATTCCGGCTCGGCCGTACACCGCATGTGAAGGCGGACGGCGTATACGGACCGGTCACGACTGGCCGGTTGTAGTGGTTTCCCGCGCGGTTGGAAGCTCCCATGGCCACGAACCCTTCAAACGACCTCTTCCGCATCGAGCGCTTCGAGGCGGTGGACGACAGCGAGCAGTTCGAGCGACCGGATATCCCGATGGTCCAGGCAGCCCTGTCAGGGACACCAGACCGTGAATGGCAGCAGTACTTCATTGCCCGCTCGCGCGCACTCGAAGCCCAGCAGCCCGGCCTGAAACTGGAACTCCTCGCCGACCGGATGAGCTTCCATACCCATGCCGCCACGGTCGATGCCACCTGCGCCCTGGTCGCAGGCGCGGTCCAGGGCGCCAACGCCGATTACGCCGCGGACAAAGCCGCCGAGGCACGGCGCAACCAGGAGCGCAACGAGGAAGCCAGGCTGCTGGTCGAGCGGATCAAGGAGATCAACGCCAGCTGGACCTAGGGA
>DASYLE010000194.1:0-11906 GCA_036009745.1 Luteibacter sp. | reverse complement strand
GGACTCGCGCACAGGGTGCGCTCCCACAAGGCTGGCCGCGACCTTGTGGGAGCGCGCCCTGTGCGCGAGTCCTTTGGGGCCAAGAGCACATGATCGCGGGCTTTGAGGTCGTAAAAAATGCTGGTTGTTCCCACAAAAGCGCCCTACGAGCGCGTGAGATACCCCAGGACTGCCCGCAGCACGCGCGCAGCGAGCGCCACGGAATCGGCCTCCCCCCGTTCGCCAGCCGCATCCACCATGCCACGCACGATCGCCAGCGTATCGGCTGCGGCGATGTCCATGTCCTCAAGCACCGGCGCATCCGCGCAGGCGAAGCATCGCTTCAACGCGCCTTCGATACGCGCACCCACGCGCATGTCACGCGCACGCATCGGCAGTCGTCCCTCTTCGAAATCCAGGCAGCGGGCAAGGGCAGGGCGCCGCAACTGATGGGCGACAGCGGCCGCGACAAGGCCGCGCATGCCGTCAATGAAGCCAGTCGTCTCCGCCACGGCATCGACATCGAGCAGCAGCTGCGCGGTCTCCCGTTCGATCAGCGCTACCGTCAACGCGTCCTTGTTCGGGAAGTACTGGTATAGCGAGCCGATGCTGACGCCGGCTTTCGTCGCCACCGCATTGGTGTTGTAACCCTCCAGTCCCTTGCGCTCGAGAATGCGAGCAGCCGCTTCCAGCAGGATCGCCACGGTTGCCGCGGCGCGCTCCTGGCGCGGGGCTTTACGAGGACTCAGGCGGCTGCGTTCGCGCTTGGTAGCCATGTCGGCAATGCGAGTATGTAAAGTGAGTAATGACTCATATTATGGGTGTCGCCTCCCGCAACACAACAGGACGACACCGTGAACAAAGAAACGTACCCCCTGACCGTTTTCATGCTGGTCAAGACCCAGCCCGAATGGCTGGCTTTCGACATCGATACCCGTTTCGCCCTGCTCGCCCAACATGTCGAGCCGATTCTCGCCAGATATCGCGACTCGGTGTCCTTCCGTTTCTACGACGTCGAGTTCTATTCGGCGCGGGTGACCGATATGTGGGTCTGGGACGCGAAGGATCATCACTCTTACGAAATGGTCGTCGAGGCCCTGCGCGAGACGCCTTTCTGGGATCGCTACTTCGCCATCGTCGAGATCCTGCCCGCGGTGGAAAACGCCTATGCGGCGAATTATGGCCGCGATGCGCTAGCCAACGTCGCCTGAGTCGCGATGTTCCCGTCACGCCTCCTCGACGGGTCCGGCCGCAGCCTCGCATCACCTGAACCGGCGGACGAAGCGTCCGCCGGGGTCATTCATGCGGAGGGGACATCATGGCAACGCCCGACAACTCGGTACCGAAAAAACAGAAAGGCGGTATCGGCTATGTACTGCTCTGGCTGCTCGGCGTACCGATCCCGGTACTGATCCTGATTTCGCTTTTGCGCGGCTGTTCCTGAGCCTCGACCCGTCCTATCCACTTTCCCTCCAGAGAGGACTCACGTCATGGCTTATCTCGCTCAAGGCACACCCGTGGACGACGCGGCACTGATCGATCGCCAACGTATGAATTGGGGCGCCATCTTCGCCGGCTGGTTCATTGCCACCGGCATCGCCGGCCTGCTGTACGTCGCTGGCCTGGCCATGGGCTTCAGCGCCTTCGATGCCTACGATGCCGATACCACCGCGAAGGGCATCGGCATCGGTACTGCGCTGTGGTTCGTGCTGACCTGGTCGGCGGCACTTTTCCTCGGCGGCATGTTCGCCAGCTGGTTCGATGGCAACGCCGACGAGACGATGGGCAGCATGCACGGCGTCGCCGTGTGGGGCGTGTCGATCACGACGACAGCACTCTGGGTCGCGCTTGGCTTTGCCCATGCGATGCACGGCGGTGCCGGCATGGATCATCGCCCAGGCGGCCCGGCAAGGGCGATGGCCGGTGCGACCGGTAACGACGCCATGTTGGTGTTGCACGCCAATGTAGCGCGGACGATGGAGCGTGCCGATGGCCCACGCGCAGCATCCGGACCCGAGCGCGGCGGTGCCGATGCGGTCGTCGCCGCCCTGATCGCGGGCAAGACCGATACGGCAAAAGCCCTGATGGTCGCTGGCGCCGACATCGGCAACGAGGCCGCCGACACCGCGGTAGCGGGCTGGTCGCCGGTGATCGCAGAGGCGCGCGCCAAGGCCAGGCAGGACGCTGACAATTTCGCGCACCGGACGGCGATGGTGCTGTGGATCGCCTTCGCCAGCGGTTTCCTGGCCCTGATCTTCGCCGCGCTCGGCGGTTGGTTCGGTGGTGCGCGCATCCATCGCGTCTACCATCTGCGCCGCTACGAGAACCGCCCGTTCCGCGATCCGACGCCTCGGGCATAAGCGCCATACACGGACATGAAAAAGCCGGCATGCGCCGGCTTTTTCGTTTATGGCCTCGCTGTCGCGAGGGTGCCGGGACTATCGCTTCTCGGCTTTCTTCGCGGCCTTTTCGGCCTTCTTTTCCTTGGGTGTCTTCAAGGGTTTCTTCTTGTCGCTCTTCTTCTGTTCCATGCCTTTCATGACGTTCTCCCGATCACCGGTTACCGGCCCGCCTATCGTCGCATCATTCGCGATGGCTTGCAGCTTCCGTCAACGCGCCACGGCTGGCGAATCGGCAGGTTCGCGCAGCAACGCGGCACCGACGAGCGCCGCCAGCAGGGCGAATGCGGCACCGACCAGGAAGGCGATGCGATAACCGCCGGCCAGGGCGGCGAGCGGGTCCTGGCCGGCGGCAAGCAGCCCGTCGCTATGCGAGGAGGCCAGGCTGGCGAGAATGGCCAGGCCGAGCGCGCCGCCCATCATGAAAGCGGTGTTGACCACGCCCGAGGCCAGTCCCGAGTCGCTGGGCGCGACTTCGCTCATGGCGGCGATCAGCACCGGGTTGAAGGCGATGCCACCGCCCAGCCCAAGCAGGATCATCGGCGGCAGGATGTCGACCATGAAGCTCGCATGCAAGGGCAGGCGGGCGAACAGCAGCAAGCCGATCGCGGCCAGCGCAAGGCCGCTGGCGAGAGGCAGGCGAACGCCGAAGCGCATCACCAGCCGTGCCGACAGGCCAAGCGAAAAGACCGCCATGATCAGGTTCGCGGGCAGGAAAGCCATGCCGACGCGCATCGGGTCGTACCCGAGCACCAACTGCATGTACAGCGCCGACAGGAAGAACCAGGCGAACATCGAGGCCGACCAGAGCACGCCGACGATGGCCGAGGTGGCCAGGTTGCGCATGCCGAACAGGGCCAGTGGCATCAGGGGGGCGCGCACGCGCGATTCGTTCCAGACGAACCCGAGCAGCAGGACGACCGCGCCGGCGAGCATGCCGAGCGTGGCCGGCGAGGTCCAGCCATTGTCCTTGCCGCCGACAATGGCATAGACGGCGAGCATCAGCGCGGCCGTTATCGTCACCGCGCCGGCGACATCAAGCTGACGCGACACACTCGCACCGTGGACCGCGGGCAGCAGCCGCAAGGACATGGCGATCACCGCCACGCCAATCGGCAGGTTGACCAGGAAGACCCAGTGCCAGCTGAGCGCACTGGTCAGCACGCCGCCGAGCATCGCACCGACGCTGCCACCGCCGGCGCAGACAAACCCGTAGACGCCCATCGCTTTGGCACGGTCGCCAGGCGTGGCAAACAGATCCATGATCAGCGACAGCGCCACCGAGGTCACCACGGCGCCACCGATGCCCTGGATCGCGCGCGCCACGACCAGTACGCCTTTCGTCGTCGCCAGGCCGCAGGCCAGCGAGGCCAGCACGAAGAAGGCGATGCCAAGCAGGAACAGCTTGCGGTGCCCATACAGGTCGCCGAGTCTCCCGCCGAGCAGCAGGAAACCACCGAAGGTCAGCATGTAGGCATTGATCACCCATGCCAGGTCGATTTCCGAAAAACCAAGATCGGCCTTGATCGAAGGCAGGGCGACGTTAACGATCGTGGTGTCGAGCACGATCATCAGCACGCCCAGGCAGAGGACGATCAGGGCGAACCAGCGGCGGTCCGGGGGCGTGGGCGAGGTCGTCATCGGTGCTCCGGTGAAGTTCGGAGGGAGATTACGGGAATACGTCGAACGGGCGCAGTGCAGATCGACAGGGCCATCGGCCGGGCGGCGGATGACTTACGTCCTATTTTGCGTGCCGGCCAGCGGACGTAGATTCGACAGGGCGCACAGGCGCGGGCTTCGGGGGCATCTTGGACGAAAGCGCGACCTTCCTTCTCCACGGCACATTCGCCGCCATCGCCACGATCCTTGTCGCGGCTTGCACGACGACGGCGGCCCGGCTGCGGCTTGCGCGCCGTTTTCGCCTGGTCTGCATGGTCCTGGCCGGAATAGGGTTGCTGGGTGTCGTCATCGTGTCGTTGCCCGTGACGGTGACGGGCCTCGTCGCGGCCACCCGCGTCACGTTAAGGTCGGTGAGCTATCTCGACAGTCTGATCGTGGGCATTGCCGCCGGCGCGACTCTCGCCACGGCGGTGGTCGCATATGAGGGCCGGCTGGCCTCCGGCCGCGATGTCGCCTCGCGCAGCCTGGGCGTCGGCCTGGCGATCTACATGGCGCTCGCCTTCTTCGCCTTCGAGATCGGCAAGGCGGCGCACGATGCCCAGATGCGCCAGTTCTTCGTCGGCTCGGGCTACGCGGTCTGGTTCATGTATGCCGTGATGCTCGGCGAGATCGCCGGTGCGGTGGCCTTGCTGGCCGCCAGGACGCGATTCGTCGGTGCGTGCTGGCTGGGCTTGCTCATGCTGGGCGCCATCGTTACGCACGGGCGTAACGGGGATCCTTTCTCCGACTCGCTCGATGCCTTGCGCATGTTGCTGCTGGCCGCCTGCGTGGCGGCGCTGACATGGTTGTCACGCAAGGCCAAGCGGGTCCGCTAGGCTCCCGAGGGACACCAGCCTTTGCTATCGATGGAAATGCCCGGTGCCCGATCCCACCGAAATACTCACGCCGCCGGTCGGATGCTCGCAACTGCCGAACGCCTGGCTGAGGTTTACTTCGCCAGCCTGGTAGTTGCCGCTACCGCCGCGGCTTGAGCTGACCACCCCGGTGCTGATGCTGCCATGGACCTGCGGTTTGTTGTAGGTCGCATCGTCGCAGCGCGGCGTGCCGTCGTCGGCGATGTCGCGGTTGGGCATGCGGCCGCTGGTATCGCCGTAGTAGGTGCCCGGGGGATCCTTGGCCGTCGGCGAAGCCGTGGCGGGCTTCGGTGCCGTGCTCGACGACGCCGGGAAATCCGTCGGCGGCAACTTCAGGTTCAGGGGTTTGGTGGACGTGTCGCTCTGGGCCCAGGCGGCCGTCGCCAGCAGGCAGGATGCGAAGGCGGCAAGGAAGCGAGTGTTTTTCATGGGGAACTCCGCGGTTGTGTCCATCAACGCGCCGGGCGCGTCGGCGTGCACACGGCTTGGACGACGGCGGGCGTCGGGAGTTCCCGGCACCGGGATCGAGCTTACGCCGCTTGACGTAAAGGACGGTGTCATCACTTCGAGTGGACACAAAGAAAAAGGGCCTGGCCAATGGCCAGACCCTTCAATCTTCTGGTGGAGCGGAGGAGGATCGAACTCCCGACCTTCGCATTGCGAACGCGACGCTCTCCCGGCTGAGCTACCGCCCCACACGAGGAGGCGATGTTAGCAGCGCCGGGAGATGTCGCCAAGCCCCGGCGCAGTCATCAGCCAGGCAGCAGCGTGGCGAGGCGATCCTGGAGGACACCCTGGCGCCAGCCCTCCAGCGTCTCGGGCCATGCGCGGGTGACCACGTATTCCTCGATCGCACGGCGCGGGCAGAGCAGTCCGCCGGGGAGGTCGAGGTCGGCGGCGAGTTCGTCGACGGCCGCTTTCATCGCCGAGAGCGCCTTCTTGGTCTCGCCGTGCGGATGGCCGGGGATCGGTGCGGTGCCTTCGACCTCCGCGTCCGTGACCGGTTGTTGCAGGACGCCCAGCAGTTCGTGGCGCTGGGCCGCGCGCAGAGCGCGCTGGCCTTTCGTGCGCTCATCGAGCTCGGCCTGGTTGCGCGGCGGGTCGTAGACGAGGCTGGCGGCTTGCGGATCTTCCAGCAGCCAGGGGCGGGGCCGGTCGAGCGTGCGCGCGGTGGTCTCGCGCCAGCGCAATACGCGGCGAAGCAGGGCCTGGCGTTCGGGCGACCATTCGCTGGAGCCCTTGAAGGCTCGCTGCGGCTGCGGGTCGCCGTCACGGTGGCTGGCGCGCAGTTTCAGCCGTTCACAATCCTCGGCGTGCCAACCGGCGCGGTCGCGGGCGGCAAGCCGCTCGCTCAGCATGCGATGGATCGGCTCCAGATGGACCACGTCGAGCGTGGCGTAGAGTCGCTGCGAATCGGTCAGCGGACGCTGCAGCCAGTCCGAGCGGGTCTCGCCCTTGTCCAGTTCCGCGCCGATCAGTTCGGCGACCAGGGCGCGGTAGCTGATGCCCAGGCCCATGCCGACGAAGGCCGCGGCGATCTGGGTGTCGAACAAAATGTGCGGCCCGTTCGGCAGCAGCGGCGACATCGCCTCCAGGTCTTCGCCGGCACTGTGCATCACCGTGACCACGGCCTGGCCCGATAACGCCGGGCGCAGGGCGTCTTCAAGTTCGAAAGCGAGTGGATCGATCAGTGCATAGCGATCCGCATGCGCCAGCTGCAGCAGGGCGAGCTGCGGATAGAAGGTATTGCGGCGCATGAACTCGGTGTCCAGCCCGACGATGTCACCGGCGGCGAGCGGGGCCAGCCAGTCGGCGAAGACATCGGATTGGTCAATCCACGGGGCGACAGGCGCCGCGTCGGTCGGAAGCATGGGTGTTTCCCTTATCTTGCAAGCCGGGGCAATAACGGTGAACGGCGACCGGGATTGCCCGTTGCCGTGTCGTCCGCATTTGCCTAAGGTGAGCGACGCACGATAGCAGGCCGAGAGCAGGACCCCAACGATGCCAAGTTCCGAAACCGTACGGCGGCAGCGCACCCTGGGTGGCGCCCTGGGCATTGCCGTGCTCGGTTTCGCGCTGTTCTATCACTTTTTCCCGGGCCTGATGCATGTGCAGCCGTCGGCCGACACGACCGGGCTGGCCTCCAGCCGGCGTACCTCGATGACGCCGACGATGGGCTTCGACCAGCGTCCGCAAGCCACCGCCCGTACGCCTTCGGAAGTGGATGCCGGACCGCCGTTGATGCTCGCGCCTGCCTCGGTGATTGCCGCGCGTCGTCCGGAAAAATCCAACGACATCCAGCTTGCCGAGGTCACCCCGGCCACGCCGGAGATTTCGGCGTTGCTGGTCCGGGCCGACAAGGCCCTGGCCGCGGACCATCTGGTCGGTGGCGACGACAGCGCCGCGGCGCTCTATGCCGAAGCGCTCAAGGCAAAATCGGATAGTCGCCGTGCCGCGGTTGGGCTGGACGAGGTACGCGCGCGCATGGCGGCCGAGATCGAGCAGGACATTGCGCTCGGCGATGCCGACGCGGCGAAGGAGTCCCTGGCCGCGCTCAAAGCCATGCCATCGAGCAGCGAGGACGTCGCGCGACTGCAACAGAAGCTCAAGATCCTGGGCCAGGCCCAGCCCCTGCTTGCGCGCGCCGCGCTTCTGCTCCAGCAGGACAAAGCCGATTCACCGCCGGGTGGCAGCGCGCTCGAGGTCTACCGTCAGGTGCTGGCGATGGATCCGGACAATGCCGTGGCCGTGCAGGGCGTCGGCCAGGTGCAGCGTGTCGTTCTCGACCGCGCGCTGGCGGCCGTGGCGCAGAGCGATTTCGCCGCCGCCGACGCCGCGTTGGCGCAGGCAGCGGTGATCCAGCCCGGATCGCAGGCGCTGCAGGACACCCGCGGTCGCATCGAGGGCATGCGCCGGCAGAACGCCATGGGCATGTTGGCGCAGGCGCGATCGGCGCTGGACTCGGGCAATATCGACATGGCCAAGGAACTCGCGCAGAAGGCGCAGGCGATCAGTCCGGACCTCGCTGGCCTGGATGAATTCAACGAACGGCTGGTCAACGCCAAACTTTATTCCAGTTATAAACCCGGCCAGGTCTTCAGTGACCGTTTCGTCGACAGCGTCGGCCAGGCACCGTCCGTCGTCGTCGTGCCCACGGGCAGTTTCCTGATGGGATCGCCCGATGGCGAGACCGGGCATGACGCCAACGAATCGCCTTCGCACGACGTGCAGATCGCCAAGGGTTTCGCGATCGGTCGTTCCGAAGTCACGGTCGGCCAGTTTCGCGACTTCGTGCGTGCCAGCGGTTACGTACCCGACTCGCAGAAGCTCGGCGGTGCCAGTATTTACGACGAATCCAGCGGTGGACTGCGCGACGACAGCTCGGCGACCTGGGCAGACGACTACGTGGGCAAGCCGGCGTCGGACAAGCTGCCGGTGATCAACGTGTCCTGGAACGATGCGCTTGCCTATGCCGACTGGCTTTCCAAGCGCACGGGCAAGACGTATCGGATGCCCAGCGAGGCCGAATTCGAATATGCCGAGCGCGGGGGTACGACCACACGCTATTGGTGGGGCGACGGCACGCCGCCGTCACGGATGGAGAACCTCACCGGCGGCGGCGACCGCTCGCAATCGGGACGTCGCTGGAGCAATGCGTTCAACGGTTACCGTGATTCCTTCTGGGGACCGGCTCCGGTGATGAGTTTCGCCGCCAACGGGTTCGGTCTTTACGATATCGGCGGCAATGTCTCCGAATGGGTCGACGACTGCTGGCACGACAATTACATACGCGCACCGCGCGGTGGCGAGGCCTGGGTCAACCCCGGCTGTGCCCGCCGCGTCATTCGCGGTGGCTCGTGGGGCAGTTCGCCGGACATGGTGCGCTCGGCTTACAGGCAGGGCGCCGATGCGCAATTGCGCAGCGCCCGCGTGGGCTTTCGCCTGGTTCGCGAACTGTAACCCGGGCTCGCGACGGGTGAAACCGCCGTCGCGGCGACCCGACATCCTCCTCACGTGGCCGGTTCGATCCTCGTCACGAAACATGACGAGGTATTCGAGATGAGCCAGAACCCACAGGATCCGCAGCGCCCGGGCGGGGATCCGCCGCTGACGCCGGCCGAGGATCCGCAACCACCATCGAGGACGCCGGCGATCGACGATCCGCCGGATCCACCCGAAGGCGAACCCATCGATATTCCCGGGGAGGATCCGGAACATGTGCGTGAGCCCGGCGACGATCGGCCGGCCCGCGATATCGAGCGCGATGCCTGAGCGAACCGGCACACGCCAGCCTCCCATGATCGCGCTAGACTCGCGCCCGATTCCCGGGAGATCGATATGAAAGCGGTGATTCTTGCGGCAGCGATCCTTGTCCTCGGCGGATGTGCCGCGCACCAGGCAGTGCCGCCCAACGGGCTTAATGATGGCCACCTTGCGGTCGATCCAAGCGCCGATCCGAAAAACGCGTTCTGCCATTCCGGGCCGAACGGCCAGACCGCCGCCTGCATCGGTGCCGCGATCGAGACGAAGGTCGCGAACGAAGCATTGCGCTGAGCGGATTTTCGCAGGAAATCGTCGCCTCGGACGGTGATCCTGCGAATGCACTTTGGCCTTGAAACCGGCCGCTCCAGACGGAAGGACTTGTCGGTGGGCTTTTTCCCCGCTTTGACGACAACCACTGGAGATCGACGATGTCCACCCAACTTGCAGCGAAGTCCGGCACATTCCGTATCGGCGGCACGACCGAGGTCAACCGGCTCGGTTACGGCGCGATGCGTATCACCGGCAATGGTATCTGGGGCGAACCGGCCGACCATGCCGAGGCGATCCGTACCCTGAAGCGCCTGCCGGAACTCGGCGTCGACTTTATCGACACCGCCGATTCGTACGGTCCGAACGTCTCGGAGGAACTGATCCGGGAAGCGCTGTATCCCTACGACAAGATGTTCATCGCGACCAAGGCCGGCCTCGCACGTACCGGTCCCGACGTATGGGTGCCGCTGGGAAGGCCGGAATACCTCATCCAGCAGGCGCATGCCAGCCGCCGTCGGCTTGGGGTGGAGAAGATCGGCCTCTGGCAGTTGCACCGCATCGATCCGAAAACGCCGCGGGACGAGCAGTTCGACGCGATCAAATCGCTGATCGCCGATGGCGTCATCGAACACGCCGGCCTGAGCGAAGTCTCGATCGCCGACATCGAAGAGGCCTCGAAGGTGTTCAAGGTCGCGACCGTGCAGAACCGCTACAACCTGGTCGACCGCAGCAGTGAAGACGTGCTCGACTACTGCACGAAGCACAACATCGGCTTCATCCCCTGGTTCCCGCTGGCCTCGGGCGACCTCGCCCGTCCCGGCTCGCTGCTGGACAACCTGGCGAAAAGCCACAACGGCTCGCCCGGCCAGATCGCCCTGGCCTGGCTGCTCAAGCGCAGCCCGGTGATGCTGCCGATCCCCGGCACCTCGAAGGTTTCGCACCTCGAGGACAATATGAAGGCTGCAGAGATCGCCCTTTCGGACGAGGATTTCGCCGCCCTCGACCGCGAAGGCAAGGCCCAGTCCGGTAGGTAGGCTGCCGGCTAACGGAACATGGTGCCATCCGTCCGGATGGCGCCGTCGTCTGAACGGCTTCGCCGGCTCGCTTGACTGGCCCCGGACCTGGATGCAAGTTAGCCGGATTCACCCGTGGGGGGGCGACATGGCGCAGGGGGATGTTCATGGCTAGCGAGGACGGCGGTACCGGCGGCAAAAGGTCATCGACAGGTCCGATGGCGCCCGTGACCGCGCCTCCCCGGACCAGCCGGGCCTTCATGTACACGCCTTTTGGAGGCGAACATGCGTTGAATGCCGCATTTGGCGAAAACATGGTGCGCCTGCGCAAAGGCAAGGAGCCGCATGCATTGTTGGCGCCCTCGGCCGACGAGGCGAACCGCATGGAAGCGAAGAAGACACAGCTTCTGAGCAAATGGAAAGGCACGATCGACAGTGCCAACGAGACGCTGCGCGGGCATCATGGTCGAGTGACCTCCGCCGGGTATACGAACAAGATGCGCATGCGCTCGATTGCACATGACGTATCGCTCAACCCGATACAGCGCAAGCAGGCGATGGCCACACAGAAAGAAGCGCACCAGGAAATCCGCGAGGACCTCAAGTTCAGCAAGTTCGTGGCAGAGACCGAACGGGATCTCCACGGCCCCAATTACCAGGCCCTGGAACAGACGCACATTGCCAACGCAACCGTCAGGGGGGTGCGCGATTCGGCCCCTCATCCGCAATGGCCGAACCTGTTTCCCGGGACACGGATGATCCCCAATATCTATCCGTCATTGCATGCCGGCCAGCCGCTGCAAAACATCGTCCATAAGGACAAACTCTATGTGATCGGCCATGGCGCACCGGCATCCGCCGACCTTCCCAGGCCAGGGTTGTACGCTACACCGTCCACGTCGGGTCCTTCATTGAGTCCCGGAGCGCTTGCCCAGCACCTGAGTGATGCCGGCCTGCCCAAGGACTTCCGGGACCTGCGCCTGACGTCATGTCAGGCGGTGCCGATGCTGGAAACGAACGGTCCTCATGCCGTGGCTGCGACAAGGGATTCGGGTTTTCTTGCACCCGAACTTTCCAAAGCCGTGAAGCCGCATTTTCCCAATCTGAGCGTCACGGGCTACATGGGCGACGGCGTGACTTTCCCCATAGGGTCCGACCACCATCAACGCGCGATGCCGGGAGAACCCCTGACCCGCGCGCCAAGAAAGGAACTTGCGGTGAAATTCCCGCCGCTGTGACGCGGCACCTGGACCGCCACGGATCTCGCGGAAGAAAAAAAGCCACCCGATCGGGTGGCTTTTTTTGATTCATGGTGCCGAAAGTCGGAATCGAACCGACACTCTGTCGCCAGAAACGGATTTTGAGTCCGTCGCGTCTACCAGTTCCGCCATTTCGGCAACGGGCGTGAATTATGTCCGATTCAATGGACGCGGTCGAGCCCCAGCTGG
>DASYLE010000193.1:0-9524 GCA_036009745.1 Luteibacter sp. | reverse complement strand
TCCAGCGGCACCGCGCAGACCGGACAGCCCGGCCTGAACGGCATGGGCACCCTGCTGCAGGGCTCGCTCGAATCCTCCAACGTCAACGTGGTGGAGGAGATGGTCAACATGATCGAGACCCAGCGCACGTACGAAATGAATTCCAAGGCGATCAGCACCGTCGACGACATGCTGTCGTTCCTCAGCCAGAAACTGTGACCAAGACCATGCCACGCCTTCTTCCCCTCATCGGTTCCTGCCTGGCGATCCTTGCCCTGGCCGGCTGTGCCATGGAACCCAAGCACGACGACGCCGAATGGGCGCCGACAGCGCCGATGGCTTCGGACGCGCCGGTGGCGAAGGACGGCTCGATCTACCACGACATGCAGAACATGGAACTGTTCTCCGATGCGCGCGCGCATCGCGTCGGCGATATCCTCACCGTGACCCTTGTCGAAGCCACCCAGGCCAGCAAGAAATCCTCGACCAGCACGAGCAAGACCGACAAGACCGCGATCGACGCGCCGACCATCCTCGGCCAGTCGCTGAGCATTGGCGGCAAGGCCGCCGACATCACCACCAATGCCGGTCGCAGTTTCGACGGCGACGGCAGCAGCAGCCAGAGCAACCAGCTGACCGGCCAGATCACCGTCACCGTGGCCCAGCGCCTTACCAACGGCAACCTGCTGGTCCGCGGCGAGAAGTGGCTGACGATCAACCAGGGCCAGGAGCTCGTGCGGATCTCCGGCATCGTCCGCGTGCAGGACATCGCCCAGGACAACTCGGTGGCCTCTACTCGTGTCGCCGATGCGCGTATCACGTACTCCGGACGCGGCACCCTGGCCGATGCGAATACGCAGGGCTGGCTGTCGCGATTCTTCAGCTCCAAATGGATGCCGTACTGATGAAGACGATACGGGTTGTCGCCTTGTTGGTTTTCATCGTTGGGTTGATCGCGCCGGTGCATGCGGATCGGATTCGCGATCTGGCGCAGGTCGCCGGCGTGCGTAACAACCAGCTGATCGGCTACGGCCTGGTGGTTGGCCTCGACGGCAGCGGCGACCAGACCACCCAGGCGCCGTTCACCACGCAGAGCCTGGAGAACATGCTGCAGCAGTTCGGCATCACCGTGCCGGCCAGCGCGCGTCCGCAGTTGAAGAACGCCGCGGCGGTGATGGTGACCGCGGATCTGCCGCCATTCGCCAAGCCCGGCCAGGCGATCGATGTCACCGTGGCCTCGATCGGCAACGCGAAGAGCATCCGCGGCGGCCAGCTGCTGATGACGCCCATGCATGGCGCGGACGGCAATGTCTATGCCATGGCGCAGGGCAGCGTGGTCGTCGGCGGGGTCAGCGCGAGCGGCAAGAGCGGCTCGAGCGTGCAGATCAATATTTCCGCCAGCGGCCGCGTGCCGGCTGGCGCGACCGTGGAGCGCTCGGTGCCATCGGCGTTCGGCAATAGCGGCGACATGGTGCTGAACCTCAATACACCCGACTTCACCACGGCCGCACGAATCGCCCAGGCGGTGAACACCACGTATGGTCCGGGCACGGCCAATCCGCTCGATGGCGGTTCTGTCGCCGTGCGCGGTCCACTCGATCCCGGCCAGCGCGTGGCCTGGCTGGGTGCGATCCAGGGTCTGGAAGTACAACCCGGCGATGCACCGGCACGCGTGGTGGTTAATTCGCGTACCGGTACCGTGGTGATCGGCTCGGATGTGCGCGTCAGCGCCGCCGCTGTCGCCCACGGTGCCATCCAGGTGACGATCAGTGAGCAACCGCAGGTCAGCCAGCCCGGTCCCTTCAGCAAGGGCGGCCAGACCGAAGTCGTGCAGAACAGCACGGTGACGGTCAGTGAGGACGGTGCGCACATGTTCAAGTTCGGCCCGGGCGTCAGCCTGGACACGATCATCCGCGCGGTGAACCAGGTCGGCGCGGGTCCCAGCGATCTCATCTCTATCCTGCAGGCGCTGAAGCAGTCGGGCGCCCTGCATGCCGAACTGGTGGTGATCTGATGGCTCCGGGCGACGCGTCACTCAATAGCAGCGTCAATACCTGGACGGACATGTCCGGGTTCGGCGCACTCAGGCACTCGGCACAGACCGACGCCGGCGCCACGCTGCCGGTGGTCGCGCGCCAGTTCGAATCGATCTTTACCCAGATGATGCTGAAGTCGATGCGCGAGGCCAGCTTCGGCGACTCGATGGTCGACGACAGCAATGCCGACCAGTGGCGCGATATGTACGACCAGCAGCTGGCGATGAACCTGACCCAGCACGGCAAGGGCCTGGGCATCGCCGAGATGCTGGTACGCCAGCTTGGCGGTCCGAACGCCAAGCTCGATGCCGATGGCCGGGTGATCCATGCCGGCGACGATGGCAAGGATGGCGCGCCCACCGATCACTGGAAGGATCGCCTTTCCGCGATTGGCGATGCCGCCCATTCGGCGTGGAAGACGGTGGGCAAGTGGGTGCCGGAGGATATGGGCCAATTCGTCCGCGACCTCGCCCCGCAGGCCACCGCCGCCGCGCAGAAACTCGGCGTGTCCCTGCGCGCCGTGCTCGCCCAGGCCGCGCTGGAAACCCAGTGGGGCAAGCGCATGCCTTCGCATCCGGACGGCAGCAGCAGCTATAACCTGTTTGGCATCAAGGCCGGCTCCAGCTGGGACGGTGCCAAGGTCAACGTGCCGACCCTCGAGTACGAAGATGGCGTGGCGGTTCGCCGCGTGGCCAATTTTCGTTCCTACGATTCGCCGGCGCATTCGTTCGCCGATTACGCCGAGCTCATCGCCAACAACCCCCGTTACGCGCAGGCGCGCGGCAAGGGCGACGACGTGCTTGGTTTCGCCAAGGCCCTGGTCGATGGCGGTTATGCCACCGATCCGTCCTACGCCGCCAAAATCGCCGCGATCGCCAACAGCCCGGAAATGCGCAAGGCGCTGGAATCGCTCAAGTCATCGGTCGGGATGCCGAACCAGTGAATGACGCGGCATACACGATTGACGTCGAGTCTCTAGGATTTTTCCATGGCTAATATGCTGGGCATCGGTATTTCGGGACTCAACGCCGCGCAGGTGGCGCTCAATACCGTCGGCAACAATCTGGCCAACGTCGATACGGCGGGCTACGACCGGCAGACCGTGGTCCAGGTCGAGCGGATCGGGCAAAGCAATGGCCGGCTGACGGTCGGTGCCGGCGTGGACGTGGTTTCGGTCCAGCGCCAGTACAGCCAATACCTGACCAATTCGGTATGGAACAGCAATTCCAGCCTGCAGCGTGCCGATACCTTCAACGACCTGACCACGACGCTGAATGGCGCGCTGGCCGGTAGCGGCAACCTGCAGGGCGCGCTCGACGATTTTTACGGCGCCTTCAGCACGGTCGCCGGCGCGCCCAGTGACAGCTCGACGCGACAGGCCATGCTTGGCGATACATCGAAGATGGTCTCGATGTTCAACACGCTGGCCAGTCAGTTCACCGCGCAGCAGCGCCAGGTCAATACCCAGATAAGCAATACGGTCGACAGCATCAATGACCTGACCAAGAACATCGCCTCGCTGAACCAGCAGATCAGCCAGGCCGGGCCGAGCGGCGCGCCGAACAGCCTGCTCGACCAACGCGATTCCCTGGTGGGTCAACTATCCGGCTACGTCGGCGTGTCGAACGTGCAGGAGAAGGACGGCACGATCAGCCTCTACAGCACCAGTGGCCAGGCCCTGGTCAGCGGTAACGAGTCGTTCGCCCTCGGTACCGCCAAGGATCCGTACGACGCCACCCGCACCAATGTGACCGATGCCGCCGGCAACGACATCACCAGCAAGATCAGTGGCGGTTCGCTCGGCGCGCTGATCGACTACCGCAGCAGCGTGCTCGATCCGGCCCAGAACCAGCTCGGCCAGGCGGCGCAGGCACTCGCCTCGAGCGTCAATGCACAGCAGGCCAAGGGCCTGGATCTGAACGGCAAGCTGGGCAGCCCGATTCTCAGCATCGGCGGCCCGGACGTCATGGGCTCATCGGCCAACACCAGCAACGCGACGATGGCCGCGTCGATTTCCGACACGTCCAAGCTCGGCACCTCCGATTACATCATCAGCTACGACGGCACCGCGTGGAGCATGCGCACCACCGGTGGCCAGAACGTTCCCCTGACCGATAATGGCGACGGCACGCTATCCGGCGCCGGGCTGACCTTCACCCCGTCCACGGCACCACCGGCGCAGGCCGGCGACAGCTTCAAGATCCAGCCGACGCGCAATGCCGCCAGCACGCTTGCCGTGGCCATGACCGATCCATCGGGTATTGCCGCGGCGTCGGCCCTGGTGACCACGGCGGACAAGGCCAATACCGGTACCGGCGCGATCGGCTCGACCTCGGTCACCGATCCGACCAACACCGCGGTGCTCGATGGCGCGACGATCACGTTTACTTCGCCGACGGCATACTCGATCACTGACCCCGTCACGGGCACGACGACCACGGGCACGTACACGGCGGGGCAGCCGATCACGGTCAACGGCATGAGCGTGACCTTGAGTGGCGCGCCCGCCGCCGGAGACAAATTCACGGTCGCGGCGAATACCAATGGCCTGAACGACAATGGCAACGCGCTCGATGCGGCCAAGCTCGCCGATACCGGCGTACTCGACGGCGGCAAGACCTCGGTGCTCGACGCGTACGGCAACCTGACTACCCAGATCGGCAGCGCCGGCAGCCAGGCGGCGTCCAACCTGGCTACCCAGACCAGCCTGAACAACCAGGCAGTGGCCGCGCAGCAAAGCCTTTCCGGCGTGAACCAGGACGAGGAAGCCGCCAACCTCGTCAAGTACCAGCAGTCCTACCAGGCCGCCGCGCAGGTCATCTCCGCCGCGCAGACGATCTTCACCAGCTTGATCAACGCGGTGCAAAGCTAATGTCCATGCGCATTTCAACAAGCTGGAGCTACCAGCAGTCGCTGTCCACCATGCTCAGCCAGCAGGCGGCGCTGGCGGGTACGCAGAACCAGGTGTCCTCGGGCAAGCGCATCAACGTCGCTTCGGACGATCCGGCAGGCGCCGCACAAGCGTTGGCGATCGACCATACCTTGTCGGCGAACAACCAGTACACGACGAATATCGGTACCGCGAACACGCGACTGTCGACCGAGTCGACCACGCTCGATTCGATAACCGACCAGCTCGACAGCGCGCGCACCCTCGCGCTGCAGGCGATCAACGGCGTGCTCGCGCCCGAGGACCGGGCCAGTATTGCCACCAACCTGCAGCAGATCCGTGCGCAGTTGATGCAGCTGGCGAATACCGCGGACGCCAATGGCGACGCGCTGTTCTCGGGCACCAGCAGCACCAAGACACCCTTCATCCAGAACGCCGATGGCTCGGTGAGTTATGCCGGCACGGATGGGCAGATGATGATGTCGATCGGATCGGGCTTGCAGGTGGCGATCGGCGATGCCGGTAGCGGCATCTTCATGAATAATCCGAACGGCAATGGCACCTTCGTCGCTGCCGCGGGCAGCGCCAACACCGGTTCACTGATCGTCGGCGCCAGCAGCGTCACCGATCCGGCGACCTACCAGGCCGGGATGACGGCGGGTGGGGGCTATACCATCAGTTTCGATGCGACCGGCAACTGGAGCGCGACGGACGCGACCGGCAACCCGGTCCTCGATCCGGCGACGGGCGCGCCGGTCGGCGGTCCTTACACGGCGGGCGACGCGATCAGCTTCAACGGCATGACGGTCGCGATGACCGGCACCCCGGCTGCCGGCGATACCGTCACCGTGGGGCCGAGCCAGAACCAGGACATCTTCTCGACCATCAACAATATGATCTCCGCGCTGCAGGGCACCGGTAGCGATGCCGACCTGACCAATGCGATGAACCGGCAGATCGAGTCGCTGGACCAGACCCAGGCCTCGGTAACCAATACCCAGGTACTTGCCGGCAGCCGGCTGGGCGTCCTCGACCAGCAGGGCCAGTCGTATGCGGATCTCAGCGTGACCTATCAGGATGCGCTGTCCGGCGTGCAGGATGCCGATCCGGCGGCGACGATCAGCCAGCTGTCGCTGCAGTCGGCGGCGCTGCAGGCCTCGCAGCAGGTGTTCGCCAAGGTGCAGACGATGACTCTGTTCGATTACATCAAGTAATCGCAGGGGCTTCCCTTCTCCCTGAGGGAGAAGGTGCCCGCAGGGCGGATGAGGGTTGCTCTTCGCACATCCATGCCGACACCGCGCTTCGCGGGCCTTGTCGTCCCCGCCGACCTCACCGCTCAACGGGGCCCCGGGATCATGAGCCGGCTGATCGCCGTGTCCTCTTTTTGCCAGCTTGCAGGTCCGGCCTCAAAGGACTCGCGAACAGGGTTCGCTCCCACAAGGACGCGGCAACCTGCTCCTGTGGGAGCGAACCCTGTTCGCGAGTCCTTTGGAGCCGGGCGCTCAAGCTTGCGAGCTTTTGTATTGGCTTGGCCGGTCAACCCGGCAGCCACGCGCTCTTCCATTCCAGCAGGCGTGGACCGGTCAGCATCCAGTCGCGGTGGATCGCGTCGCGTAGGGCGTCGCCGGCGGCCGCGGTGGCGTCCATGTCGGACAGGTGCATGCGGATGGCGTTGATCCAGTCGCGGTAGCGGTTCTTTACCCGGGTGACCGGGAGGTCGCCGCGGTAGCAGAGGACGTCGCTGCAGATCACCGGGAAGCCGCAGGCGCCGTACTCAAGCAGGCGCAGGTTGCTCTTGCATTCGTTGAAGACGTTGTCCTCCAGCGGTGCCAGGGCCAGATCCAGGTTCAGCGAGGCGAGTTTCGCCGGGTAGTCGTCGATGTGTACGCCGGTATGGAACTCATGCACGTAAGGACGCAATTTGTCCGGGCACATGCCGAAGAAGACCCATTCGACTTCGCCGGCGAGGTCGCGCACCACATCGGCGATCAGTTCCAGGTCGCCGCGATGGCTGGAGCCGCCGCCCCAGCCCACGCGCGGTTTGGGGCCGGCACGCCGCTGCGGTGTCTCCAGATGGCCCCACCAGGTTACCGGCAGATTGTTCTTCACCACCCGGATATCGCTATGCAGGCCGCCAAGCTGCTCGGCCAGGGGCTCGGTGGAGACGACGAAGCGATCGACCATGGCCACGGCCTGGCGTAGTTTCTTCCGGACTTCGCTGGGCATTTCGCTGCGATGGACATTCTTCATCGGCAGGTTGGCCAGGTAATCGTCCAGCTCGAAGATGCGGAATGCGCCGGAATGCTTTTTCAGTTCCGCCATCCGTTCGAGCTGCGAATCGAGCAACTGGCGCTGCATGATCACCACATCGGCTTCGAAACGGGCCAGTTCCACCGAAGCCAGGTAGCGGGTGCCGATCATGCCGTCGAGCATGCCTTCGTCCTGCAAGGCCAGGAAGGGCTGGCGCACGCGGTAGTGGCCGCAACCGAATGCATCGGCAGGCAGGCACAGCACGCGCGGCAAGACCCGGTTGACGAAGGGTTGCCAGGCAACGTGGCGTTGGTCGTTCAGCGAGAAATTGCTGTTGTGCAGGCTGAGGTTGCGGTTATAGGCGGGGTCCCGGGCCAGCCATGGCAGCCAGCGTTCGCACAGGGACTGCTGCTCGGTATTGAGCTGGGTAAAATCAAGTTGGATCCGACCTTTCCTTGAAACCAGCATGTCGCTGCGGCCGTCATGTAGCAGTCGGGCATACGGGGTCCACACCGTGAGGAAGCCGGCCCGGCGGATTTTCAGACAGAGATCCACCGCGTGGTAAGTGGCGGCGAATTCACTGTCGCTGAACCCGTCCACCTCGAGGAATACGGATTTGCGCACCATCAGGCAGGCGCCGCTGACCGCGCTGTAATTCTGGTCGACTTGTAGGCGCTGCATGTAACCCGGCGCGGTGGCGGCTTCGCCGACAAAAGCGTGGTCGGCGATGCCGTGCAGGCCGAGCAGGATGCCACCGTGTAGCACCCGGCCATCGGAATAATGCAGCCGGGCACCGACCGCGCCAATCTCCGGGCGCTGCGCATGCTGCATCAGCACGTCGAGCCAGTCGGCATGGAGTACGGCGCTGTTGACGTCGAGGAACAACAGGTACTCGCCATGGGCTTCGGCGAAGGCGCTGTTGCACAGCGTCGATATGCCGCAAGGATCCTTGTGACGCAGCACGCGCACCGATGGCGCCTTGAGCGCTTCGAGCCCGGCCATGTAGCGGCAGGTCGCCGGATCGTCGCTTGCGCCATCGACCAGGAGGATTTCGTAGGCGGGATAGTTCGTGGTCGAGAACAGGCTTTCGATGAGCACGTTCAACAAGACGAACTGGTTGCACACCGGGATCACGATCGAAACCAGTGGCCGGTCCGGATGCAGGTACTCGATGCGTTGGGCAGAATCGAACGAGCCGACGTGCAGGCGGTGTGCCACTCCGAGCCGGTCCAGGTGCGCCGACAGGGTCGGCGCCACCCCGTCTCCCACGGCGGGCGTGGTCAGCCAGACGGCGAAGGGCAGGGCAGCGTGGTAGATCACGTCGTCCAGATGGCCGATCGCCGGCAGGCCGTCGCTCTCGATCAGGCGCAGCAGGTAATCGTGCAAGGCTAGCGCGCCACGGTCGGCATCGAAGCCGCCCAGTTCCAGCAGGCGGCTGCGGCGGAACGCCAGTGCGCGCCCGGTATAGGGATAACTGCGCAGCAGATCCAGGTTGATGTCGGGTTTGAAGATGGGCTCGGCGTAGCCATCCGCGGTCAGCGCATCCTCGTCGCTGTAGATGGCGTGCAACTCGCCGTCTTCGCGCAGGCGATCGGCGGTAAGGTAGAGGGCGAGTTCATCGAGACGGTCGCCAGCATGCACGATCTGCACCCAGTCGGCATCGCTGGCAGCCACCCGGTGATTGAGTGCCGCGATATCCCGGGCGTCGATTACGTCGATCCCGCTCGCGGCAAGAAGCTGCGCCTTGACCGAGGAGCGCGTTGCCAGCAAGGCCGCATCGTCCGCGCCGGCGTCGAGCACGAGCACGAGCAGCGTAGGCAAGGTGGGCCACGAGTGCATGCGCTCTATCGCGGCGCGCCGCTGGCCGCCGCTTATCTGCCGCCGTGCCAGCCATGTCGCATAGTCCAGCTCGACCGGTGCCGCCACCGGATCGGCGGCGGTCTCCCGCGCTTCGGCGACGACCGGTGTTTCTTGCGGAACGTGCGTGGTGATTGTCTCGTCGGCGGGAAGGACTGACGACATCGTTGGCTCCGGAACGTAGGGGTGGCCTTCGGCTCGCGTCGGATTTCCGTCGCGAGGGCCAGGTCCGGGTAGGGAGCAATTCCGGTGCCAAGCCGGGGTTTTACTGGATTCGCACGGTCCGGCGGCGGGCGCCCTCGGCTGGCATGCCGATTGCTTTAGCCCTTTTTGAAAAGAAAAAAGTGGATCCGTTGACTCAAGTAATCGGTGGCAGTGCCGAAAAATCTCCCCGAGGCGGACGGCATTCCGGAATTGGAACACCCCGCCGGGATGATGAAACGCCCAACACACCGGCAATCGGTTCCGCTTAGGAGACACCCATGCCACTCGTAATCAATACCAACACTTCG
>DASYLE010000192.1:0-14980 GCA_036009745.1 Luteibacter sp. | reverse complement strand
GCCGGCCTGGCTCGCGACTATCCGTTCGAGTCCGAGCAGCCACATCTGCTCGGAGGGACCACGACCGTCCGACGCGAGAGCCTGGGCGTTGTGGCGGCGATCGCGCCGTGGAACTTCCCGCAGACACTTGCGGCCGTAAAGCATGCCCCTGCCCTGGCAGCAGGTTGCACCGTGGTGCTGAAGCCCTCGCCCGAGGCGGTCCTGGACGCATTCCTGTTCGCTGAAGCAGTCGAGGCGTCCGATATCCCACCCGGCGTGATCAATGTCGTGCCGGGCGGCCGCGAGGCCGGTGCGTATCTTGTCGCTCACCCCCACGTCGACAAGGTAGCGTTCACCGGGTCGACCCCCGCGGGGCGCGCGATCGCCCAGGCATGCGCGGGTCTTCTCCGTCCCGTGACGCTTGAGCTCGGCGGCAAGTCCGCTGCGATCATCCTGGACGACGTCGACCTGGATATGGCGTCGCTCGGGGAAAGGTTTTTCGAGTCATTCATTCTTAACAACGGGCAGACCTGTTACGTCAGCACGCGGATTCTGGTGCCGGACAGCCGCTACGACGAGATCGTCGCGACGCTCGAGACGTTCGTGCGGTCACTGAAGGTTGGGGACGCGCTGGATCCGACGACCCAGATCGGCCCCATGGCGACCCAGGCCCATCGCGAACGGGTGGAGGGCTACATCGCGAAGGGCGTGGCCGAAGGTGCACGGTTGCTCGTTGGCGGGGGCCGCCCGACGGGTCTGTCGAACGGATGGTTCGTCGAGCCGACCCTGTTTGTCGACGTCGACAATGCCTCGACGATCGCCCGCGAGGAGATCTTCGGACCGGTGCTGTCGGTCATCCGGTACAAGACTGTGGACGACGCGATCCGGCTGGCGAACGACTCGGACTACGGTCTTGGCGGAACGGTCTGGAGCACGGATCCCGAACGCGCCATGGCGGTCGCACGCCGGATGCAGACCGGAACGGTCGGGATCAACCGCTATCTCCCCGATCCGTCGGCACCTTTCGGAGGCTTCAAGGCCAGCGGCCTGGGACGGGAGTTGGGCCCGGATGCGCTTGACGCGTACTTGCAGTCCAAGTCGATCTTTGCCTGAAGGGACGCGGATTGCGGCCCGCCTTTAAGACTTCCATTCCTCGGTGTACGCAAAGCGCGTGGGCCGCAGCGACATGTATTGCACGACGCGTGGTCGTTGTGCGCGGTTCGGGCTGCTGCCATGCGGCAGCAGGTGGTGCCAGATGATCATGTCGCCGCGCTTTGCGGCAATCGGTTTCATCGTCAAGCTGCGCCGCGCGTGATCTTGCACATTCACACCTGCCGGAACGCCTTTCAGCCACTCGCTCAGCGTGCGATGAAAGCCCGGCACGCAGCTGAATGCCCCCTGGTCCTCGGCAACGTCGGCGAGATAAAGGATGCCTTGCAATTCAAAACAGTGTGGCTCGGCCAGCGTGCCGTCCCAGTGCAGATGCGGTCCCGGGAATCGCCATTTTTCGCGCTCCGGCGGATTAAATCCGACCTGGTCGATGGTTACCCAAAGATCTTCGCGCTCCCACAGTTGGGCATGGGCCTTGTGAATACGTGGCGCGCGACGATTGGCGACCAGCGCCGGATGCCGCAGTAGCGACACCCAGATGGAATGGCCCAGCGATTGGCGATACCAGGACTCCGGGTCGTCTCGGTCCATCCCCAGAAAATCGTAGACGGCCACCTCCGCGACTTCCGCCGCTTCCGGGCTGATCGCGTTGCGCAGGATGACGTAGCCATGCTCGTGCCAGTGTGCAAGGTCGTCCGCGCTCAGGCCTTCTATGTGGTCGAGATCGCCGACTTCGGCGCCGACCATCTCGCCTGCCAGTGCACGCCGCAAGCGATTGAGCGAGACCTCGTCCAGTTCGCCGTCATTGCGTTCGCCTATCCAGGCTTCGAATTGCTCGTAACTCGGCCGCTCTTGGTGCAAATAGCGCAGGGTTTCCAGCACGTTGAGACGCAAGCCCGCCAGCAATGTCTTCTCGACATCCTGCGGTAGCGGGGCCACGGATCCTGGCTCGCGCTGGCGAGCCCAGTAGCTATGCAACGCCTCGATACCAAGACGTGTCGCCGCCTCGTCCATCGTGTTCCCCCCGCTCAGCTGAGTTCCTGGGCGAGTCCGATGAGAAGCCCTTCTGGCCCGCGAATGTAGCAGAGCCGATACGTGTCTTGATAACGCACGACTTCGCCTACGAGCTGCGCGCCGCGCCTGCAGAGTTTCTCAAGCGTCTCGTCGATGTCGTCCACGGTGAACATGACGCGCAGGTAGCCCAGGGCATTCACCGGCGCATTCCGGTGATCCGCGACGGTGGGCGGTGTGAGAAAGCGGGAGAGCTCAAGCCGGCTGTGACCGTCGGGGGTGCGCATCATGGCAATCTCGACGTGTTGATCACCCAATCCGGTGACCCGCCCGGCCCATTCCCCTTCGATCGTTGCCCGCCCTTCGAGTTCGAGGCCAAGCTCGCGAAAGAATTCGATCGCCGCGGTGAGATCGTCGACGACGATCCCCACGTTGTCCATCCGCTTAAGCCCCATGGTTCGAATCTACAAGATGCCGTCTGCTGCGACAACGGAGTACGGGGACGTTACTTGGAAGGCCTAATTCATGCGTGCGTCCGAATTCGCTGTCTCAAGCGAATTGAGACAGCGCTTATTTGGTGATATGGCCTTATGCTTCTCAGCTGATAAGGGCTAACTAGCGTTCCGATCGCAAGAAGGCGACAGTGCGATGTTCGCAAGCCCCATCGTGCTCTACCTGGACTTACTCGATGATCGCGGCAGGAATAAGGAGCTCGCGCAAGCCGTACGAGAGAAACTGGAATTGGGCACGGATGGCGACTGAGATCGAACCCAAGACCGCGGCAGGGTACGAGCCGGGCATCACGCAGGAGAATGATGTGCTCATGGCACGGCGCTTCGCGGCTGGGCTGGTTCAGCGGGTTCTGGATGAGATAGCGAGTCAGCTTAGAGTCGCGAGAAAAGCTGGACGCGCCGGAGCGGCGACGTCTAATTCCTGAATAAGCGGTTGAAATGCGATCCTCTCGCTCGATGTGTTGAAGAGTTCGCCGATCACTTCCAGTGCAAAACGGGTTCACTCAAAGCAACTTACGCTTTCTGAAACACGGCCGGAGGTCTCAATGTACGCAGCTCTGTTTTCCCTGGGAATCATGGCGTCAGCCGGCGTCGGCTTGTATCTCGGCGAATGGATCGCCCATCGGTTGCCCGCGGACCACCGCGTTTACGAGGCACAGAAGGCCGCGCAGTTCGGGATCAACATCATGGCTACCCTGGTCGCCCTGGTGTTGGGCTTCATGGTTACCTCGGCTCGTGCAACGTTCGATCGCGCCAACGACGATGTCGTCGCCGTCTCGACGTCAGTGCTTCTTCTGGACCGCTCGCTTTCCGGCTACGGCCCGCCGAGCGCACCGATACGTACCGCGTTGCGGGCGTTCCTCGATCGAGCTACGCAGCGGGTAGCGTCCGAGGGAGAGATGGAGGAGGCCGTTTTTCGCCTTCCACGCGCGAGCCTGAGCCTGCTTACCCAGTTGCAGGTGTCGATCCTCAAGCTCCAGCCGGGGTCGCCGGCCGAGCAGTGGTTTCAGCACCGCGCACTTGAAGTGACCGGCGATCTCAGCAGGGAGCGGATATTGACCTCCGAGCACGAGAAGGTGGAAGAGCCGACAGCGCTGTTGCTGATGGTTGCATCTTGGATTGTGCTCATCTTCATCGGCATGGGCACCTTTGCGACGCACAACGCTTCGATACGCGTCGTCCAGTTCTGCGTCGCTCTGGTCTTCTCAGGATGCATCTTCCTCATCATGGAACTCGAAGCACCGTACTCAGGAATTCTGCGCGTCTCGGGCGAACCCTTGCTGCTGGCGGCCAAGGAGCTGGCTGGTATTTGAACCGGCGAGGGCGGCCAGCAAGTAGAGCGGGCAAAGCAGGGGCCAAAACGGGATCAGGGCTCAGATCCTCATAACCGAAATCGTCACGCTTGCCGCTATACATGTGATGGATGGCATTGGGAGCATCACCAAACCCGGCAGATGCCTTGCAACAAATCTCTCATAGCTATCCCTACAAAAATCCGCCCGTCCGGGCGGCATTTCACTAAAAGCTACACCGGGCACCAAACATAGCGATCGTGGCGGACACGCGTTGGCAAATTTCACGATCTCATCAAGACCCGCTTCACGCACATGCTCCTTCGTATTTCCTCGAGCTACGAATCGTTCGATCCTCACCACTATGTTGGTGTCAAACATAAGAGCTGTTTCAATGCGTTCCGGTGATCGGCGATGGTGGCGGCGTGAGGAAGCGGGAGAGCTCGAACCGGCCGTGGCCGTCGGGGGTGCGCATCATGGCAATCTCGACGTGTTGACCGCCCAATCCGATGACCCGCCCGGCCCATTCCCCGTCGATTGTGGCCCGCCCTTCGAGCTCGAGGCCAAGCTCGCGAAAGAAATCGATCGTTGCTGCGAGATCTTCGACGACGATACCTACGTTATCCATCCGCTTAAGACCCATGTTTTGAATCTACAAGATGGCGTCTGCCCTGACAACGGAGCGCTGGCATTGTTTAGCGGATGTTTCGCTTGAGCGCGACGCGACGCTCGGGTTCTGACCTGCGTTCCCGATTTCGCACGGGAGGCGAAACATCAGGAAGGGCCGAGAGCTTGTACGTAGGTTAGACCTACAACTTCAGATATACGTAACTTTGCCCTTCCCGATCCAAGGGGAATGGGTTAATTGAAGAGAATTATCGTAGCGCGTGGGATCGGATCGGCGGACCACCAAAATGTGGCTTGCCGAGACTCGCACGGCTATGTGCACGCCGCTCAGTGCGGCAAGTGGGTATCTCCGGCGGTTGCTGAATCGTTGACCGAATAGCTTGAGGCTTCTGCAACTGAAGCCGTGGGAGGGCTTTTCGAGATGCGCATGCCACTGGCCTGCCTACTCTCGGTGCTGACCAGGCATTCCCGCAATGGGTCAGCCGTTCTGTTCCCAGGGAACTACGACCATGCCAAACCTCATCCGCACCCACGTATCCGCATTCAGAGCGCTCGACGGTCTCGCGCGTCGCCCGCTTTACCGCAGCGTCGTGTTTCTCATGGCGGCCACGGCGTGTGGCGGCGTCGCCGCGCCGGGTTATGCGGCGGCGGTTGCCGCGCAAGTCAACGCGGCTGCGCAACCCAATACGCCGGCGATCAGCCAGTCCAACCAGGGTGTGGCAGCGCCAGACCAAAGCAGCACGACGGGCGGTATACCTCCCAACCTGTCGGTAACGGTGGCAAACGGGCAGATCGTCGGCAGCGTCGATGGAAGTCCGACGGGCAATCCGACCGTTTCGCTTAGCAGCACCGGCGGCACCGGCGGCACGGGCCTGGACGGCGGCGCCAGCTACGGCGGCGCCGGCGGTATGAGCGGACTGGTGACATTGACCATGGACACAGGCGCGGGTGTGGTCAGCAGCACCACGGCGAACGCCGCCATCGCGCTGACCAGCACCGGTGGCCAGGGCGCAACGGCCGGCGACCAACTTGTCAGTGACATACCTGGCCAGCCCGGCCACGGTGGCGACAGTGGTGGCGTGCAGTTTGGCCAATCCGGCTCGATCACCAGCAGCAACGGCTGGAACGGCAGTACCCCGGGTACGACGGCGGTTCTGATGCAGGCCAACGGCGGCAACGCGGCGCAGCCTCTTGGTGACTCCCTGGCCGAGGGTGATGAAGTGCATGCACCGGCCGGCGGGAATGGCGGCAATGGCGGAACGATCATGTATCACCTCTACGTGGGCGACGTAACCTCTGCCGGCGCGGCCATCACGGCCTTGAGCGCAGGCGGCCTGGGAGGCGCGGGCACACTGGCCTATGCCGCCGACTCCTTCGGCGGCAACGGCGGCGTTGGTGGTGACGGTGGCGCCATCCAGATCTTCACCGGGCAGAGCGGCGCGGCCTCGCCGAACATCCGGGCCGTAGGTGCGAGCACAGCCGCCACAGGAGCAACGGTTCCCATTGACGCCAACGGCAGCACGGCACAGGCGGCGGTGATGGCCGCGGGCATCCAGGCGCAAAGCATCGGCGGCCTGGGTGGCGCGGGTGCGACGGGCGACGGCGGCGACGGTCATCCCGGCGCCGGTGGCAAGGCGGGCGATGCCAATACGGTGCAGGTGAGCATCGGCAGCACCAATATCTCCACCACCGGCTTCGCCGCGGCGGGCGTGCTGGCGCAGAGCATCGGCGGCGCCGGTGGCACCGGTGCCGGCGCATCCGGCATCTATTCGCACGGCGGCGGGAACGGCGGCACGGGCGGCGATGGGAATGAAGTCGACGTCGCGACATGGGAGTGGACCGCCACGCAGCCAACCTCCCTGATCAAGACCGAAGGCGGCGATTCGATGGCCGTGGTGGCGCAGAGTATAGGCGGGGGCGGCGGTGCCGGCGGCGCCGTGCAGACTGGATCGGCCGCCGTTGGCGTGGCGGTCGGCGGCGACGGCGAACCCGGCGGTACGGGCGGGGTGGCCACGCTCTATAACGGTTATCCGTACCGCAGCCCACAGGCACTGGCGGAAACGGGCTTTGTCATTTCCACCAAGGGCGAACGATCCAGCGCCCTGGTGGCCCAGAGCATCGGCGGCGGCGGCGGTTCCGGTGGCTCGGCGCAGAACTCGTCCGTGGGCATCTTCAACTATGTGGTGGGCGGCAGCGGTGGCAACGGCGGCAGCGCCGGCACGGCCGGCACCAACCAGTTGACGATCTACAACAGCGGCATCGTCAGCACGCAGGGCAATCATGCCAAGGGCGTGGTCGGGCAAGTGGTAGGCGGTGGCGGTGGCGAGGGCGGCTCAGCACTCGCGCTGAATGCCAGCGCCGAACTGAACATCAACGTATCCGTGGGTGGCAGCGGCGGCAAGGGCGGCACGGCGGGTGACGTGCTGGCCACCAACACGGGGCAGATCCTCACTTCCGGTTCGGATGCGTGGGGCGTGCTCGGACAGAGCGTGGGCGACGGCGGCGGCAACGGCGGCATGAGCAAAGCCGACGCCTATACCTTGTCCGTTGCTGAAGAGGTGCCGTCAGTGGCGATCGATATCGGCGTCGGTGGCAAGGGCGGCGACGGCGGCGCGGGCGGCAATGTCGGCGCGTACAACACCGGCCTGATCATGACCAGCGGCGCCGGCGCGCATGGCGAGATGGCGCAGAGCGTCAGCGGCGGTGGCGGCGCGGGTGGCGATTCCAGCGTGAGCAATATCGGCGTCGGCACGGGGACGTCGGTCGCCATAAGCCTGGCTGTGGGCGGCACGGGTGGCGAAGGCGGCACCGGCGGTGTCGTGACCGCGGACAACAGCGCTGGCAGCCTCATCTTCACTGCCGGCGACAGCGCGCGCGGCATCTTCGCGCAGAGTGTGGGCGGCGGCGGTGGCGTGGGCTCCGCAGGCAAGGGCGACACGCGTTTTATCGGGCAAGACAAGGACGACACCGCCTCGCTGACGATGACGCTTGGTGGCGACGGTGGCAGCGGCGCAGCGGGCGGCAACGTGACGGCAACCAACGAAGGCAACATCCTCACCATAAGCGACAACGCCAACGGCATCTTTGCGCAGAGCGTGGGCGGCGGTGGTGGCGTGGGCGGCGCCGCGACGGCCAAGGGCAGTGGCGGTTCGCAGTCGGAAACCATGACCCTCACCGGTGCCAGCGGCGCCGGCGGCAACGGCGGTGTGGTCACTGCCAACAACTCAGGCAACATCCTCACCATCGGTGGCGATGCGGCGGCCATCTATGCGCAGTCAGTGGGGGGCGGTGGCGGCAAGGCCGGCTCGGCCACGACTGCTGGCCTGCCGGCGACGACGGCGACGCTGGCTGACTGGTTGCCCGGTTCCACGTCGCTGAAGAATTCGCTGCAGAGCTATGCCGGCGTGCAGGCGCTGGTGCCGGGCGCATGGACGCCGTTCGACACGAGCTCGCTGGAAAGCCTTTCTTCCGATTACCTCGCCTATGCGGCCACCCAGGCCAGCAACACAGCTGACGCAACCCAGGGATCCGCGACCGTGAACATGAGCGCCGGCGGTGGCAGCAATGGCAGTGGCAAGGGCACGGCTGGCGACGGCCAGGATGTCAACGTGACGAACCAGGGCACGCTGACGACGCAAGGCCCGATGTCGGCCGGCATTTTTGCACAAAGCGTAGGCGGTGGCGGCGGCGACGCCGGCTCGACGCACGTGCAAACGCTCAACGTGAGCGGGCCGAACGGCATGAACGGTACGGTCACGCTGGGCGGCCGCGCGCAGAACACGGGCACCGGCGGTGGCGTTAGCGTCCACAATCTTGACGCGGCGATCGTCACCCAGGGCGATGCCAGCTTCGGCATTTTCGCGCAAAGCGTCGGCGGTGGCGGTGGCCACAGCACGCTGACCTCCAGCGGTTTTGCCTCGGTCACCGGCACGCCAACGACACTGACCCTCGGCGGCGACTACGACACCCAGGGCGACGGCGGCGATGTCAGCGTCTTCCATGCGATCGACGCGAGCAACAAGGGCGCATTCATCAACACCACCGGCAACGACGCGGTGGCCATCGTGGCGCAGAGCATCGGCGGCGGCGGCGGTGACATCGTCATCATGCATACCAAGGCGAATGCGGGCGGCTATTCGGTGGGTACCACCGACCCGACCCAGGATCCGAGCGGAAGCCAGACGGCGATCGCCGTCGGCGGCACCAACCTGCCCCTCACCAATGCGCCGCTCTGCTCGGGCGTAGGCGATGGTTACGCGTTCAGCGGCTGCGGCAAGGGCGGCAACGTCACCGTCACCTCGACGACAGCGAGCTTCAACACCGGCACGGGGCGCAACGCGCACGGCATCCTGGCGCAGAGCATCGGCGGCGGTGGCGGCTGGATCGTCGGTCTCACGTACGGCGGCAAGGATCCATTCGCGAGTAACGCCACCGTCGGCGGGATCAACTACGCGAAGATGGGGGGCAACGGCGGTAACGTGACCGTGAACGTGACGGGCGAAGTGATCACCGGCGGCGCTGGTGCTTATGGCATCCTGGCGCAGAGCATCGGTGGTGGCGGCGTGCTCGGCGGCGATCTGGCCAGCGGCGGCAGCTCCATCGCCTTTCCGCTGGACGAGAACGCTTTCGTCGGGCCGGCATCAAATCGCTGGGGCAGCGGCGGCTCCGTGACCGTTACCACCAACGGCTATCTGGTGCAGACCAAGGGCGCCAACGCACCCGCGATCTTCGCCCAGAGTGTAGGCGGCGGTGGCGGCCTCATGGCGAGTACGTCAGGCATGATGATAGGTACGGCTCAGGGCACCGGTTACGCAGGCCCCATCAACATCACCAACAACAACGGCGTGATCCAGGCGCTAGGCAACGGCTCCAGTGCCATCGTCGTGAACTCCGAAGGGCATCCGGACAGCGGCGACAACAGCCTCGTCTCCATAACGAACGGCGGCAACATCCTGGGTAACGCCACCGCGCCGGTGATCGTGCTCAGTGGAAAGGCAAACCAGAACGGCAACGGCCAGATCACCAACAACGGCCTGATCGCCCCAACCGACGCCAACAACAACCCCGTGGCCGGCGTGGCCATCAACGTTACCGATAACGCCTTTGGCGTCGTCAATAACAACGCCGGTGGAGAGATCTACGGCGGCATCGATGTCGGGGCCAAGGGCAGCATCAATAACGCCGGTTATTGGGGCACGTCCCCGAGCAGTACGGGCGACGTGATCAACACCGGAACGATTGATGTCAACGGCGATACCGACTACACGCCAACGCAGAGCGTGATCAACGGCGCCTTGAATAACACTACCGGAACGATCAAGCAGGCGGTCGATTTCTGGAGTAGCTCGGTAGCCAGCCTGACCGCTGGAAAGGGCGTCACGCTCGGCGACGGCGGCACCATCCTGGTCGTTCCTTACGCACTGGCATCAACGCAACAGATCCTGATCAGTAACGTAAGCTATCCCTCCGCGCAATACAGCGTGAATGTGCAGGACGCATCGAACTACCTCTTCGTGTACAACGGGATGATCGATGCGCAAAGAAATCTTGTCGTCAACCCGATATCGCAAATGAGCCTCGTCGCCCAACAAGCCGGCTTCGGATCGAATCTCATTGCTGTCGCGCAGAACCTGGAAAGCCAGTTTGCAGATCCGAGCATCACACACGCGCAAGCCCAGGCGCTTGCCGCCCTCGACAGCTCGGTGACCAATGAGACCAACTACGCCATCGCATTGACCACCTTGCAAAGCGAAGGTGCCCAGGCAGCGAGCGTGGCACACGTGGTAGCCAGCAATGCGTTCGTCGAGCGCTTGAACAGCTGTCCTCGTTTCGATGACGGCGCGCAGTTCCAACGCGAGCACGATTGCCTGTGGGGGCGCGTGGTCGCCAGCAATGGCGACAAGGACGCCGGAAACAATAGTGTGGGCTATCACCAGAACAGCCAGGTGTTCCAGTTGGGCGGCCAGAAGGAAGTGGCTACCGATTGGTTCGTCGGCGGCTCGGTATCGGCGGACAACAGCAATCTCGACACGCGTACCGTGTCGGACTCGGTCGACGGCAAAGGCTGGACGGCGGGCGTGGCTGCCAAACACCAGATGGGCAACTGGCTGGTGTCGGCGGTGCTCGAAGGTGGCCAGATGTCGTACGACTCCAGGCGCGAGGCGCAGATTTCCGGCATCGGTGGTATTGCGAAAGCATCGTTCGACGTCAGTCACTGGGGCCTGCATTCGCGCATCAGTGATCAGTTCGCATTCCAGGACTGGTACCTGAAGCCGTACATCGACCTGCATGCCACACATATAGCATCGGATGGTTATACGGAACGGGGTGCCGGCGTGTTCGACCTGAAAGTCGCGCATTCCAACACCAACGTGTTCGGTGCATCTCCGATGGTCGAGGCCGGCAGCAAGTTCTCCTTCGATAACGGCATGACACTGCAAGTCTATGGCGGCATCGGCGCGACGTTCTACAACCAGGGCCGGTTGGGTGCCGACATGCAGTTTGCCGACAGTTCGCCCAACGTTGGCTGGTTCCACGTCACCAGCGACCTGCCCCAGCGCCGCCTCAAGAGCACGGCAGGCCTGGACTGGAAGGCCAGCGATCAATGGGACCTGCGCCTGGAATACGCCGGTGAATTCGCCGATCACTTCCAGTCCAACACCGGCTCCCTCAAGGCGATGTACAGGTTCTGATAGTCCGGCATCGTCGTCGGTCGCGTATCCCTGGACCGACGCTGGTCTATCGGACGTGGGTCAGGTTCGCTATGCTGGAATGACGAACCACCCCCTCATGTTTCGCTGCGACCGCCTGGAAGCTTCGTGATACCAAGTGACTGCAACGTGAGTGACAGGATTTGCGGGCGCCATGGTTGAGCGGAAGTCGGATTCCCGCATAGCGGCCGTCGTATTCATCGGCTTGATTTCACTGCTCACCGTGGCGGTACTTTTCGCGCCGCGCTTCAAACAGGCCCCGGTAGGGGCCAAAGTCATCCCTGCCGCACAGCCGGTCATGCCTGCCGTCGCGCTCTGGTTGAGTACGGCGGATCGCCGATTGAGGCTGATGCCGCAGCCCGGCGTCGTGATGCGCCCCCGTGGTTCGGCACCTGCCGATGTGGACATCGACATCAACACCAGATACCAGACCATGGTCGGTTTCGGGGCGGCGATGACTGACTCGTCGGCGTGGCTTCTGCAGAACAAATTGAATGCCCTGCAGCGCGATGCCTTGCTACGCGAGCTGTATGGCTCGCCGCCCAACCTCAACCTGAACATGATGCGCCTGACCATCGGCGCCTCGGATTTCTCGTTGAAGCTTTATACGCTGGACGATGTTCCCTCGGGCGAGACCGATCCTACATTGGAACATTTCAATGTCGCGGCGAACCTGCAGGACGTGATACCGGTGGTGCAGGAAGTCCTCTTCATCCGGCCCGAACTGTTCGTCATTGCGTCGCCCTGGAGCGCCCCCGCATGGATGAAGAGCGGTGAGAACGTTATCGGCGGGGAGTTGATGGAGCAGTACGAAAGCGCATACGCGGACTACCTCGTCAAATATATCGACACCTACCGCGGCTATGGCATCCCGATCTTCGCCTTGACCCTGCAGAACGAACCGCTTTATTCACCGCTTACCTACCCGGGTATGGCCATGACTGCGGAGACGCGGGCGCGTATCGTCGCGCAGTATCTCGGCCCGAAGCTGGCAAACCGCAAGCCGAAGACACGTATCCTGGAATGGGATCACAACTGGAGCCATCCCGAGCAGCCACTGGCCGTGCTCGCCGACCCAGCTGCCTCGCCCTATATCGACGGTGTCGCCTGGCATTGCTATGAAGGCAGCCCCCATGAGCAGGGGCGCGTGCACCACCAGTTTCCGCAGAAGGATGTCTACATCAGCGAGTGTTCCGGTGGCGACTGGCCGTTGAGCATGAGCAGTGAACTGCTCTGGTTCGCGCGAAACCTGCTGGTCGTGGGAACCCGGCAGTGGGCGCGTGGCGCCCTGTACTGGAACCTTGCGCTGGACGAGCATCACGGCCCGCATTTCGGCGGGTGCCAGGCCTGCAAAGGCTTGATCACGATCGATTCGCAGACGGGTACCGTGAGTCGTAACGACGAGTACTACGCCCTGGCGCACTTCAGTCGATTCGTCCTGCCAGGCGCCGTCCGGGTGAGGTCCACCGATACCGACGCGGACAAGGGCATCGCCAATGTCGCCTTCCAGAACACTCCCGACGGATCCATCGTCCTGGTGATGGTGAACATCCGCAAGGATGCACGCCTCGTTTCCGTGGTTGAGGGCCAGACCGGTTTCGAATACATGATGCCGCCGGAAAGCGTGGCGACCTTCGTATGGAATCCGGACCTGGCTGGCATGTGGATGCGGCGCGCCCTCCAATGGTGGGGCGGGGCCGACGCTTCGGCGCATGTCGAGTAAGTGCGGCGAGCGCCTGGCGCGTCCAATGCGATGGGGATAGTTAAGACGACTCAGTCGCCTCCGTACCCGATGCCTTTCGTATTGCCGGTAACGTGACGCCGCAAGCTTTTGATTGTCACCCCGGCGCAGGCCGTCCCCGCCGACCTCGCTGCTCAACGGGGCCCCGGAATCACGAGCCGGCTGATCGCCGTGCAGCTATTTTTCCCAGCTTGCAGGTCTGGCCCCAAAGGACTCGCGAACAGGGTTCGCTCCCACAGGAGCAGGTTGCCACGACCTTGTGGGAGGCCGTCCCCGCCGACCTCGCTGCTCAACGAGGCCCCGGAATCACGAGCCGGCTGATCGCCGTGCAGCTATTTTTGCCAGCTTGCAGGTCTGGCCCCAAAGGACTCGCGAACAGGGTTCGCTCCCACAGGAGCAGGTTGCCACGACCTTGTGGGAGCGAACCCTGTTCGCGAGTCCTTTGAGGCCGTGACTTCCCCATCGCCGCCTTGCTCTTGATTGAAACACGCCGCCAGGCCGTCGCTGTTTTTCCGGACAGCAGTGGGCGCAAGCCGGGGTCCAGTGGGCCCGGTGTCCGGTCGAAGGCCTCACGCCAGCAACGCCGCTTACTACCGCGTGGCTAGCGGGGATGAAAGCTTACTGGCATGCTCCGCCACGCAAAAGCCAAAGTTACAGGGGATGGGGATGATCAGAACAACTCTCGTCGCAACGTTGGCGATCGGCTGCCTGTCGATGGCCACATGGGCTTCCGCGGATCAACCGCCGAAAGCGCCCATCATCACCGATCCGGTCTACACGAAACCGGTCCGACTCGTCGATGTCGGCAATGGCCGACGCCTCAATCTTTACTGCCGCGGCTCGGGCTCGCCGGCGGTCATCTTCGACTCCGGCTCCAACGACACAACGATCGCGTGGGCTTTGGTGCAACCGACGATCAGCCAGAAGAATGCTACCTGTTCGTATGACCGCGCGGGGCTTGGCTTCAGCGACGCCGCGACACGTCCGGGCACGTCCGCCAACGATGTCGATGACTTGCACAAAGCCCTGGAAGCCGTGCACATCAAGCCGCCCTATATCCTGGTGGGACACTCGGCTGCCGGCATGGCGGTTCGCGTCTTTGCCGATCGCTATCGCGACGAAGTGGCCGGGATGGTCATCGTTGACGGCTCGCACGAAGATCAGTCAACCCGACTGAAGGCGATTGCGAAGCCTGAGATCCAGGCTCACTGGTTAGACGAGGTGAATGACACGACCTGCATGGACGCCGTAAAAGGTGGCGAGATTCCGAAAGACTCGCCTGCTTACAAGAAGTGTGTCGGTGAACCGGAGCCACGTTTCAGCCAGGCGATCAACGACGCAATGCTGGAATACTCGGCCAAACTGAAGTACCAGGCAGCCGTCGCCTCGGAGACCCATAACTTTTGGGGTGCAAGCGCCGACCAGACCCGTGCAACACGGCGAGATTTCGGTGACATGCCGATCATCGTACTCACGCATGCCCCCTATCCCCGCTACAAGACCTTGACCCAGCAGGAGCAGGACCAGCGCACCGCCACCTGGGAGCAACTGCACAACGAGGTCGCCGCCATGTCCACCCATGGTGTCAACGAGATCGTGCCGCGCGCCGGTCACCTCATCCCGTATGACCGACCCGAGATCGTGATTGACGCGATTCGCCAGGCGTTGGCCATTGCTGCGGAACAAGCGGCTCAACCAGCGACACCGACCACGAAATAGCCCGGGCGGACCTATGGGACGGAGTAGGCCTCGGGTTGCCAAGCCCTCGGATTGATGGCGCGTTATAAACAACCACCGCCCCATTGATCCAGATTCCCGACGATGACCTTGCCATCGCCCAAATCCTTGCTCACGGCTTTGGTGACGGCGTCGAGAATCGAAAGGGGTACAAATCTCGCCCCGTCTGTTTTGCGAAGCCCCCCGTGCTCCACGAAGCCCGGGTCGTACCATTTCCAATCCAGGTCGGGATAGGTGTCCGCACGCGCAAGCCGGATGTAC
>DASYLE010000191.1:0-12653 GCA_036009745.1 Luteibacter sp. | reverse complement strand
TTGGCGTTCCAGAAAGCGAGCGTGACGCTGGTGGCATCGATCAGGTTGATCTGCTTGCTGGCGGTCAGGTTCTGGATGGCATAGGCGCCACCCGACGTGCTGCCGAATGCGATGCCGCCATTGCTCTCGGTCAAGGTACCGTCATAAGTGAACAGGTTGTACAGGCCTGGCCCCATGCTGCCGGTATTGGAAATATTGAGTACGGCTCCGTTGAGCGAAAGGTTGCCGTGCACGGCAACACTGTCGCTCGCACCCTGGCTGGCGTTGACGCCCGGTGCGCCGAATTCGAAATCGAGCTGGCTGCTTTGCGCAAGCGTGAGATCGCCACCGACGGTAAGCGTGCCGATCGAGTTGCCCGGGGCCAGATGGGCGCCACCAAGGACGTTCAGACTGCCGCTGAGTTCACCGTGACCGCCGATGATGGCACCGCTATCGACCTGCACATCGCCCTGCAGCACGGCGCCGGCATGCGCGATGTCGCTGCCGACGATCAGGCGGCCAGCCATCACTTCGGCATTGCCCGAGTTGGTCGCCGTGCCATCGATCACCAGCGTGCCGTCGCCCTGTTTGGTAAGGCCCTGGCTATCCACGTTGCCGGACATAACGAGCTGACTGCCGGTATCGGTACTGACGCCCAGGCTGCCGGCGACGGAAAAGTCGTTCGATAGCGCCCATTGCGTGCCCGCGGTCGCCGATACGGTTCCGAAGCCGCTGAAGGTATTGCTGGAGCTGCCGTTGCCCTCAAGCTGCAACTCGTTCCCTGTCCCCGTTGCCGTCGCCGCGCCGATCAGGCTCGAACCAGTCTGCAGGATCAGCCGGTTGTTGTTATCGGTGAAGAGGACCGCATTGTACGAATTGTACGAATTGTTCGGATTAATAAAGGTGCTGATCGTGCCTGCATTGGTGATCGTGCCGGAGCCACCGATCAGGATGCCCGTAAATTGGCCGTATATCACCGAGGAGTTGCCGTTGGTTGCGCTGCCGCCGCCCAATATATAGATGCCGGTGTCAGCGGCGGAAATCGTCGCATTGGCGGCATTGACGACGGTCCCGCCCTGCGACAGTCGGACGCCGTTGCTGATGGTCTGGGTGGTGACAATTCTGCCGTAGTTGGTGACATTGAAGGCAGCGTTTTTAGCCAGGACACCGAAATTGCCGCTCCCGAGGTATCCACCGGCCTGGTTGGTCAGCGTGCCGCCGGCCAGCGCATACACAGCACGACTTGGGCCCGTGATGGTTCCACTGTTGGTGACCGTGCCCATAGCGGCCAAGAGCACGCCATAATTGCCTGAAATGCTGCCCGATGCGTTGTTGATAACGGAACCGCCAACGGCGACCAACTCAATACCTTTTCCCAAAGCGGCTGTGCTGCTGATAGCACCGCTGTTAGTGATCGTGCCCGGGCCACCGTTTATGCGGACACCGATATACCCGCCGTTGATCTCGGAGAAAGCATTGTTCGTTACGCTGCCGCCAGCCTTCAGGTCGATGCCGATGCCGGTACCGGTATCGGTGGCGCTGATCGAGGCGCCGTCGGTATTGTTTACATCGACCGGGGCACCGAAGCCGCGAATACCGTTGAGCGCGCCGGAAATCGTCGCGGTACCGGTATTGGTGACCGAACCGCCGCCATGCAAATAGACGCCGATTCCGCCAGCGCTGGTGGCGACAATATTTCCGCTGTTGGTCACGTCAAGGGCGCCACTATTGGTAATGACACCCGCTGAGCCACCCGTGATGGACGAATGGTTGACCAGCGTGCCACCGACTTCCATGTAAACGCCGCCGGCCGCCGTGCCGGTAATCCGGCCATCATTGGTGACCGTGGAGACGCCAAACACGCGAACGCCATAACTGGTGCCGGTGATGACGCCCGTGGAAGTGTTGGAAACGACGCCGCCACCACGCAACTGGATGCCCTCCGCGAAGTAGCCTATGCCGCTGATGCTGCCGCTGTTGGTCACGGTGCTGGTGCTGGTGCCACCCAGGTAAACACCGAATGTGCCGCCGAGAATACCGCCGTTGTTGGTAAGCGACCCTCCACCGGCGAACAGAACGCCGGCGGAGTTGATGCCGCTCGCAATGCTGCCGTTATTGGTCAGCGTGTAAGCGGCCGGACCTCCAGAGATACCGTCCGTCGACGTCGAGACTATCGTTATGCCCAGGTCGACGAAGAAGGGATTGCCCGTCGGGTAATCGGACAAATTCACTCCTATGGTCGACGAGCCCAGATGCGTATCCGCATGCGCCGCCACAGGGAACATCACACCGAGCGACATTGCGACAGGCAGCGCCAGGCCTACCGCTTGTGCGTAGCGGCGTCGGGACGATCCGGGTCTGTGCGGTGCCGGTGAGGGTACCGTCATCGATAACGGCTGGTTGAACGTCTCAATGGCGGCGCTGATGGACAGCGCCATGCGACGAATCCTCGTACCGCCCTTGCCGCGCGAACGCGCGAGCTCGGAAACGACCTGCCGCAGACCGAGGCTGCGATTGAAGACGATACGGTAGATACGATTCACGCGAAGTCCCCTGATGCTGCTTGAACGCGGTACGTCATGGCACCGTCCACCCACCCGTAAAAAACGAGTCGCGGGTAGCCAGAACCAAGATGCGAAATTCCCTGATATGGAGCGCCAACCCCGCGTCGCATTAACTTGCGATGCGTGGAGATCGGCCGCCTCGGCCGTGCCTGTTGTTTATCGGTGCGGCGTCATCATAGATGAAGTGGAAGTAAGTGTTCTGACAAGTTCTTCCAAGGCGCTGGGCCAATGCCCGGGTGCTTGCTGGCGGAACAGTGTCATGGTCGGATACCAGGGCGAGTCGCCGCGATCGAGCATCCAGCGCCAGTCGGGTGCATAGGGCAACAGCACGGATACCGGCTTGCCCATGGCCCCGGCCAGGTGCGCGACACTGGTGTCGACCGTGACCACCATGTCGAGTCCGTCGATGATCGCCATGGTGTCGTTGAAATCGGCGATTTCCGCGCCAAGGTTGATCAGTGGCGCGCGACCGAAATAGCCGCCGATCTGGGCAAGCGCCGCTTCCATGCGCAAGGCAACGAAGGCGACACCGTCCAGCGCCATCAAGGGCGCCAGCGTTCGCAAGGACGTAGAGCGGTTGGCATCGTTGCCATGCGTCGCCCGCCCCGCCCAGACCAGGCCGATACGGCGATAGCCCGTTGGAATGAGCGAATCCAGGCGCTGGCGCCAGTGTCGGACCCTGCCCGGCTCTGCCCGTACATAAGGAATGGCGGCGGGTATGTTGCCCAGCTGCGTGGCGAAGTGCCGGGGCAAACCGGAAAGCGTGCAATAAGCATCGCATGCCGGCACCCGCTCCCAGTGGTTGAAGTATCCGGCGATGCCCGGCTGTTGACGCACGATCGGTTCGACCTCGGCGCTTCCCGCGACGAACAGGTTCGGGCAGCGTTCCGCGACCATGGGGATATAGCGCGCGAACTGGATGGTGTCGCCGAAGCCCTGATCGGCGACCAGCAGCAACCTGCCTTCGGGCATCGCCCGGCCGTCCCATACCGGCGTATCGGCGAAGGCGGGCGGCAACGGCGGCGGCACGTCCGGCAGACGGAAGCGCCACTCGTATTCACGCCAGCCCTCGTCGAACTGGCCATTGACCAACAGCAATTCGGCCAGCTCGAAATGTGCTGAAGCATGGTCCGGCTCCAGCGCCACGGCGCGACGCTCGGCGGCGATAGCCTGCGCGATCTCCAACCGGTCGGCATGCACGAGACCGAGGTTGTAGTGCGCTTCGGCATCGTCCGGCGCCAGCGCTAGCGCACGCAAGCCATGGTCCAGGGCCTCATCCAGACGCGACTGGCGACGCAGGATTTCGCACAAGTCACGGTGATGAGCCGCGCTGTTGTCGGAAAGACCCGTGTTCATCGTTCGATCGTATAGCCAAGACGCTCGATCACCGGCGCAAGGATCGGGATGACGGGTTCGAGGTGCTTGAGGTAATGCCGGTAGCGGTAACGGGAACGGTCATAGAGTTTTTCGGTGACCTGGGCATAGCTTGCCGTGCGCGCGTAGCGCTTGTTCTCATGGAACTGGAGGCAACTTTCTTCGAAAGGCGCACCGACGAAGTCCAGCAGGCGGCGGATATGCGTTTCCTGGTCGTCGACGATGTCTTCGTAACGGACGGGCAAATAGCGCAAGGTCATCTGGCCGCGGTAGTGCTCGACCAGGTCCATGATCAGCACGTAATGGTGCGCAATCGTTTCCAATTGGTTGGCGCAATAGAAGCCGTGGGTCAGGTGATTGGAAAACACCGACAGCACGATATCGAGCGGATGGCGCAGCACATGGAGGACCGGCGCCGCGGGGAAGATCAGGCCGATCAGTCCCAGGTGGGTCTCGTTCAAGGGCATCTTGTCCGTGAACCAGGTTGCCCCGGGTTCGACGATGCCGAGCTGGCGAACGCGCTGCAGGTAATAGTCGCGCAGGTTGTCGAGCCCTTCGCGCTGGTCGCCCATCCACAGGTCGGCCAGGGCTTCAGGGTAGGGCAGCGGGCTGTTGAGCATGCGCGGCATCAGCGCGGTGATGTCGTTGATGAAGCTAAGTTCGTCGCCAGCGCTGATGCGTGAATGCGCCGATAGCGTCTGCTCCACCATGGTCGTGCCCGAGCGTGGGAAGCCGACGATGAACAAGGGCTGCGGTCCCGAAGCCACCGGTGTCGCCCGCGGCACGATCGTCAGCCGCTGCGAGGTGAAATAGCCTTTCAGCCGTGCCGCGAGATCCGCGGCCTGGTCGGCAAGGTAGGCCACGCCGCTCATCTGGCGCCCGAGCGCCTTGCCATCGGCGAAGGCGGCAAAGGCGGCATCGTACTGGCCCATCCGGTCGAGCAGACGGCCTTTCTCCAGCAATTCGTTGGTCCCCAGGCCGCCGGCGTTGCCCAGCTGGTCGAGTATCGCCAGCGCTTCGTCGTAAGCCTTGCTGCGGCCGCGCAGGACGGCGCGTTCCAGCAGGATGTTGGGGTTGGCGGGGGCGAGCTGTTCAGCCAGGTCAAGCAGCTCGTCGGCCCGGGCGAAGTTGCGATCGGTCTCTTCCATACGGGCATAACCGAGCACGGTCTGCAGCATGCCGGGGTCCAGCGCCATGGCTTCCTGGTAGAGCGTGCGCGACTCGTCCATCTTGCCCTGGTTTTTGAGGTTCCAGGCCAGGTTGGCCAGCACGATGGGATTGCGCTCGCCGGTCAGCTCAAGCACCCGCCGGTAATGGTATTCGCCCACCTGTGGCCGGTTGGCCTCGGTGAGGATCATGCCCATCAGGTTGTGCGATTGGGGCTCGGTCGGGGCGATACGCACGGCATTGCGTGCATATATTTCGGCTTCGGCGAAGTCACCCTTGCCGAACAGCAACAAGGCCAGCTCCTGGGTTGCCCAGGTGATATTGGGATGCAGCACGACCAGCCGTCGCAACAGCGCTTCGGTCGCGACGAAGGCGCCCTGGGCCCGGCGAATCTGGTAAAGCACGGCGAGCGCGCCACCCTGGCCGGGTGCCAGCTCGAGGACTTCGAGGCACAGCCGCTCCGCTTCGGCAATGCCGCCCCGGGATTGCGCGGCGATCGCCTCGTCGACCAGTGGCAGCAGATGCCGGCTGGCTTCGACGGGCCCCAGCGTGGAGAGGTCCAGGGCACAGCAGCGCACGGGACGGAGTCCGCTGCCGCAAACACAGACGGCGGCGGTCGCGGATGGCGGCGAATAGGGATGTGTGGTCATCGTGCCAGGGGATTCAGGAGGGCGGGTGTCCGTAGACAGGGACACGATGCCGGATCGCCCGTGCCCTCGTGTGGTCCGGCGGATGGTCACATATTGGCGTGGGCCCATAAAGGGCCATGAGTTATCGCACTGGCAATCGCCGTGGGCGGACGCGATGCTTCGCGGGTTCACGTCGGTGGCGTGCCCTGGTCAGCCCTTCGAGCGAATCGACAATGAGCCAAGCAAGCCTTCGTCCTTCCCATCCGCCTATTGGTGCGCTGCTACGCGAATGGCGCGCAGCGCGGCGGATAAGCCAGCTGGAGCTCGCATTGCAATCGGGCATGTCGGCCCGGCACCTGAGTTATGTCGAAACCGGCAAGGCCAAGGCCAGCCGCGAGACGGTCGCCCGGTTGGCCGACGCATTGGGCGTGCCGTTACGCGAGCGCAATGCGCTGCTACTAGCCGGCGGGTATGCGCCCGAGTACGGGGAGCATCCGCTGGCCACGCCGGCGCTGGAACGGATGCGCCAGGCGATCGAGCTGATCATCGCCCACCAGGAGCCGTACCCCGCCTTTGTGCTGGACCGGCACTGGAATGTGCTGATGGCCAACCAGGCGGCGCTTCGCATCAACCGGCTGCTGATGAACGGGCGCGAGAGTCCGCATACCAATCTCCTGCACCAGGTATTCGATCCGGAGGATTTCCGCGCCGTCATCGTCAACTGGCCGGAGGTGGCGGAGAAATTCATCCTGCATCTGCATGAGCAGCTCGCCGTCGTGCCGTCCGACCAGGCGGCGCAGACGCTTCTCGATGAGGTGCTGCGCTACCCGGATGTGCCCGCACGCTGGCGCTTCCGCGACCTGCGCAGCGAGCCGGCGCCCGTGCTCACCCTCGTCTTCAAGAGCAGCGAAGGCGAGCTGCGGTTCTTCGAAACGATCACGACCTTCTCGATGCCACGCGACGTGACACTCGACGAACTGCGCATCGAATGCGCCTTTCCGGCCGACGACCATACCGCGGCCGTGTGCGCACGGCTCGCGGCGTCCTGACGCGTTGCGATCAGCCGCCTTTGGCCGGGCAGGCAGCCGATGTGGATAGTGCGTGGAATTCCACCAGCAGGCCGAGGTCGTCTTGCGCGGGCGCGAGGAAGGCACGGCCCAGCGAGCCGCAGTAAGCCGGCAGCTCTTGTTCATAGCCGCGCTCGGCCCAGCGCTTCGCCCGGTCGACATCCGTGACGCCGATGCTGACCGCGAGTACCTGTGGACCGCCCCTCTGCAGGGCGTCGGCGGCTATCCCGGGACCATCCGGCTGGAGCAGGAAGACATGCTTCTTGCCGACCGGCACCACGTACCCGTGCGCCGACACCTGCGCGATACGAACTGGCTTCGCACCGGCGTAGCCCATGTGCTCGAACTGCTTGCGGTCCGCCTCGGTGTCCGCCGAGAGCAGCCAGACCGCGGACAGTTCCTTCGCGCCGTTCGGATGCTCGCGTATGACCTTGTCATCGGCCAGATAGGTCGGGCTGGTGTTGCCGGTCGCGTAGTCGATAAAGAACAGGTTGCTCGACAGCGGCTGGTGCTCGAAGGCGAACAGGCGCCAGCGCGGCGGTTTGCCCGGGCCTTGGCCATCCGGATCCGTGGGCGATGCCGAGAAGATGGGGGTCGGGGCCAGGCCGCGTTGTTGCAGGAGGGTGCGGACCTGGTCGAGAGTCGTGGAACTGAGGCCAAAGGTCCGCGCGCCCGGGCCACCCTTCAGCGCCGCCTGGTCGGCTTGCATGCCGGGGTCGAACTCCGGGTCCTTGCGGGTGATGCCCAGCAGCTCGATGAAGCTGCGATCGGCGAACCGGATGTAGCGGTTGGCCACGCCACCGGGATTGCGCCCCGGCCTGACCTGGAACCCCAGTTTGACCGCCATGATCGCGGTGCTCTGGTCGATATCGCGGCCCCACAGCAGGATGTGGTCGACCGAGCTCGTTGCGGTGGAGGGTTCGGCAGCGGCGACAGGGCGGCCAAGACCGAGCAGCAGTGCCAGTACGGACAACAGGACGACTGATCGCAAAGCGCGTTTACTCCGTGCGGATCGGCCCGCGGAGGCGGGTCGTGGGGTTCGCGATGCTTGCGTGGAAGCCGCCCGGCCGCAATAACCTGCGAGGTTATGGCGAACCGGCGCTCAGCAGTTGGGCTTGCCCGCCATCGGCGACTGGCTGCCGTTGGCTTGCCAGGCGCAAGGTGCGCGACCGGCACACGTCGACGGCCGGAAAGACCTGGCTTCGACCGTGAAGGAAGGTAACGCGGACATCCCGCACGCAGTCGCCAGCCGGAATGTCGACGGTGGCGGAGGCACGACCGCCCCGCAAGGCTTCGGTCAGCGAGATCTCTTCGTAGGCGCCGGATCTTGCCGATGCCATGGCCACGCCGGTCACGCTGTCGAGGGTGGCGTTCACCAGGGTAAACGGATGCGCCTGGGGATGCTGGGTGAGCTCGGCGGAAAACGACACGGCTGGCATCGCGGCAACCAGGACAAGCAAGGCCATAACGATCGTGCGGGACGTATACATGGGACTCTCCGAATCGGCTTGGTGGCTTCATCGGACCTGTTCGTACACGGGTCGCACAACGGATCTGGGGCGAATCGTCGGTGTGCCGGGGCGAATCGTAGCCAGCGCATGGCGCGCTTCTCGGCGCCTGGGGCGGCGTCTAAGATGGCCCGGCAGTCTCTCAGGACATCCCCACCATGAAGGTTCGTCTCGGTACGACGGAAATCGGTTTCGCCCGCTACGTCGGCCTGTGGACGGTCCTGGTCGTTGTCTTCGCGATCCAGCGCTACCTGCACGACCAGCTTGGCGGGCCGGTGTGGTCGGTCTTCGACTATCTGCGCTGGTCGATGATCCAGTGGTACACGTGGGCCGCGCTGGCGCCCCTGGTGTTCCGGCTGGCATCGCTGTATCCGATCACCGGCGCGGTGCGCCTGCGGAAGCTGGTGAAGCCGCTGGCGGCGAGCGTGGGCGTCACCCTGCTGTCCCTGTTCCTCGGTGCCCTGGTTTCCACGCTCTTCGAGCCCACTGGCTTCGACGAGCAGTTCCGGCAGTTTTTCGGCCAGCACTTTGCCACCGGCTTGCTGACCTACTGGTCCCTGTTCGCCATCCAGCAGGCCTTGCTGTTCCACGCGGAGAAGACCCGCCGCGAGATCGACGCCAGCCGCATGGCCACCGAACTGGCGCAATCGCGCCTGCAGGCGTTGAAGTCGCAGTTGCAACCGCATTTCCTGTTCAACACGCTGCATGCCATCGCCACTTTGCTGAAGGAGGACACGCTTTCCGCCGAGGACATGCTGTTGCGCCTGAGCGAGCTGCTGCGCGCCTTCCTCGAGGACTATGACGGACAGGAAATCAGCCTGCGCCGTGAGCTTGTCCTGCTCGACCTCTATCTCGGCATCCAGGGCATGCGCTTCAAGGATCGCCTGACGACGCGCATCTATGTCGCACCGGACACGCTCGATTGCGCCGTGCCGAGCCTGCTCCTCCAGCCGATCGTGGAAAACGCCATCCATCACGGCATCAGCGAACGCCTGGGCTCGGATCTGATCGAGATCGAGGCCCGCCGTGAGGGCGACCAGCTCTGCATCGAAGTGCGCAATCGCAACAGCACGCTGGAGGACGACGGGCAAAGCCGGCGGCACAACGGGCATGGCGTTGGCCTGTCGAACACCGCGCTGCGCCTGCGCGAGCTTTACGGCGACGCGGGCCAGGTGCGCCTGGACATGATCTGGCCCGAGGGCGTGGCCTGCCGCATCCATGTGCCTTTCCGCATCATCGAAGATATCGACGACGCACCGGAAATCACTGAATGAGCCTCACCGTCCTGGTCGTCGACGATGAGCCGATCGCCCGGCAGGCGATCACCCGCCTGCTGCGGGAGGACAAGGACATCGAACTGGTGGGCGAGTGCGGCGACGGCCTGTCCGCGGCCAAGGCCATCCGCACGCATTCACCCGACGTGGTGTTCCTCGATATCCAGATGCCGGCAATGGACGGCCTGAACGTCGTCGACACCATCGGCGCGGCGCGGATGCCGGCAACGGTCTTCGTCACCGCCTTCGAGAATTACGCGGTCAGGGCCTTCGAAGCCAATGCGGTCGACTACCTGGTCAAGCCGTTCAGCCGTGTCCGCTTCGCGCAGACCCTGCAACGGGTGAAGACCCGGCTACTGACGCCGGGCGGAAACGCGGCAGGCACGGATGCGGTCAAGCAGGTCCTCGATGCGCTGCGCCGGCGGGAGGGTTACCTCGACCGGATTCCCATCCGTACCCGCGACCAGGTGACGTTTATCGATGTCGACGATATCGTCTGGATCAAGGCCAACGGCAACGCCGTCGAAATCCACCTGACCACCGGGACGCATGAACTGCGCGAGACCATGGCCGCCCTGGCCGAACGGCTGGATCCGCGCCATTTCGCCCGCGTCCACCGCTCGGCGATCATCAATGTGCGCCGGATCCAGGCGATCCATCCCTGGTTCAACGGCCACCACGTGGTCACGATGGATACGGGGCAGAAGCTCCGGATGAGCCGTTACCAGCGGGAGGCCTTCCTGAGGCTGGTATCGGCGCGCGGCGACGGGCCGCAGATTGGCTGAGGCCGGCGATAGGCCATGACTATTGTCTATATCTTACCAATCAATTAGATCAATCACTCCGAAAGCGGTATCTTTGCGGTTCCGAAGCCCCAAGAGAAGCCAGCATGTCGTTGATCAATACCGAAGTTAAGCCTTTCAAAGCAACGGCCTACAAGAACGGCCAGTTCGTCGACGTCACCGATGCCAACCTGAAGGGCAAGTGGTCGGTCGTCGTTTTTTACCCGGCTGATTTTACCTTCGTCTGCCCGACGGAGCTCGAAGACCTCGCCGACCATTACGCTGAATTCCAGAAGCTCGGCGTGGAAGTCTATGGCGTGTCGACCGATACCCATTTCGCGCACAAGGCCTGGCACGACACCTCCGATGCCATCTCCAAGGTGCAGTACGCCCTGATCGGCGATCCGACCGGTGCGATCACCCGCAACTTCGACGTGATGATCGAAGAAGAGGGCCTGGCGCTGCGCGGCACCTTCGTGATCAACCCGGAAGGCCAGATCAAGCTCTGCGAAATCCACGACAACGGCATCGGCCGTGACGCGTCGGAACTGCTGCGCAAGGTCAAGGCTGCCCAGTACGTCGCTTCGCACCCGGGTGAAGTCTGCCCCGCCAAGTGGAAGGAAGGCGAGAAGACCCTGAAGCCGTCGCTCGATCTGGTCGGCAAGATCTAAAACGTTCCACGCCTGGTGTTTTCGGCTCGCCCTCTCGAGCCGACCGGACCCGGATGCTTCCGGGTCCACTTTTCGAATCGATGTACCGCCGCGCCCCGACTACTACCGGCAACCGCGGCGGACATCCTGAATACTTGTTGGAGCCATCATGTTAGACGCCGATCTGAAGACCCAGCTACACGCCTATCTTGAGAAGATCGCGCAGCCCATCGAGCTGGTGGCTTCGCTCGACGACAGCCCGAAATCGCAGGAGCTGCTCGGTTTGCTGCAGGACATCGAAGCGATGTCCGCCCATATCACGCTGTCGTTCGCCGACGATGTGCGTACGCCGTCGTTCGCCATCAACCGTACCGGTACCGATGTCGGTGTGCGCTTCGCCGGTATCCCGATGGGTCACGAATTTACCTCGCTCGTGCTCGCCCTGCTGCAGGTCGGCGGCTATCCGCCGAAGGTCGGCCCGGAGATCATCGAGCAAGTGCGCAACCTCGAAGGCGAGTACCACTTCGAGACCTTCATGTCGCTCTCGTGCCACAGCTGCCCGGATACGGTGCAGGCACTGAACCTGATGAGCGTGCTCAACCCGAACATCAAGCATGTGGTCATCGATGGCGCCCTGTTCCAGGACGAAGTCACCGAGCGCCAGGTGATGGCCGTGCCGTCGGTCTTCCTGAACGGCGAACTGTTCGACCAGGGCCGCATGACGATCGAACAGATCGCCGCGCGCCTCGATACGGGTGCGGCGCAGCGTGAGGCGGAGAAGATCCGCAACAAGGCCCCGTTCGACGTGCTGGTGATCGGCGGTGGTCCGGCCGGCGCCGCGGCGGCGATTTATGCCGCCCGCAAGGGCATCCGCACCGGTCTAGCGGCCGAGCGTTTCGGCGGCCAGGTGCTGGACACCATGTCGATCGAGAACTTCATCTCCGTGCCCTATACCGAAGGCCCGAAGCTGGCGACGGCGCTGGAGCAGCATGTCCATGAGTACGACGTCGACGTCATGAACCTGCAGCGCGCCGAGCAGCTGATCCCGGCGAATCGCCCGGATGGCTTGATCGAAGTGAAGCTGGGCAATGGTGCCTCGCTGAAGGCGAAAACCGTCGTCCTCTCCACCGGTGCGCGCTGGCGCAACATGAACGTGCCGGGCGAACAGGAGTACCGCAACAAGGGCGTGACCTATTGCCCCCATTGCGATGGCCCGCTGTTCAAGGGCAAGCGCGTCGCGGTGATTGGTGGCGGCAACTCGGGCGTCGAGGCGGCGATCGACCTGGCCGGCCTGGTGGCCCATGTCACCGTGCTCGAGTTCGACAGCAAGCTGCGTGCCGATGACGTACTGCAACGCAAGCTGCGCAGCCTGAACAACGTCAAGGTCATCCTCAATGCGCAGACGACGGAAGTCGTGGGCGACGACAAGGTGACTGGCCTGGTTTACGTTGATCGCACGGAAAGCGCCACGCATCGGCTCGAGCTGGAAGGCGTATTCGTCCAGATCGGCCTGCTGCCGAACACCGACTGGCTCAAGGGCACGGTCAAGCTGTCGCCACGCGGCGAGATCGAAGTGGACGATCGCGGCCAGACCTCGATCCCCGGCGTATTTGCCGCCGGCGACGTCACCACGACGCCGTTCAAGCAGATCGTCATTGC
>DASYLE010000190.1:0-5349 GCA_036009745.1 Luteibacter sp. | reverse complement strand
CACCGGCCAGGGCGGCCTGGACCTCGCCTTCGAACAGGAAGCGACGCCCTCGGCCGATGCCTTGCTGGCCTCGATCAAGGTGACCGTGCGCCCGCGCGTGCTGCGCGCCTCGGAGGCGGAAGTCGCCGCACACATGGCGCGGCTGGATGCACTGGACAAGGCCGCCGGTACGAGCATCTGGCGGAAGATGGAAGCGTAGGGGCACAGCAAAAGAAAACGCCCCTTTCGGGGCGTTTTCTTTTGCTGCTGGCGGAGAGGGTGGGATTCGAACCCACGGTGCGCTTACACGCACGCCTGATTTCGAGTCAGGTACATTCGACCACTCTGCCACCTCTCCGATGCGGTCGACGGCAGGGGTTGAACCCTGCCGGGCCCGCAATGATACGAGGTGTTCCCGACCGTGACAACTCCTGTCACATCCGGCATGCTGGCGCCGTGCGGGTGGGGGCGCCCGCACCTTCCCACGGCTACCCATCCGGACCTTCCAACCCCGCCATGATCGAATTCGGACACGGTACGCACGCCGGGCTGCGCCGCTCGCGCAACGAAGACACCTATTACGCCGATGCCGCGCTCGGGCTCTTCCTCGTCCTCGATGGCATGGGCGGGCACCGCTATGGCGAGGTCGCCTCGGCCTTTGCCCGCGACGGGGTAGTGGAGCGCGTGTCACGCGGCCAGTCCCTGCTCGAGGCGATCGAACAGGTGAATATCGAACTCAGCGGTCGCGCGCGCTTGTCGACCGAGGCGCGGCCGATGGGAACCACGATCGCGGCCTTGCGGGTTACCGCCGAAGGCTACGAAGCGGCATGGGTCGGCGATAGCCGTATTTACGTATATCGCGACGAACTCGCCCAGGTCTCGCACGATCATTCGCTGGTCCAGGCCATGGTCGAGGCTGGCGAGATCGATCCTGCCCAGGCCAGCCGTCATCCCCAGCGCAATGTACTGACCCAGGCGCTCGGTATCACCGCGCCGGAACAGTTGCATATCGGTATCGCCCGCGGCGGCCTCGAGCGTGGCATGCGTTTCCTGCTGTGCACGGACGGGCTGACCGAGGAAGTGGGCGACGCGACGATCGGCACGATCATGGCGCGCACCGACCTGGCGGCGCAGGAATGCGTCGACCAGCTGCTGCTCGAAGCGCTGTCCACCGGTGCGCGCGACAATGTCACGGCGATCCTGTTGCGCGCGGCGCTCTAGTCCGACACCCTTTGTCCCATCCCCTTGCGTGGAACCCCCATGAGCCTGATCGAAGTCCCCGTTTCCTATGGCGAGCTGATCGACAAGATCACCATCCTCGAGATCAAGTCGGTGCAGATCGCCGACCCGTCGAAGCTGGCCAATGTCCGCAACGAACTCGAGCTGCTCGGCGCGACCTGGGCGAATGCCTCCGCGTCGGAAACCGATATTTCCGCCGAGCGTGAGCGCCTGCACGCGGTCAACTCATCGTTGTGGGATATCGAGGACCGGATCCGCCTGAAGGAACGCGCGCAGGCTTTCGACGCCGAGTTCATCGAACTGGCCCGTTCGGTGTACTTCCAGAACGACGAGCGTGCCGCGATCAAGCGCGAGATCAACACGAAGCTGGGCTCGGAGCTGGTCGAGGAGAAGTCCTACCAGGATTACCGCGCGCCGTCGGCGGGCTGATCGCCCAGGTACGCCGCACAGGCGTCGAAGCGCTCGATCACTTCGTCGACGCCGATCAGGTCCATGACGCCGGGGTATTCGATCTTGGTGCCCCAGGGGATCTCGCTGGCCGGTTTCTTCAGGAAGAGGCGCGATGCCTCATCGTATTTGTCCACGCACCAGCGCCGGTCCGAGTAGGGACCGGAGCGATGCGGGTTGCTCGGCGCATGCAGGCCGAGCACCTTGATGCCGGCCGCGTTGGCCATGTGCATGGGGCCGGAGTCCGGGGTGAGGATCATCCGGCTGCGGGCCAGCAAGGCCATGAACCGCTTCAACGTATCCTTGCCGGTGAGGTCCAGCGGCGCGATCCGGGTTTTGGCGAGCACGGCATCGGCCATGGCCCGCTCCGCCTCGGATGGTCCGCCGACGAGGACGACACGCATACCCTTGCGCGCGGCATGGTCCATCACCGCGGCATACCGCTCCGGGCGCCAGTTGCGCAGAACATGGCTCGAGGTCGGGCTGACCAGGAGGGTCGGCGCATCGCCGGGCAACTGCTCCTCGGCCCAGGCATGGGCCTCTTCGGCGACCGGGATGTCCCAGCGCACCTCGGTCTGCTTCAGTCCCAGCGGTTCGATGAAGCTGGCCATGGCATCGAGCACATGTTCGCCGCTGCGTGCGGGAATACGCTCGTTGACGAACAGGCCATGCAAGTCCTTCGAGCGCGCAGGGTCGTAACCGATCCTGCGTTTCGCCTTCACGGCGAGGCTGAGCAGGTTCGAACGCAGGGCGACCTGCATGTGCAGCAGCGCATCGAAGCGTTTGCCGGCCAGTGCCTCGCGTACCGCGCGCATGCCCTCGCGGCCCTTGCTTTTGTCGAAAACGACGAAGTCGACGCCGGGCAGGTCGCCGACCAGCCGGTTTTCCAGCTTGCCGACGATCCAGGTCAGGGCGGTGCCAGGCGACTTTGCCTGCAGGGTCCGGATCAGGGGCACGACATGGGTCACGTCGCCGATGGCGGAGGTGCGCAGGAGGCAGAGGCTGGCGAGCGATGACGTCGGCATGGGATGGCTTGGTAGACTCACGTTTTGCGATGGTGGCGGTGAAGACGGGGCAATGACGAGCGAACGGATCGAAGACGACGCGACGGGGGCGATTCTGTTCGACCCGGCAAGCGTCCCGCAAGTCACCGGCGACTGGTTCGATCCGGCGTTCTGGCGGGCTGGCGAACGCCTGCGCGAGCAAGGTGGCGGCCGTGGCGGCGTAGCCATCGTACAGACGCCGGTCGGCGAATGCGTGCTTCGCCATTACCGGCGCGGCGGCATGGTCGCCAGACTCCTCGGCGACCGCTATTTGTGGACCGGCCGCGATCGTACGCGCAGCTTTCGCGAATTCCGCCTGCTGGCGAACCTGTCCGAACGTGGCTTGCCGGTACCGGGGCCGGTGGCATCGCGTTACGTACGCCATGGCATGCGCTACCGCGCCGACCTGATCATGCGCCGCATCGCCGACGCGTCGACCCTGGCTGAATGCCTGGCCGACGGTCGTCTCGATAGCACACTGGCGGCGCGTGTCGGCGAACTGGTGGCGCGCTTTCATCGCGAAGGCGTCTGGCATGCCGATCTGAACGCGCACAACGTGCTGGTCGGCGACGACCGGCTTCACCTGATCGATTTCGATCGTGGCGAATTCCGTGCCGAGGCCCGGGGCTGGCGCGAGTCCAATCTCGAACGGCTGCGCCGTTCGCTGCTCAAGCTCGGTGCCGCCGAGCGTGGTGGACGGTTCCAGGAAGCTATCTGGGGACCCTTGATCCAGGCTTACGAAAAGGCCTTTGGCGCGTGAACTGGACCCTGCATTTTCTCGGTACCGGTGCCGCGCATGCCGCCGAGCTCGGCTCGTCCGCGGCGGTGCTCGAACGCGATGGCCGTCCGCTGCTGCTGATCGATTGCGGCCCGGATACGCTCGACCGCTACATGGCAGCCTATGACGCGCCACCCGAGGCGCTATACATCACCCATGTGCACATGGACCATATCGGCGGCATGGAGCGGCTGTTCGCGCGCCTCTGGTTCAACGATGCCTGGCGGGGCCATACCCGGCTCTTCGTCCATGCGGCCCTGGTGCCATGGCTGCAGGGCAGGGTGGCCGACTATCCGGGCGTACTGGCCGAGGGTGGCGTCAATTTCTGGGAGGCCTTCCGGCTGATCCCGTGCACGCGGGGGTTCTGGCACGAGGACCTGTGGTTCGACGTCTTCCCGACCCGGCACCATGTGCAGGGAACCTCGTACGGCCTCGCGCTTGAGGGGAGCCTGGTCTTCACTGGAGATACCCGGCCGATTCCCGAGGTGCTGGCGCGGTACGCACAATCAGGCGAGCGGATTGCCCACGATTGCGGATTGCATGGCAATCCCTCGCATAGTGGCGTCGACGATCTTGAGCGCGAATACGACGACTCGTTGCGATCGGCCTTTCTGCTCTACCACTACGGCAGCTCTGAAGACGGCGATGTTCTCGAAGAGCGTGGCTACCATGTGGCTCGACCCGGTCAACGCATCGTCCTGCCGTTGCCAAAGCCGCCCGGGCCAAACGCTGGTTAAGCACGAATCGCGCCGCCGAGCTTGTCTTGGACGGGCTCCAGCCGGTATCCTTCCGCTTCTTTGCCGGGCCGGAAGCCCGTTAAGGAAGGTTTATCCAGTCCGGAGAGGTGTCCGAGCGGTTTAAGGAGCACGCCTGGAAAGTGTGTATACGTTAATAGCGTATCGCGGGTTCGAATCCCGCCCTCTCCGCCACATTGCAAGTGCGACAACCTCGCGGTTGGCGCAGGAAACAAAGAACAAGGCAGCGTGGGGCGGGATTTGAACCCGCCGCGGGTTCGACGAAATTGCCTGGAGCAATTTCGGACAGCGCGCAGCGCTGGCCCTCGCATAGCGAGGGTTCGGCCCAGGACGGGCCGAACAATCCCGCGCCGCAGGGTCAACCCGACCTGCAGCGAAGCGACAACGTAACACCGTCTTATGGTGGCCCTGTCGGTCCCCCCGCGACGATAGTCTGTAAACTCCGCCAGGTCCGGAAGGAAGCAACGGCAGCAGATGACTCGGGTGCCGGGGTGTGGCTGGCAGGGCCGCCACTTTTTCGCGGCCGGAAAGGCCTCGAGCGGCTGATCCCTGCTGCTGACTTACCCGCTTCCACTTGGCACAATCCACCGTCGCCCCAAGGTAATCGGAATGTCCTATCAGGTCTTAGCGCGCAAATGGCGCCCCCGCAAGTTCTCCGAACTGGTCGGTCAGGAACACGTCGTCCGCGCGCTGACCAATGCGCTCGATTCGGGCCGCATGCACCATGCCTACCTGTTCACCGGCACCCGTGGCGTCGGCAAGACGACGATCGCGCGCATTTTCGCCAAGTCGCTCAACTGCGAGCGCGGCGAGTCGGCCGATCCGTGCGGTGAGTGCCCGGTCTGCACCGCGGTGGATGCCGGTCGTTTCGTCGACCTGCTCGAGATCGATGCGGCCAGCAATACCGGTGTCGACGATGTGCGCGAAGTCATCGAGAACGCGCAGTACGCACCGTCGCGGGGGCGCTTCAAGGTGTACCTGGTCGATGAGGTGCACATGCTCTCCAAGCCGGCGTTCAATGCGCTGCTGAAGACCCTGGAGGAGCCGCCCCCGCATGTGAAGTTCCTGCTGGCGACGACCGATCCGCAGAAGCTGCCGGTGACAGTGC
>DASYLE010000189.1:0-15908 GCA_036009745.1 Luteibacter sp. | reverse complement strand
ACGTTCGGACACAGGGGTTGCTTCCTTCCAGGCCACGGGGATGGGCACCTCTTAAGCAGAAAAGTCCGCCCGAGGTGTAACCCATGTCCCCGCACACCTGTTACCCATGTCCCCGGTCCGTACACCTGCGCCGGGGTGACGGTGAGGGGGGTGGGTGCCGCGCCTTGCTCTGTTCTTCGCCCTTGCTCGTCATACCAGCGAAGGCTGGTATCCAGTGGCCTCGGTGATCGGTGGTCGCCACTGGACCCGTGTCATCTACCGAGTATGAGATCGGCCACCAGCGGCGTGTGGTCCGATGCATTGCCGACATAGACCTTGAACTTGCCCGGGTCGACCTGCCAGTCGTGGCGTTTGACGTCGTAGTAGGCAAAGGCACGACGGTCCAGGGTCAGCGTGACGTGCTGGCTTTGGCCGGGGGCGAGGCGAATCTTGCGGAAAGCCTTCAGCTCCTTCGCCGGACGCGGCACCGATGCCGACGGATCGCCAACATAGACTTGCGCGACTTCGGCGCCATCGCGCGCACCGGTATTGGCCACGTCGAACGATACGGTCACCGTGGGATCGGTCGTGGCCTTCGCCGGGTCGAGCTTCAGGTTCTTGAACTCGAAACTGGTGTACGACAGGCCGTAACCGAAGGCGAACAGCGGCTGCGCCTTGTTCGGGTGACTCGTATACCAGCGATAGCCGAGGAACACGCCTTCGCCGTATGTCACGGTCGGGTTGGTGCCCGGCGCATGCGCCGGCGCGTCATAGAAATCGTGGGTCGGATTGTCGATCCAGCGACGCTCGAAGCTGATCGGCAGCTTGCCTTCGGGCGAACGCACGCCGAACAACACCTCGGCGATCGCCTGCCCGCCTTCCTGGCCGGGATACCAGTTCTGCAGCAAGGCCGGCACCTTGTCGAGCCAGCCTTCGGTCGCATAGCCGCCGCCGGAGGTGACGGTGACCACGGTCTTCTTGTTCACCGACGCGATCGCATCGATCAAAGCCTCCTGGCCCCAGGGCAGGGCGAAGCTACGATCGAAGGCCTCGCTCTCGGAGGTCGGGTCGAAGCCGACCGCGACCACGGCGGCATCGGCCGACGCGGCGATCTTCCTCGCGTCCTCGGAAATCAGGTCGTCGATCGCGACGATGCCAAGGCCCATGCGGCTATAGGCGACATCCGGCCGGTAGTCGATGCGCACGTCGACGGGCTTGCCCGCGGTGAGTGCCACCGTCGCGTACAGCGGCGCCTGGCCTTCGCGCTGTGGCTGCACGATCGCCGGCTTGCCGTCGATGTATAGCGTGTAGGTATCCAGGCTCGCTGCCGCGGCGAGGAACAGGTACTTGCCCGACGCCTTCGGCACGAAGCGTCCGCTCCAGCGGATACTCTTCCGCTCCACGGCGGGCGTCGTCCACAACTCCGGCTTCCACTGGTCGACATGGCTGTCGACATCGCGACTGGCCGGCTGGCCCTGGAAATCGGCGTTGGCGAAGGTTTCGCGCAACATGCCGGGCTTGCCGTCGGCGGTGACGAAGTCGGTCTGCTTGAAGACCTGCTCGGGCGCCGGCAAACCACGGCTGTAAAGCACACGGACTTTGTCGCCGGCCTGGTCGGTGATGCCGGCAAGGATGCTCTGCATGTGGAACGTATCCACATGGGAACTGCCGCCGGCGCTGCCGGTACCGGGGAAGGCGTCCGGACCGATCACCGCGATGGTCTTCACCGTGGCATCGAACGGCAGCACCTTGCCCTGGTTCTTCAGCAGAACCAGAGCTTCGCGCGCGGATTCGAGCGCGATCTTGCCGTTGCCCGTATCGAACAGGGGCAGGCTGCGGTCCTTCTGTTCGCGATCGAGGAAGCCGAAGCGCACCGCGGTGCGGAGCAGGCGACGGATCTTGTCGTCGAGCAGGTCCTTCGACAGCGAGCCGTCCTTCAATCCCGACAGGATCAATGCCGGTTTCATCGCCATGGCCGCCGGCATCTCCAGGTCCAGCCCCGCATTGAAGGCCTTGATGCCGTCATGCGTCGCTTCCCAGTCGGACATGAACAAGCCATTGAAGCCCCATTCCTTCTTGAGGATGTCGTGGCTGATCGTGTGGTTTTCGGCGAGGTAGTCGCCGTTGACCAGGTTGTAGCTGCTCATGACCGCGCCGACATGGCCTTCCTTCACCGCGGTTTCGAAGGCGGGAAGATAAATCTCGCGCAAGGTGCGCTCGTCGATGAGCGAGTTGAGATGGCGGCGGTCGTACTCGGAGTTGTTCGCGGCGAAATGCTTCACCGTGGCGACCACGCCCTGGCTCTGGATGCCCTCGATAAGACCCGAAGCGATCTTGCCGGCAAGCAGCGGATCCTCGCCGTAGTACTCCATGTTGCGGCCGTTCTGCGGCGCGCGATACATGTTCACGCCGGGGCCGAGGATAAAGGCCATGCCGCGTGCGCGTGCGTCGCGGCCCATGCCGGTGCCAACGCGCTGGGCCAGTTCCGGGTCCCAGCTGGCCGCGAGTCCGATGCCGGCGGCATATGCCGTGGAGGGGCCGGCCGCGCGCACGCCAAACGGACCGTCCGACATGGCCAGGCGCGGCAGGCCGATCGACGGCTCGGCATGTGTATAGAAATTCTCCACGCCGCCGAGCATCTCGATCTTCTGTTCGAGGCTGATCTTGCCGAGCAGGGTGTCCACCCGCTGCTCGACCGCTGCATCGTCGGCGACGGGCGCGTTGCCGGCGAACGTCGGGGCTGCGGCTACGAGCGCGAGCAGGGCGAGGGTCAGGGTCTTCTTGCGCATCGAACCGAAATCCTTAATAGGTAGCGAGCTTGACGTGGAGCACACGCGGCTGGTCGGTGAAATTCAGCCCATAGTCGGTCTGGTCGCCATTCCATACGCGCAGGAAGACCCAATTGCCGTCCTCGTAGCGGCCTTCCTCGACGCGGTCGTACAGGTAATGCGCGCCTTTCCGATCCTTGCCCGGCTGGAAACTCACGCGCGCATGGCGGCCGGTTACCAGGTATTCGTCCTTGCCGATTTCGGCGATCAGCACGCCACCCTCCGGCTCGGTGTTACCCGGCGGCGGATCGACACCGAACTGTGGCTGGCCATAACCCACCTTGATCTGCCAGTCGCCAAGGTCGAGGGTCTGCTCATGCGTTGCTTCCGGCTCGGAAGCGCCCCAGACTTTGCCCGCATAGGACAGCGCGGCGATCTGCCCGGCCATGGGCGCGATCAGCCGGTAGTTGGCGGCGAAGGGTTCGATCGCGTCGACGTCCACTGTCGGAGCCCCCAACGGGTAATTCGAATAGCCGCTGTAATCCATGCCGAAGGGCGAGAAACCGATGGCGCGATGGCCCAGCGTGGCGAACATGTATCGCGCATAGCTTTTGGCATTGCCGGTTTCGGCGACAAATAGCGGATTGTCCGCGCGTGCATACCGATCGAGGACGGCCATGTACTTGTCGTACTGCGGCATGTAGATGTCCGGCCCGAGCAGGTCGAGCGACGGCGCCGCGGCTTTCCAGACCTCGAGTACGTTGTCGGTCGGGCCACCACTGGAATAACCACCCGGCGGACCGGGCTTGAACGGATCGCGCAGTGCCGCGTTCGCATACAGCGGCAGGTTGTAAACGGCCTTGCCCGCGGCGGCGACCTGGTCGATGAAGCGCGCCACTGACCAGGCATGGAAGACCTCGGCGGCATCCGCGCCGAAGACCTTGCTCCAGCTGCCGGCCGTTTTGCCGGTGGCCTTGAGCAACTCCGCCGGAACCTGCCCGGCAAACAACGCATCGGCGGCCGGCGAATGATCGCGATCGGTTCCGTAGGTGCCGGACTCGTTCTCGACCTGCACCATGATCACGGTGTGCTTGTCGCCGTCGATCTTGCGCAGGTGGGTCATCAGCTGGACGAAGGCCTTGCGGTCGGCGTCGAGCATGGCTGGCGAATGCGGCGACATCGAGTTGAGCTGCTTGCCGTCTTTCGCGATGACGCGTGGAAAACGCTTGTTGTCGAGCTTCACCCAATGCGGCGCGTAGTTCGGACCGTTGTTCTTCCAGGTCGCGAACCACAGCAGCACCAGCCGCACCTTATGCTCGCGCGCCTGGTCGACCAGGGTGTCGAGGAAGCTGAAATCGAAACGCCCTTCGACGGGCTCCACCTGCTCCCAGGCCATGGGCACCAGCACGGTATTGGCCTGCATCGTGTCGATGGCCGGCCAGACCTTGTCGAGCATCCCCGGCCAGGCGCTGGAGTTGTTCACCTGGGCGCCGAGCAAAAGGTAAGGCTGGCCGTCCACGAACAAGGCGTGCCCCCCGTGGTCGTTGGCGATACGCGGCAACTCGCTGGCAAAGGACGATGTGGCGGTCAGGGCAAAGAGTGCGGCGAGGAGCCGGCGCTTGGGACAGATCATGGATTCACCACGTCGCGGTACGGAAAGGGGATGCGGGCAAGCCGCCGGCATTGACGAGATTCGCCTCGACGGGATTGTCACTCCAGGCATAGCGCACGATCGCGGGCTCGGCCACGTCGCTTGAAACGATTACCCGGTCGCCATCGATATACGCATGCGCCGGATGGAAGACGTGGTCGCTGCCCGCGACTTCGAAGCCGGCAACCCCGGTGCCGCCGCCACGCACCGCCAGCGTGCTGCCGTACAGATCGAAGCGCAGCGTGGCCTTCGCACCGTCGAAGCTGACCGCGCTATAGGTCGGCCCCGAGTACGCCAGGGTCTCGCCATAGACGGCATGGCGCACACCCAGTGCCAGCCGGTGCCCGACATCCTGTTTGTTGGTGGGGTGGATATTGTCCGGGTCACCGATATCGATGATCACCGCCTGCGCGGTATGCGGCAGCTTCAGCGTCGCCGACTGCGATTCGCGCAGTTCGGCCCATGGGCTCTCGGTCGCGGTGTCCTTGTCGGTCTTCCAGTTCGCCAGCTGCACCCAGACGAAGGGCAGATCGGGTTGCTTCCAGTCGGCCTGCCACTGATGGATCATCGCGGCGAACTGGTCGCGATAACGGATGGCCTCGCCCGCGCTGGCGTTTTCCTCGCCCTGGTACCAGAGCACGCCGCGCAACGGATACGGCAACAGCGGATGGATCATCTTGTTGTAGAGCAGGGTAGCGACGTGGTTCCTGCCGTCCAGCGCGGAAATGGTGACCACGCCGGGGCGGAACACCCATGGCGCGGTGAACGGGCGTCGTGCACCGCCTGCGGTCTGCACGAACAGGGTCACGGCGTCGCCATGGATACCGCCGCCCGCGCCCAGGTCGTCCACCCGGATGGCAAGGCTGTTGCGGCCCGCATGCAGGGCCCCGGCAGGCACCTTGTAGACACGCACACCATCCCACTTCGCGTCCGTCGCGCCGATCAACCTGCCATTGACGAAGCTCCGGTCGGAGTCGTCGATCATGGCGAGACCGAGGGTCACGCCCTGGGCGGCTTCGGCCGCGCTGAGGTCGAAGCTGGTGCGGTACCAGGCGAGGCCGTCCATCCCGTAAAAGCCGACCGTTTCCCAGTACGCCGGCACGGCAATCGGCACCCACTGTGTTTCATCGATATGTTCGGCGGCCCATAGCGGCGTGCCCTTCGCGTCGGTCTTTTCGACACGGCCGGCCTCGGGCCACGCGGCCAGGTGCTTGCGCGTGGCATCCGTGGCCACGCGCTCCTTTTCTTCCAGCTCGCGCACATGCGCGACGATATCCGGAACGTTGGCGTGGGTGGTTTCAGCATTCATCCACGCTTCGATATTGCTGCCGCCCCAGCTGCTGTTGATCAGGCCGATCGGCACGTTGGGGTATTTCGCGCGGATGTCGCGGGCGAAGAACCAGCAGGCGCCGGAGAAATCGCCGACATTTTGCGGATTGGCCACCTTCCAGCTGCCACCGGCCAGGCGATCTTCCGGCTCGGCCGAGGCCGAATTGGGAATCTTGAAATGGCGGACCATCGGATCGCTGGCGCTGGCGATTTCCTTCGCCGCATCGCGTCCCTGATGGACCATGAATTCCATGTTCGACTGACCGGAACAGAGGAAGACATCGCCCACGACCACGTTCTTGATATCGCGCTTTTCGCTGCCGTCATCGACCGACAAGGCGAACGGCCCGCCGGCCTTACGAGCGGGAAACTCGGCCTGCCAGCGGCCATCACTGCCGGCTTTGGCCGTCGCCTTGCCGCCGTCGAACCCCAGCGTCACGGTCGCGCCGGGCGTCGACCAGCCCCAGACCCTGATCGGCGTATCGCGCTGGAGTACGGCGCCGTCGGTAAACAGCAAGGGCAGTTCCAGTTTCGCTTCGGCCGCCAGCGGTGCGCACGCCAGCAGGGCCAGCCCCAACCATTGCAACGATTTCATGGTGCCCTTTTCCCCAGCCCGTTCGGCGAAACCAGCGGCTCGCCATAGAAAATGCCGCGACCGCCGGTCGCGAAGTAGACACGGCCGAACACCCGCGGATCACCGGTAACGTAACCGACCTGGCCGAACTGGTGGCTGTCGTCGTTGATGCGCAGCCATGTCGCGCCGTCGTCCGTGGAGCGGTAAATGCCGCGTTTGCCGTCACGCTTGCCGGCGACGAACAGGGTCGCCTTCGTCGTACCAACGGCCGCCTTGCCGAAGCCCAGTGAATCCGCTGCGTCGAAGTGGCTGTCGTGGACGATCAGGCTGCCGTCGTCGCGACCGTGGATCAGTCCCGCGGAGGGACTGGCGATGTACAGCTCACCGCGCGAGCCGGGCAGTGCATACGCATGCGCACCCTTGCCCGCCCCGAGCGCCATGGCGAATGCGCCAGCGACAGGCTGGAAGGTCATGGCCCCATCGCGGCTGACGAACAGCTTCGCCTCGTCGGCCGCATACGCGTAAAAGTATTTCGGGTCGACGCGATCGGCGAATACCTGGGCGCTCGCCGGCAGACCTTCGCTGGGTGTCCAATGCTTGCCGTAGTCACGGGTGACGAAGGCATGAGCTGCATGGTCGGCGAACCAGAGCACGGCACTGGCGTCGGCGGCGATCGCGATGCTCCCCGCGCCATTGCTTTCACCGGGCTCGGTGGCGAAGGCCTGCCAGGACGTTGCGCCATCCAGCGAATAGGCGGCACGGACGATAGTGGATGCGTTACGCATACGTCCGGCACGGACGAAGGTCCGCGGCGCCAGCGCGGCAACATCGATGCCTTCACCATTGGTATATCGCGGCGGATCGGCCAGCTGCGGTGGCGCCTTGTCCAGGTCGCCGTGCAGGAAGCCATCGAGATCACCGACCGCGCTGACCAGGGGCACGCCCCTGGACGGACTGACCAGGCCCAGTGGCACGGTTTCCTCGAGGCCTTCGTCCTGGAACCACCAGTTCACCTCGTGGCCCTCGTCGAAGCCGCGCAGGTCGCGCGATGCCCAGATCCCGTACCCCGTGACGAACATCGCGTGGTCGCTATCGAACGGATCAATCGCCAGCGTGCTCATCCAGTGCGGGGTATGGTCTTTCGTCCACGGCGCAGCCGAATGATCGAAGCGCGAGCGGGCAAAGACATTCGCCCAGTGCAAGCCACCGTCGACGCTGCGGAAGACGAGGTCCTGCGGCGTGTACAGGGCGAAGGTGCTGGCCATCAGGACCTTCGGATCGACTGGGTCGATGGCGATATCGCCCCAGCCATTGCCGCTGGGCTTGCCGTTGCGCGGGATCGGCGTGATATCCGTCCAGCGATTCGTCGAAGGCTCGTACTTCCACACCGCACCGTCGTGCATGGTGTCCGGACCGGGCTCATCGCCGTAGCTCAGGTAATACGTGCCATCGCCACCGCGACGCATATGGTTCGGGCGCAGCCCGACCGGCTGGCCGGCAACGGCCACCCAGTGACGGCCGCCATCGTCGGAGCGGAACAGCGAGGTCTCGCGCGTCGAGACGCCGGCAAAGACGGTGGGCGTAGGTTGACCGGGCTTGCCCGTGGTCGGTTCGTAGACCACGAAGACAATGCCGATCGCCTGCCGGCGCCAGCGATTCTCGGCGGTTGCCGAAGGCGCAGTAGCGACGGCGGGAAAGGTATCGACCCAGGCCCAGTGCGCGCCGTGGTCGTCGCTGCGCCACAGACCTGCGCCACGCGAGCCGAAGAGGAGGGTGCGGCCATCGTTGGGATCGACCGCAAGGCGTTCGCCGTTGCCGCGACCGAGTTCGTTGCCGCCGAGCTTGAACGGCAGGTCGGCGCGCTGGAAAGTCTTGCCGCGGTCCGTCGAGCGCAGGATCGCGCCGTTGCCGACCTTGTCGCTGGTATAGGTGCCCGCGGCCAGATACACGCGGTCAGGGTCGTTCGGGTCGAGCGCCAGGCTGTCGATGCCGGCGAGGTTGGCCTCGTCCGCGTCGATCCAGTCGGTGATGGCGATCCAGCGCGAACTGGCCGCATCCCAACGATAAGCACCACCGACATCGGTGCGCGCGTAATAGAGTCCGCGTTCACGCGGATGGAAGACCAGGCCGCTGACGTAACCGCCACCGCCAATCCTGACGCTATGCCAGGCGTAGGTTTCCGCAGCGGTCGCGGTTGCGCAGAAGCGCATCGCAAAAAGGATGACGACGAGTATCCACGGAAGATTTCGTCGTGACGAACGCTGGAACGGCTGCATCGGCTTCCCTGGAAGAGCACCGGCGACCCGCGTTGGCGGGTCGCCGGGTTTCATTGCAGCATCAGAAGTTCATCTGCGCCTTCAGGCTGAACATACGATCGTTGATCTGCGCGTCGCGGGGACGCGTATCGACACCGAAGATCGTTGCCCGACGGGTGTTGGTCAGGTTCACCGCGGCACCGGTCAGGGAGAAGTCCGGGGTGAAGTGGTACGTCACCGAAGCATCGACCTGGCCGAAGGACTTGTCGTAGATCGGCAGGCTGCCGGTACCGTTGCCGGCCGTCGTCTCGACCCACTGGCTACGCCAGTTATAGGCGATGCGCGCCGAAACCGGGCCCTTCTCATACATCGCGATCAGGTTGTAGCTGTTCTTCGACAGGCCTTCGAGCGGCACCTGCAACGGATTGCCCGAGGTATCGAAGGCATCCGGACTCGGTGCCTTGGAATACACGTAGGTGTAGTTGATCTGCGTGCCCAGGCCGTCGAACGGTTCGGGCAGGAAGTCGAAGAAGGTCTGCCAGCCGGCCTCGGCACCCTTGATCACACCGCGGTCGCCGTTGATCGGACGGGAGATCTGCCAGACCTGGTTCGGGTTCGCGTCGGTCGGGTGGACCTCGTTGAGGATCGTGGTCTGGATGAAGCCCTCGACCTTTTTGTAGAACAGCGTGGTGTACACCATGCTGCCCGGCTTGTAATACCACTCCAGTGCGGTATCGAACTGGTTGGCCTTGATCGGCTTCAGGTTCGGATTGCCCGCGGTACCGGTGAACGTGCTGACACTGGTGTTCTCGCCAGGGGCGACCAGGGAAAGGTACGGGTTCAGCTGGTCGAAGCTCGGACGCGAGATCGCCTTCGACGCCGCCAGACGCCACTGCAAGGTGTCGGTCAGGTGGACATTGAGGTTGAGGCTCGGCAGGAACGAGTTGTACGAATTGTGCACGCTGATTGGCAGCAAGGCACCGCTGCCGTTCGGATCGCTCATGAAGCCGTCCGAACCGACATTGGTATGCACTTCTCGGACACCGATGTTGCCATCGACGGGCACATCGCCCATATGCCAGCCGAAGCGCAGCATGCCGTAGGCGCTATAAGTCTTCTCGCTTTGCTTGTTGACGTCGGCCGGGCCATAGGTCAGCGAGTCGTTCACGCCGAACAGCGACAACGAGCCTGGGTAATCCCGCAGCAGGGCTGGATTCGGCGCGATGGTCGAGCCAAAGACATTCGCGTTGCCGCGGAAGAAGTCGCTGTAGTTCTCGGTGACCCAGGTCGAATCCGGTTCACCCGACAACGGCGCACCGAGGAACGTGTAGCGGTACGGCGTGCTCAGCGTGGTCGCTTCGCGATCGGTCGTGCGTACGCCGAACTTCAGGCTCTGCAGGAAGGCGCTGTCGAAGTCGTACTCGCCGTCGGCGCGCCAGGCAAACTCACGACCGGTGCTCTGGTCCTTGTGATCGAGGGCGAAGCCGAGGGTCGAGTTCGCCGGGTTGGTCAGGTAGTTGTCCGGCACGCTCAGCGTCGGCAGGCCGCCGCTGATGTTCTGGTAGAAGTACGGGGCGTTGGAATGCGTGTTGAGGATGTAACGCAGTTCCTTGGTATTCGCCTTGATGTACTGGAAGTCGGTGGTCAGGGTCAGGCTGTTGGTCGCGTTCCAGCTACCGCCCCACGAAATGTCCGTGGTGGTCGAATGGCGGGTCGCGAGGCTGCTGTTCGAATCGACCGGAATACCATCGGCGTACGAGCCGTCCGCGTTCTGGGTGCCGTCGAAAGTACCGCTGACGAAGTCGCCGTTCGGATTGAATTCGAACGGGGCGCCAGCTTTGGGACGGATGCCGCTGTCGCCGGTATAGGCGAAGTACGAATAATCGCGCCACTGGAACTTGTAATCCGAGCGCAGACCCTGCAGGTACAGCTCGGTCTTGTCGTTCGGACGCCATTGCAGGGCGATCGCCGTGCCGAGGCGCTTGCGATCGCCATAGGTTTCACCGACGCCGCCGCCATGCGGAACGTTGAGCGTCTTGCCTTCCTGTCCCGGGAAGTCGGCATCCGGGTTGCCCGAGCCGCCGACCACGGTATAGAACGGCTGTGTGGTGATCACGTCCTGGCGGAAGGAATGCTTCTGGTAGGCAACGTCGAACAAGGCGCCGAACTCGCCGATGTCGGTATTCCAGCGATCGCTGAACAGCCCGGATACCGACGGCGTGCCTTTCTTGGCCAAGTCCGCGTAATCGTATTCGCCAGTCACCGAGATCTTGCGACCGGTAAAGTCGAACGGCTTGTGCGTGCGCAGGTTTACCGTGCCGCCGAGGCCGCCTTCGATCAACTCGGCGGAGGGGTTCTTGTAGACGTCGATGCCGGAGAGCAGTTCCGAGGGAACGTCCTCGAGGCTGAGCGCACGACCGCCGTTGGCGGTGAAAGCATCCCTGCCGTTCAACTCCGTTCGGACCTGGGTCAGGCCGCGGATGGCGATCGAGCTGCCTTCGCCGTAATCGCGGTCGATCTGCACGCCGGAAATGCGCTGCAGCGCCTCGGCGACATTGCTGTCGGGCAACTTGCCGATGTCCTCGGCGACGATCGAGTCGACGATCTGGTCGGCGTTCTGCTTGATATTGGCCGCGGACTGGAGACTCGCGCGCACGCCGGTGACGGTGACGGCACCGAGTTCGGTGGCCTTCTTGTCGTCGGTGACGGGCGCGGTCTTGCCGTCGGCCGGTTTCGGCTTGGGTTTGGCCGTGCTGGTGGCCGGATCGGCCTGCGAATCCACCGGATTGGCGGCCTGCTGCGCATGGACCGTGGCCGGTCCGTAGAGCAGCGCCATGCCGATGGCGACAGCGGCGGACAGGCGGGCGAGCGCCAGCGGCCGGTGCGGTGTGCGTACGACGGTCCTAGGGAACCGTTCGATCATGACTAACCCCTCCCCACAGCGTTATTTTTCGTGCCGGGAGCGAAAACGCTCCGGCTGTTCTTATTCGGTCGTTCCAGACACTGGCCGCAGCGGTATCCATCGCGCTCCCCGCGCGGCATGACTTCATACCGTCCGGCTTATGGCTGGGCGCATGCTGAGGTCCGGGGTAAAAACAGACAATTACGAAATTGATGGGCGCGGGTAACGTTTCTTCATTTGCGTTCGCCACATATGAGGCTTTCCGCCAGCCCCGGCTGGTAGCTTGCCCTGGCCGACGCCGCCTTCGGGCTGGCGATCTTGTCCAAGTCACCCAAGGATTCCGGATGCGCCGTACCCTGCTGCCCCTGCTGGCGGCCGCTCTTTCGCTATCGATCGGCGCCGCCACCGCTACCGCGCCACCCACCTCACCGACCGCAGCCACCTCGAAAACGGTGACGCCCGAAGAGGCCGACCGGATCTGGCGCCAGGCCTCGAAGCCGTTCGACGCCGAACGGCAGAAACTGCTGGACGAGGTCGATGCGGGCGCCGCGAATGGCCCGTTCCGCCCGGACTGGGCTTCGCTGCAGCAGTATCGTTCGCCCGCCTGGTACGACGACGCCAAGTTCGGCATCTTCATCCACTGGAGCATTTTCTCGGTACCGGCCTTCGGCAACGAGTGGTACTCGCGCAATATGTATGTGCCGGGCAGCCCGGAATTCGCCCACCATGTAGCGACCTATGGCTCGCAGGCGAAGTTCGGCTACAAGGACTTCATCCCGATGTTCAAGGCCGAGCGCTTCGACCCGGACGCCTGGGCAGCGCTGTTCCGCGAGGCCGGCGCACGCTACGTCGTCGGGGTCGCGGAACATTCGGACGGTTTCGCCATGTACGACTCGCAGCTGTCGCGCTGGACGGCGGTGAAGATGGGGCCGCACCGTGACCTGATGGCGGCGCTGGGCAAGGCGGTGCACGGCGCGGGGCTGCGTTTTGGCCTGTCCACGCATCGTGCCGAGCATGACTGGTTCTTCGATCGCGGCCGCGACTTCGATTCGGACGTCAACGACCCGCAATACGCCGATTTCTATGGCCCGGCCCAGCCGCATATGCCGATGAAGGGCGACGACGGCAACCAGAGCCTGGCCTCGGACTGGACCTATGTCTCCACCGCGTGGGTCGACGACTGGCTGGCCCGCGTCTCGGAGCTGGAGAAGTACCACCCGGACATGATCTATGCGGACTGGTGGATCGGCCACCCGGCCTTCCGCACGGCGATTCCGCGCCTGCTTGCCTATTACTACAACGCCGGTTCGCGACGCGGCGGCGTGGTGCTGAACTACAAGCTCAACGCGCTGATGGAGGGCGCGGGCACGCGCGACGTCGAACGCGGCCAGCTCGACGCGATCAGCCCGACCCACTGGCAGACCGACACCACCATCAGCGAAAGTTCGTGGTGCTATGTGAAGGACGCGAAATTCCGCTCGGCGACGCCCCTGATCCATGTGCTCGCCGATACGGTCAGCAAGAACGGCAACCTGCTGCTCGATATCGGCCCGCGCCCGGACGGCACCATCGTGGAGGAAGAGCAGGCCGTGCTGCGCGATATCGGCGGCTGGCTGCATACCAATGGCGCGGCGATCTACGGCAGCCACCCCTGGCGGACGTTCGGCGAGGGTCCGACCCATTTCGTCCCGGGCGCGTTCCAGGAAAAGACCGCCAAGCCGTATACCCCGGCCGATTTCCGCTTTACCACCCACGATGGCCGCCTGTACGCGATCGAGTTGGGCTGGCCGGAGGGCGGCAAGACGACGATCCATGCGCTCACGGCCGCCGATGGCGTTCGTTCGGTGAAGCTGCTCGGCAGCGACCAGGCCGTGCAATGGAAGCAGACCGGGGACGGCCTGAGCCTGGCCGCTCCGGCCCGGCCACCGGGCCTGGACGCGTATGTCTACGAAATCGAACTCGCCCAGGGAACGAAGCCGTAAAAAACCGCGTCCTGCGATTGACTGTTGGGCGCGCGACATGGATCGTCTGCGTCTTGTTCCCGACAGCCAATGCCATGACCGTTTCCGACAAGCCGCCACGACGCCACTTCAGCATGATCCGCGAGCTGCACCTGGCGGATTTCTTCACCCTGGCCAATGCCGCCTGCGGCATGGCCTCGGTGTTCCTGGCCATGGCGTACATGGCCAGTGGCTCGGCCATGCATTTCTTCGCGGCGGCGGCGATGGCGCCGGCGGCCTTGTTCTTCGACATCCTGGATGGGCGTATCGCGCGCTTCCGGCATGAGCACTCAACGCTGGGCCGCGAGCTCGACTCCCTGTCGGATGTGATTTCCTTCGGGGTCGGCCCAGCGACGCTGGCCTTCGCCGCCGGACTTCGCGGCGGCTGGGACCTGGCCGCCCTGATCTATTTCGTCTGCTGCGGTGTGAGCCGCCTGGCCCGCTATAACGTCACCGCGGAAACCCTCTCCCAGGGGCAGGAGAAGGTCGCCTATTTCGAAGGCACGCCGATTCCAACCAGCGTGCTGCTGACCGCCGCGCTCGCTTATTGCGCATGGCAGGCGCGGATCGGCGAAGCGATCTACTGGGGTGCCTGGCAGATCGGCCCGCTGACCCTGCACCCCTTCGCCCTGCTGTTCGTGCTTTCCGGCACCCTGATGATCAGCAAGACCCTGCATATTCCCAAACTCTAGTTCGCGTGGCCGACCTGGCTGTGCTGCGAATACAGCGCGTGCCAGGCGCCATCGCGCCAGACCAGGATGTCCGAGGATTTCACGCCCATCTCCTTGCCGAGGGTTGGATCAGAGAATGAAATGACGGCGACATCGCCCTCGATGACGATTTTCGTATCGTAGGGATGCTGCTTGCGATAGTCGGCGATCTCGGCGTCGGCCTGGGCCAGGCTATGCGACGAGCGCTTCGCCGCACCGGCGACGATCTTCGCCTTGTCGGCGGCGTGGCCATCCGGACCGACGGAGCGGTAATCGGTCAGCAGGAAATGCTCGAGGAAGGCGGTATCGCCCGCGAGCTCGGCACGGCTCCAGTGATCCTCGGCGGCGACCACACCCGCTTCGCTGTGCGCGGCCTCGTCGGGCCTGGTTGGCGTGGTCGTGGCGTGGCCGCGCGTCGGCAGGGCGACCATCAACGCGAGGAAGGCGAATAACACGGTGACGGCGGCGGCTTGCCGCCAGGAGGCTCGATGGGTGTCGTACAAGGCGGCGGCTCCGGTGGATGGACGGTATGTCCACGCAGCCACTGTGACCAGCCTCCGGGCTCATCGCAGCGGGTTTGTGGCACGCGGCGATTCCCCGATGACGAACGGTCCGCCCGCCGTGACGAGCGGTCAGCGCAGACCGAGGGTCTGCCCCGCGCGGCCTCGGAAGCGCCGGCTCAGGGGCAGCCGCGTACCGTCGCGCAGGACGATCTCGAAGCTGCCATGGAACAGCGGATGCACTTCGCTGACCCGGTCCAGGTTGACCACGATGGCGCGATGGATGCGCTGGAACCGCGAGGGATCGAGCGATGCCTCGAGGCATGCCAGGGTTTCGCGATGCATGTACTCGGCACCGGCGGCACGAATACGCACGTAGTTGCCGTCGGCCTTGATCCAATCGATCTCCTCGGCGCGCAACACGCGGATATGTTCGCCCTGACGCACGCTCAGGCGTTCGCGGAAGGTTTCGGTCACGACGGGCACCGGCACATGGCCACGTTCGGTCCAGCGCGCCATCACCCGTTCGATGGCACGATCGAAGCGCCTCTGGTCGAGCGGCTTCAATACGTAGTCGATCGCATCGAGGTCGAAGGCGTTGCAAGCGTGCTGGTCGAAAGCGGTGACCAGGACGACCATCGGCGTTGCGCCGGCGGGCAGTGTCCGCAGCAAGGCGAGGCCATCCAGGCCCGGCATGCGGATATCGAGGAAGATCAGGTCGGGGGCGAGGGCGTCGATGGCCTGCGTGGCCTCGTTCGCGTTGCCGCACTCGCCGACGATCTCGATTTCCGGATGCGTGGCCAGCGCCTGGCGCAGGCCGAGCCGGGCGAGCATCTCATCGTCGATCAACAAGGCGCGCAAGCGGGGCGGGGGCATATTCATGCGGGGCATTCCTCGTAAGGCAAGGACAGCTCGACGCGGGTACCGCCGTTCGTCCCGCGCAGCAGTTCGAGCCGTGCATTGGCACCGAAGCGGGCGCGCAGGCGCGATCGCGTATTGCCAAGGCCGATGCGTGCCGGCGGCGTGCCCGGCGGCAGGCCGATGCCGTCGTCCTCGACGACCAGTCGCAGTTCGTCGCCCTCGCGCGTGGACAGGATGCGCAGGGTGCCGCGGTCCGGCTTCGATTGCAGGCCATGGCGCAGCGCGTTCTCGACCAGTGGCTGCAGGATGAGGTGGGGCACGCTGGCCAGCGTGGTCGCCGCGCCGATATCCCATTCGACGACCAGCCGGTCCTGGAAGC
>DASYLE010000188.1:0-20138 GCA_036009745.1 Luteibacter sp. | reverse complement strand
GAACTGCCGACGCGCGCGGACGATGGCACGCTGCGCTTCGCGCCAGCGCTGCTGCAGAAGAATGCGGACAGCAGCGGTGGCTATCTGCCGTTGACGGCGGCGAACGTGATCCGCCAGGCCTTCAAGTTCCTCGGCGAACGTTACGGCTGGGGCCATTCCTGCGACGCGCGCGACTGCAGCGGATTCGTGTCCGACGTATATCGCAGCATGGGCGTGGAAATGCCGCGCAACACGAGCACCCAATCGGTGAGTCCGGCACTGAACCGGCGCCTGTTCACCGCAGCCGACGGTCACGACGTGCGCTACGCCGCGGCGCGCGCGCTGCAGGTTGGCGACTTGGTCTACATCCCCGGCCACGTGATGATGGTGATCGGCCGCATCGACGACGAACCCTACGTGATCCACGACACCAGCGGCTTCAGCTACCGCGCGCGCGACGGCAGCGTCAAGCGCGTCAAGCTCAACGAAGTATCGGTCACACCCTTGCTGCCGCTGCTGTTCGGCAACCAGACGTCGTATGTCGACCAGATGACCAGCATCGTACGCATGCGCCCCTGACCCAATCATCAACACTGCCCGCCGCCACTGCCCATAGACGGACCTCATGAAAATCACCGACATCCAATTCGGCATGCTGCGGGTACCCTTGAAGACGCCGTTCAAGACCGCGTTGCGCACGGTCGAGCGCATCGAGGACATCATCGTCATGGTCAACACCGACAGTGGTCATGTCGGGTATGGCGAGGCGCCCGCGACCGCGGTGATCACCGGCGATACGCACGGCTCGATCGTCGAGGCAATCCGGTACTACATCGCGCCGCGGCTGATCGGCCAGGAGGTGGCCGACCTCAATCACATCACCCAGCTGATCCAGGGCGCGATGGAGAAGAACTCCAGCGCCAAGGCCGCGGTGGAAATCGCCATCTACGATCTCTGGGGGCAGCTTTATGGCGCGCCTTTGTACAAGCTGCTCGGTGGCGGCGATCCGGCGATCACCACCGATATCACCATCAGCGTCGACTACATCGACAAGATGGTCGCCGACTCGATCGACGCAGTGGACCGCGGCTTCGAGTCGCTGAAGATCAAGGTCGGCAAGGACATCGGCGTCGACATCGAGCGGGTGCGCGCGATCTATGCGGCGGTCGAGAACCGCGCCCTGCTGCGCCTGGACGCCAACCAGGGCTGGACCGCCAAGCAGGCGGTCTACGCGCTACGCACGCTGGAAGATGCGGGCGTGCGCCTGGAGCTGGTCGAGCAGCCGGTGAAAGCGCGTGACCTGGCCGGGATGCGCTACGTCACCGAGCGGGTACACACGCCGATCATGGCCGACGAGAGCGTGTTCGGGCCGATGGAGGTCATCGAACTGATCCGCATGCGCGCGGCCGACATCATCAATATCAAGCTGATGAAGACGGGCGGCATCTCCAATGCCATCCGCATCGCCGACATCGCCGCCATGTATGGCGTGGAGTGCATGATCGGCTGCATGCTGGAAACCAGCATCAGCGTCGCGGCCGCCGTCCATGTGGCCGTGGCCCGGGCGGACGTGATCACCAAGGTGGATCTCGACGGGCCGTCGCTTTGCCAGTACAACCCTGTCGACGGCGGGGTAATCTTCAACGAGTCCGAGATCTCGGTGACCGATGCGCCCGGCCTGGGTATCCGCGAGATCCGCGGACTGGAAAAGGTCAACTGAGAGAACCCCCGCCATGTCGCCCCTGGTCAAAATCCGTTCGGAACGGGACCGCATGTCGGCGGTGGAGCGACGTATCGCCGACTTCATCCTGGAAAATTCCCTCCTGTTGCGCGACTACTCCTCGCAACAACTTGCCAATGCCCTGGGCATCAGCCAGTCCAGCGTGGTGAAGTTCACCCAGAAGCTGGGGTTTCGCGGCTATCCGGACCTGAAGTATTCCGTCGGCGAGGCAATCGCCCGCGCCGACAACGGCGAAGAGGATGCTGCCGTGACCGCGACGCCGGGTACGAAGAGCCAGATACATGCCAGCAACCTCTGGCGGCGCAAGACCGAAGCGGAGGAGGCGACCCGGCTGATCAACGCACGGGAGACCATCGACGAAGCCGTCGAGGCCATCGGCACGGCAGGGCGTTCGGGCAAGGTCTTCATCATTGGCCTCGGCGAGGACGACATCTACGCGCGCGGCTTCGCCCTGAAGCTATCGCTGATGGGCATCCTCACCGTGCACAACTTCGATACCGCGCGGATGACCGCGGATATCTCGGCGGCGAACGCCGGGGATGTGCTGCTGGTGTTCTCCGAGCACGGCCGGCACCCGGCGCTGTACAAGATCGCCCGGTTCTTCCGTGAGCGGCGCGGGCGGGTGATCACGGTGTCACGGCATACCTCCAATCCGCTACGCACCCTGGCCGACATCGCCCTGGTGGTATCGGCGCACGACGATCGGCCGTACATCCAGTCGCTGCTTTACCAATCGTCGCTGCAGCACCTGCTGGATGGCATCTTCGTCAACCTCTGCGAAGGCGACGATGATTGCCACGCCCAGCTTGTCGCCAACCTCGACCGTATCCAGCAGATGCTGGAACCCTGATCGCCAAGGACACGCCCCGCATGCCATTGCTTTCCCGTCTGTCGCGCGCGTGTGCAAGCGCGGCGCTGGTGTTTCTTGCAGCAGGCCCCGCGCCGGCGGCCGACGCGCCCCTGGCCTGGTCCGGTGCACGGCAGATGGTGCTGGTGACCGTCGACGACTGGAATGTGGACCACGGCACACTGCGCACGTATGAACGTGACGGAAAAGCGTGGCGGGAGACGGGCAAGGCCGCGCCGGTCACCATCGGCAAGAACGGTGCCGCGTGGGGTCTGGGCTTGCACGACGCGCAGACTGGTGGCCCGGTTAAGAAGGAGGGCGACGACCGCAGTCCGGCCGGCGTCTTCCGCATTGGCCTGGCTTTCGGCTATGCCGACAAGAGCCTGACGGCCATGCCGTATCGCGCGCTCCAGGTATCGGACTACTGCGTCGATGTCAGCGGATCACCGCTTTACAACCAGATCGTCGATACACGAAAGGTCGGCGAGCAGGCCGTGGCCGGCGCTACCGAGCCGATGCGCCGTGACCTGCATTTCGATGGCGACCATGCCTACCGGATCGGCTTCGTGATCGAGCACAACGCCGGGGGACAGAAGGCCGCCGGCAGCTGCATCTTCGCCCACCTGTGGAAAACGCCTACCACACCGACCGCCGGCTGTACCGCCATGACCGACGAGGCCATGGAACGCCTGCTGGCCTGGCTCGACCCGAAGAAGAAGCCGGTCTTCGTGCTCCTGCCGAAGGATCAGTACGCGCGCCTGCGCACCAGCTGGAAGCTACCCGCGCCATGAGCCCGACCACACGTGTACTGATCGGCCTGGCGGCCGGCGCCCTCATCGGTCTCGTCCTGGCATCGAAGTCGCCGGCGGCGGCCCTCATCGTGGCCGATTTCGTGCAGCCGATCGGCAAGCTGTGGCTGAGCGCCCTGCAGATGACCGTGGTGCCGCTGGTGCTGGCCCTGGTGGTGATCGGCGTGAATACCGCGACCGACGCGGCGGCCTCGGGCCGCACCGCACGTCGCGCCATCGTCGTCTTTATCGTGCTGCTGGCGCTCGGCGCCGTGGTCGCCGCGCTCGCCGCGCCGCCTTTACTGGCGTTGTTTCCGCACAGTGCCGCACTTACCGAGGCCCTCAATAGTGCCGTGGCGTCGCATTCGCCCGTGACTGCCGCACCGATCGGTTGGGCCGACTGGCTCAACGGTATCGTACCGGCCAACGCGATCATGGCCGCGGCGCAAAGCGCGATGCTGCCATTGGTGGTGTTCGCGCTGTTTCTTGGTTTCGCACTGACCCGTATCGAGCCCACGCGTCGGGCCCTGGTCGTCGAATTCTTCCAGGCCATCGCCGATGCGATGATCGTGATCGTGCGCTGGGTGTTGTGGCTTGCTCCTTTCGGGGTCTTTGCGCTGATCCTCGCGGTCTGCGCGCGCGCCGGGCTGCATATGCTGAGCGCACTCGCCGTCTATGTGCTGGTCGAGTGCATCATCTATCTCGCCGTGACCTTGCTGATGTTGCCGGTGGCCATGGTCTGGGGCGGGGAGAGTATTCGCCGCTTCGCCGTCGCGATCGCGCCGGCCCAGGTCGTCGCCGCCAGCACGCAGTCGTCGCTGGCCTCGCTGCCGGCGATGCTGGAAAGCGCCGATCGTCGCCTGAATTACCCGCCGCAGGTCACCGCCCTGGTCCTGCCGATGGCGGTGTCGCTGTTTCGCCTGACCAGTCCGGTGCAATACATCGTCTCGGCTTCCTTCATTGCCTGGGCCTATGGCATCGACCTCGGCGTCGCCCAGCTCGCTGCCGGCGCGGCCCTGGCGGTGGTAATCAGCCTCGGCTCGGTCGGCTTGCCGGGACAGGTCACCTTTATCGCGACCAACCTGCCGGTCGCCCAGGCGATGGGCCTGCCGCTCGGGCCGCTGGGCCTGATGCTCGCGGTCGATACGCTGCCCGATGCCCTGGCCACCCTGGGCAATGTCACCGCCGACCTCGCCGCGACCAGCGTGGTCTCCGCACAGTCCCGCAAGGACGAGGCATGAACGCGAATACCGACTTCGACGTCATCGTGATCGGCGCCGGTATCGCCGGCGCTTCGATCGGCTATTTCCTGGCGCCGCATGCGCGGGTGCTGGTGCTCGAACGCGAGGCCTATGCGGGCATGCATTCGACCGGACGATCGGCGGCCTTGTTCAGCGAGACCTATGGTTCGCCGCAGGTGCGTGCGCTGACTCGCGCCGCGCGTCCGTTCCTCGATCATCCACCGGTGGGCTTTGCCGCGCATCCGCTTTTGCTGCGGCGTGGCGCGCTGGTCGTGGGCAGCGCGGAACAGGCCCATGCGGTACACACGGAATTCGACGCGATCCGGCCGTTTACCCGCGACATCGAGCTGCACGATGGTGCGCGTCTTCGCGCTGCCGTACCGGTGCTGCGACCGGAAGCGGCCCATGTCGGCATCTTCGAGCCGGGTGCGGCGGACATCGACGTCAACGAACTGCACCAGGGCTTCCTGCGCGGCATGCGTGCGAAGGGCGGCGAGCTGCGCCTGAACTCGGATATCCGCGAAATCGAACGCAACCAGGGTCTATGGTCGATTCGCGATGCCGAGCGCACATATCACGCGCCGTTGCTCGTCGATGCGGCCGGTGCCTGGGCGGACAAGGTCGCGGCAATGGCAGGTGTCGCTGCGCTCGGACTGGAGCCGCGGCGACGCTCCGCTTTCCTGTTCGACGCACCGGAGGGCATGGCCACGGCGGAATGGCCCTTTCTCACCAGCATTGACGAGAGCTTTTATTTCAAGCCGGACGCCGGCCTGTTGCTTGGCTCCGCGGCGAATGCCGATCCGACGCATCCGCACGACGTACAGCCCGAGGAATACGACATCGCCCTGGGCATCCATCGCATCGAGGAGGCGACGACGATGTCGATCCGCCGGCCGAAGCGGACCTGGGCTGGTTTGCGTTCCTTTGTTGCCGACGGCGATCTGGTCGGTGGGTTCGATACGACCGCCGAGGGCTTCTTCTGGGTCGCCGCACAAGGCGGCTATGGGATCCAGACCTGCGCCGCGATGGGAGAGGCCTGTGCCCATCTGGCCCTCGGTCGCCCGCTACCGACCCATCTGGTGGATGCGGGCCTTTCCGCCGACATGCTCGGCCCGGCGCGCTTGCAACGCTCTTAGGTGGAATGGGGCTAGCTCTTTGGTGGCGCTTTCGTGATCGTGTCGGTCGCCAGCGTGAAAGGTCTGGCTCCAAAGGACTCGCGAACAGGGTTCGCTCCCACAGGAGCAAGTTGCGGCGACCTTGTGGGAGCGAACCCTGTTCGCGAGTCCTTTGGGGCCGTGACTTCCCACGCTGCCTTGTTCTTGATTCTTCCCCGGACAGCAGTGGACCTGCGCCGGGGATGACGGTGAGGCATTGGCGGGACAGGTCGAATGGCAGTGTTGTGGCGGTTGTGGCCGCGCTATACAGCGCACACGACCAAACTCAGGGGTAACGTATGGGGTACGGAAAAGCCTTTGTTGTTCTCGCCATATCGCTGCTGCCATTGGCATCGGCGGTCGCCGCCGACGATGTCGCGGCGCTGATCAAGCAACAGTCCCAGGAATTCTCGGATGCATCCGCCTCCGGCGACGCGGCCGTGCTTGGGCGTTACCTCGACGACAACGTCGTCTTCATGAACGAAAGTGGCGAGCTGGCGACGAAGAAGGACATCGTCGATGGCGCGGCGCCGCCGGCGCCCGGCACGGACAACACCCTGGTGCAGACCGATTTCGACGTGAAGATACACGGCAACGTCGCGGTGACCAGCTTCACCGACGTCTCCACGGTCCACTTCCACGGCCAGGAACTCCACGCGAAATACCGCTCGACCGAAGTATGGCAACAGGAGGGAGCCGCATGGCGGATGATTTCCAGCCAGACCATCGCCCTGCAGGACGATCCACCGACGGTAAAGTTACCGTCCAGCCTCCTCGACCAGTATGTGGGGACCTACCAGGCGGGTCCGGATTTCCGCTTCGTCATCGCCCGCCAGGGCGATGAACTGACCGCCGCGGCCAACGGCCAGAAACCCTTCGTCATCAAGGCTGAACTGGCCGACGTCCTGTTCACCCCCGGTCAGCCGCGCACCCGCCGCATCTTCCAGCGCGACGCCGCCGGAAAGATCACTGGTTTCGTCAGTCGCCGCGAGGGGCACGATCTGGTGCTGAAGCGTGTCGCCAATGCCGGTGCAACGGGTTAGTCAGGCCGGTGGGACCGAAGGTTCGAGCGCTTCCTGTTCGAGGCGAATGGGTGCCTCTTCCAATTGCATGGCGACATCTTGCCAGCCCGCCCTTCTGGCCCAGCGAACCATCTGGGCCAGAAGGGCCTTCGACGGAGGAGCGCCGGTTCTTGTCGTGGAAGGAATGGCCGATGGCGACATGCACCATGGCCGTAGTTCACGCGCCTGGTTTGTTGCCAATCGACTGATAGCCGCCGCGATGCGGAAGCCGCCCTCGTCGATATCACCCCAGTGGTAGATCGGCGTCTCTGGTGGCAGCGAGGCGATCAGATGCGCGTAGAGCGTTCGCCAGCTTGGGGATGGCATCCCGGCGGTGTAGAGGATCAGCCCGCCGGCATGGCCGAAAGTGCGGGCGGTGTCGTGGAAGGTGGCGAGGTTTTCGATGGTGAGCAGGAAGCGGGCATCGGCGTGAATGCTCCTGATCGAGTCGGCGGGCAGGCCGATGTAGGGGCGGCACAGGCGAACCGGGCCATCGTCGAGTTCGGCGATGCCTTGTCCCGCGATCAGTAGCGGCTGAGGCTCGCGGCGCAGGCCCAGCGAGCCCCAGATGTCGTCCTGGGATAGTCCCGAAGGCGTGAGTTCGCCGTTGGTCAATACATCCAGCCAGGGGGTGAGCTTTTCCAGGCGCTTGCTGTCGCCGAACAGGCGTACGCTTTCGCGGCGCAGGATCGCTTCGTTGCGTTCGGCTTGCTTGCGCGCTGTCACCACGGCGATGGCGTCGCGCAGGTCGTCGACGGATTCCGGTCCGTTGCCGCGGACGTTTCGGCCGAGCCGCCATTGTTCGAGTACCTGCATGATGACTGGGAAGGTGACCAGCCACGGTTCGAGATCGGTGCTGGCCTGGTTTGTTTTCGTGCTGAGCAGGGTCACGCCGAGGAATTCACCGAGCAGGTCCAGGTCGAGCACGCGAAGCCGCTTGATCGTCTCGCGGTCGCCCAGGCGGGCCTGTTCGACATCGATGGCGCCGGCGCGTCTGGCCAGGCCGATTTCGGCGTGGAAACCTTCCAGTTCGTCCAGGCTCGAAAGCGCGCCGTACTCCGGACAGGAGGCCGCCGTCATCGGCAGCTCGACCTGTTCCGGGACAGCTTTGGCGCGCGCCCGTTCGGCGCGCGCCAGCAAGCGTTCAAGTACCTGTCTGGCGGGGGTCATCGGCGGCTTTTGCCTCGTTCATGCGCGCAATCTCGCGTTCCAGCAGGTCCGGATGCACCGCGAACTGGTCGCTTTCCAGTAGCTGCCTGCCGGCCTCGGTAACGACGGTGCGTTCGATCTGCAGCAGCGGGCCGTCGCGGAACAGTTCGATGTAGCTGTCCAGTACGCCGGTGAGCGTGCCCTGTGCGGTATCCGGTGCGGCGAGGATCAACTGCAGGCCGAGCGAGCGCAGGTAGTTGGTCGTCGCGCGCGCGTTCTGCGCGTCGATCTTGTCGCCGAATTCGTCGAGCATGATGACGCCCAGACCGCCGGACTGGCCGGCGCGTTTTCCGTAAGCGGCCGCCAGCGCGGCACCGGCGATGACATAGAGCGGCGCGCGATGCTCGCCACCGGAGCCCGAACGCATGCGTTCGCTCAGGGTGCCGATCACGGTTTCGCCCTGGCGGATATTCACCTCGAAACTGAAGAAACGCCGGTAGTCGTCGAGCGGCGAGGGGATGATCTGGCCGCGCGGCCCGACTTTGTCCTCGATGATGTCGCGGAACACCGCGGGGACTTCGCCGGCGCTGCCGAACAACGTATCGGTCTCGCCGACATCGGCCACTTTCTCGATGAAGCGATGCAGTTCCCGGTATTCGGGCGCGACCTCGTAGCGGAAGTGGTAGCGCTCGTCATTGGAGAACGCAGGGCTTTGCCGCAGCGTACGGTTGAGTGTCTGGATCTGCGCCTGCAGCCGGTGGAAGTTGTCGTAGAGCGCGGCCGCGACATTGGAGCGAAAGGTGTGGATCGCCGTGGCGTACGCTTCTTCGGCGGCGGCCTGGTGCTCGACCAGCTCGGTGTTCTTCAGATGCCCGATCTCGCGCTCGAGCAGGGCGATCGCCGCGCGCCAGTCGGCGGCCTCCAGGGTGAGTGTAAGTCCCTGGTCCTTGGCATACTGGCTGAGCCCTGCCCAAGCCGCCGGCAGATGCTGGTTGATCGCATGGTCGTTGTCGCGTGCCCGATCCACGCAGCGCTTGATGCGCTCGTCGATGTCCGCTTCGCGGTCGTCGAGTTCCTGTCGGTGGGTGTCGACGATGGACGGGTCGACGTCCGGATGCGCCGCCGCCTCGCGGGCCAGCCGTGCCACTTCGGCATCGTTGGCCTTCAGTGCGGTCAGCATCGCCTGCGCCGTGGTAACGGCGCTCTCGGCTAACGCGTCCTCGCGGGTGAGCTTTATCGACAATTCTTCCAGCGCCTTGCGGCGGTCCCTGAGCGCCGTGGCTTCTTCGGCCAGTCGCAGCAGGTCCGGGCTGGTTTGCTCGGTCTGTTTGCGCAACTGCGAGCGATAGCGTCCCACCGCCTCGCGATGCGCCAGCATCTGCCCGTGCACGCCACGTGCAATCGCCTCGGCGTCTTCCAGTGGCATCAGCTTGCGGACGACATCGCTGGCGACCTTGAGCTGGGCCTCTAGCGCCCGCGCTTCCTGTTCGGCGCCTTCGAACTCGTCGCGAAGCTGGCGCAGGCGATCGCGGTGCTGGGATGCACCGATCTTCAGTTCGGTCACTGCCGGCAGGCGACGGCGTTCGACGCCGCCACCCTTCACCACCAGACCGTCACGACTCAGGCCATGCCGTGCTCGGACGACTTCCTCCTCGCTCTCGATGCAGCGCAGTTCGCCGAGCTGCTTGCGCAGGTAAGCGACCGCGTCCGGATTGCGCCCTTCGATAAAGGTACTGACCAGGTCGCCGGAGGGCTCGGGACCGCCACGGCCCTGGCGAGCCTGCGATGTGAGCGCAAGCTTGACGCCATAGACCGCACGTCCACCTTGCAGCGACCGATACAGGCGTACGGCACGCTGTTCGTGCTCGACGGGGATCAGCAAGGCGTCGAGATGGCTGCGCAGATACGCCTCGATGGCCGGCTGCCAGCTGGCGTCGCTGACCTGGACCAGGTCGCATACCGGTGTGGCGACAATCCCTTCATGGGCGAGATAGTCCACCAGGCGGCTGACATCGGGGCGCAGCTCGGCCTGGCCGGCGGCGACGCGCAGCTGGTTCATACGCGCGGTATTGGCCCGGTCGCGGGCGGCTTCATGCGCGGTGCGGCGCTCATACTCGTACTGCCTGGCCGCCTGGATAACCGGCTGCGCCTGCTCCAGCGAGCGCTGCAGCGTGTCGTGCAGTGCGGACGGCTCGCCGGGCATATCCGCTTCGGGTGTCGCCTGGCTGAGGCTGGTGTAGAGCGACTGCCACGGCGCGGCTACGGTCGTGAGCAGGCTGGCATCGATCGCCAGGCCTTCCAGTCGCGACACGGATTGCAGCGCATCGCGCGTGGCACCGGCGCTATGCAGGAGCTGGCGCACGATCTTGCCCAACTCGTTCTTGTCGCGGCCGATCAGTTGCTCGAAGGAAGCCTGGTCCTGATAGCCGGCCGTGCCTTGCAGTTGCCGGTTGACTTGCTCGTACTCACCCTCGGCCGTCTCGCGATCGCTATGTGCCTGCTTCAGCTCGCGGCCGATGCGTGCGTGCTGGTCGCGCGCGTTCTCCAGGGCGTCTTCAGCCTGGCCGACCGCGCTGCCATGCTGCTCCAGGTCATAGCTGGCCTTGAGCGCACGATAGGAAGCCGCGCGTGTCGCGTGGCGCGAAACCAGACGGTAGCCACGCTCGACGTTCTCGGCTTCCTCGATGCGTCGCGCGACCTGCTCGATCTTCTCCTTGATCATGCGGAAGCCATCGAGCAAGGTACGGAACTTGCCGATCTCGGTCGGCCGGTCCTCGGCGACCAGGGTGCGCACGAACAGGTCGACGTCGGTGACCCGCTGCAGGTTCAGCGCATTCTGGAAAGCCTTGCGATAGGCAACCGGATCGAGATAGGCCGTCGGGCCCGGACGCAGGCGCAACAGCATGTCCTTGACGAAGCGCTCGCCGCCGTTGTGCAGCTCGGCCCTGGTTCCCGCGTCCTTGCAGCGTCTGGCGATGAGTTCCTTGAAGCGGCTCCATTCCAGCGGCCATTGCTGGCCCTTGATCGTTTCCAGGTGATCGTCGAGGGTCAAGGGCACGCCGGACAGCAGGTACAGACCGTGGACCCGGTGGTCGGGTTCCTGGGCGGACGCACCCAGGGCGATACCGGCGGTGAGCGTCTCGCCCGTCGTCTGCTCCTCGAAGACCAGGCTGATATAGGTCGACGCGGTTTCGCGCGCGCGACCTTCATCACCGGCACGATAGACGCCCAGGCAATAGTCGCGGATGGACCGGGCGCGCGCCGAGCCACCGGCCTGCGCATTGAAGCGGATCTGGTTGCGATCGCCACCGAGCATCACGATCTGCAGCGCGTCGAGAAGGGCGCTCTTGCCCGCGCCGTTGGGTGCGATGATCGCGGTGGTGGCATCCAGTTCCAGCGTCTCGGCCTGGAACAGGAAGAACTGGACGAGATGGACGCGCTTAAGCAGGAACATGGTCGTCCTCTTCCTCGGTTTCGTCGCCGCGCGCATGCTGGTCGAGGCGCTGCAGCCACTGCTCGCCGACCAGGTCGACGATGGCCGGCCGGACCCGCAGGGAGAAGGGTTGCGGATCGTCCGGTTCGCCGTCGACGGTGCGACACATGCCCCAGCGGCGGAATGTCTTCAGCAGCAGGCGCAACGGGCCGACCTCGGGCATCGGCCGTCCGGTCAACGCCTGGTAGCTTTCCTGCAGCTCCGGCAGGTCCACGACCGCCTCGCCATCGTCCTCGATGCGACCCTGGCGCATGGCTTCGTCATAGCGTTGCCGCAATACCAGGATCAGCAGGGTTTCCTCCAGCGACACCTGGGTACCTTCCGCATGCATTGGCAGGGCCACCAGGTAGCGATGATGTGCATTGCGCTCCAGGCGCACGCCGAAGGGTTCGAGCGCGGCGGCGAAATCGGACAGGTAAGTCTCGATCAGCTGGTAGGCGGTGCGCGCCATGCGGTCGGAGTGATAGAGCACCTGCTCGGTGATCATCCGGTAGGCGGCGCGCTCGAAGTCCTGCACCGCATAGATGCCGTTGGAGGCCTGGCTGAGGGTTTCCCAGGATCGCTTCATGACGCTCTCCTCGCCCGGTGCAAGACGAAGCGGGTCGAATGTAGATGATCGTGCGCGGCATGCTCGCCATGCACCAGCTCGACACGGAAACCTCCCATCAGCCGGTGCAACGGATCGTCGCGGCGCAGGCCGCCCTTGCGATGGCTGCGCAGGGCGAGCGTGATCAGGGTCTGGTAGGCGCGCAAGTCCTCGATGGAGGCGATGCTCAGCGCTTCGCAGGCGACACTCGGCTGGTTGACCAGGTGCCGGGCCACGTAGCGCGCCATGTCCTCGGGCAGGACCAGTCGCGCGCGTTTCATATTCTTGAGCAGATGCAGCCGCGCGAGTTGTTCGGGTGTCGGTATATGCGCGATGTTCGCGGTGCGCGGGATCGGCCGTGGCCGCTGGCGCGGAGGCCGCAGCCGGCTTTCTTCCATCAGGGCACCCGGGCCGACCGGCAATCGCAATTCGTCTTCCGGCGCCTGGACGACAGCGCGGCAGGCGCGGCGCAGGAGCACATCGAGCCTGGCCGGCGCACGCAAACGGTAATCGAGGAAGGCGAGGGCGCGGCGATTGGCCTGGCGCACGTCGTCGTCGAGGCGCGCCAGGTATTCGTCGATGCGGTCGATTTCGCGCAGCCGGCGCAGGCTGCGCTGCAGGCGCAGCTCGGCACGTACCCGGTCGCCCGCCGTGCTCTTGGTCGCGTACCAGTCGATCAAGGTATCGCGCAGTGGCGAGAACTCGATATCGCGGACCATGCCCAGGATCGAGGTGCGGCGGGCGAGCGGATGGTCGCTCTTGTGCAGGTCGGCGTAGTCGCCGACGAAAAGCTCGCCGACATAGCGCTCGAACAGCTGGCGCGCGAACTGCGCGGTGGTCTCGGCCTTGCTGAGCTCGGGCATCAGGTCGCGCACCTGCACGCTGACCGCCGAGACATACGACAGCAACTGGCGAGACTGGTCGGCCGCTTCGTCCAGCGTGTCGCCACCGGCCTTGCCCTCGGCGACCTGGCGCAACTGCAGTTCGATCGAGCGCACCTTCGCGCCAAGGAAGGCCGGACCGCGCTCGGTGAATTCGATCAGCGTATTCAGCAACTGCGACACGACGTGCGGCATCGAGACCATCTCACGCACGCCGATCCGCTCCTGCCGCAGCCACCCGGCGAGCCGGAAACGGTCATAGATGCCGTTGGCCCGGACGGCCAGCGGCGCGTCCGGGGCGACGCCTTCGTCGTCTTCCCACGGATCGTCGGTCAGCAGATAACGCTCAAAGGCCTGGGTAATCTCGCGCCGGGCAAAACCGATGCTCGGCGGGATCGGCGCATCCGGGCCGAAGAACTCGTCGAACAGCCGGCACAGCAGCCGCCAGTAATGCAGCTTGTTCGGCGAGGCCAGAGGCCCGAAAAGGCCCTCGGGGACGAGGCCGAACAGGGCCGGGATGCGCGGCATGCCGTCGAGGGACCTGGCGTCGGCGTGGCTTTTTTCCATGGGTTGGCCTCCCGCCGCTGTACGGTCATTCTGTGGACCATCAAGTGTGCGACGAAAAACGTGTCGGGTCACCCCCGTTGCCATGACGGTGCCCAAGGCTCAACCCGCTCCCCTCTGATTCGGCCACCGAATCAGGACTTCCACCCCGTGGCGAGGGCATCCTTGCTTCCCAGTAATGTCACCAATTCTCCAGCCAGCAATTTGACTAGAAACGGGTTGCGCTGGCTAAGCCGACGGTCGAACTCGGCCTGGGTAAACAGGGTGGGGTTTACCGGCCGGCCCAGCTTTTTCTCGGCGGGCGCCAGGATTTCGTAGACCTGCTCCAGCGTCAGTCCGGCGGAGACCACGAGCACGTCGATATCGCTCGACGCGGTATCGCGGTGGCCCGCCACTGAGCCGTACAACAGGGCAATCGATATGTCGTCGGCCACGGGCAGGAGGGCTTCGCGCAGTATCCCGGCGGGGCCCAGCATCTTGCTGACGATGCTGCACAACTCCGCAAACACGGGCGCTTCGGCGTTAGCGCGGTAGTGCTTCTGGTTTCCGACCAGGGTCTGGGTGACCAGTCCACTGTGCTGCAATCGGCCCAGCTCACGCTGCACCGCGCCGGATCCGCCCTCGGCAAGGTCGATCAGCTCTTTCGTGAAGAAGCTCCGTCCGGGCTGCCCGAACAGCAGGGCCAGCACACGTTGCTGCGTGGCGGTAAACAAGGCGTCAGCCATGCTGACTCGTGCCGAGGGGGCAGGCGGCGATCCCGGTTCGTATGGGCCGGAGGTAGTGCGCGATGTGGTTTTATTACCCATTTAAGGTAATTAAATACCCATTTTGAGTAACATTGCAAGCCGGATTCATCGGCACCGGCTATCCCGGCCGGCCCTTGGATCAATGAAGCAAGCCGGTGCACGCCGTGCCGGGGTGCCTTTCAAGGAAATCCCCGATCAGCCCGGCGATTTCATCGGGCAACTGCAGGGAGGCGAAGTGCCCGGCGTCGAGGATATGGACTTCCGCCTGGGGAGCGTCCCGCAGGTAGGCTAATGCGCCAGGGGCAGTGAAGAAGTCGTCGTGGCTGCCCCACAGGACCAGCACCGGAACGTGCATCGTTCGCAGCAGCGCTTGCCATGCCGGGTATCGCGCGAGGTTGGTGCCGTAGTCGAACCAGAGATCGTTGCGCGCCTCGACGACACTCGGTCGCTGAACTGACTGGACCATCAGGGAGGTCGCGTCCGTGCCGATGCCTTCCTCGTCCACCCAGTCGGGTGCATGCGGCGCCGAAAGGCCTTTCGCATAAGCCGTTCGCCGCGTGTCGATGGCGGCGTTCCGATGGTCCCAGTGGCGGCGTAGTTCACCCGTCGGGTCCTGCGCCGAGGGGAATCCGTCCAGATGAATGACGCCATTTTGCACGACGATGAAATCGATGGCCGCGGGATCGGCATTCATCAGGCGAAAGCCGATGGGCACCCCGTAGTCCTGCATATAAAGGCCGTAGCGCCCGATGCCGCGCAACGTAAGGAAATGTCGGACGGTGTCGGCGACATGGTCGAAGGTATAGCGCCATTGCCGGTGATCGGGCGCATCGGAATAGCCGAACGCCGGATAGTCCACGGCGATGACATGCACACGGCGGGTCCGTACCAGGTCTTCCATGACCCGCGCATACATGACGGACGACAGGGGGTAGCCATGGAGGAAGACAATCGTCGGGGCCGCCGGGTCGCCGCCCTCGCGAAAGAAGAGATTGATCCCGTCGACCCGCTGCCAGCCTTCGGCCAGGGGTGCGGATCGTGCGGGGTAGGGCAGGCCTGCAAGGACAAAGAGGCCGAGGAAACGCCATAGCCGAGGCATCGGACTCATACGGGCACGCCCATATCCCGCGGATCGAACGCTCGCGTGCCAGTGTCGGCCGCACGGCCCACGGCGAAGACGCGGCGTTCAGCAATGACATCGAGATTGCGTCCGTGCCATTCCTCTTCGAACGGGACCGGACAGAGACCGGGAGCCAGGCAGTCCTGGATACGGATGCGATGCAGGGCCGCCGTATCGTCACAGCCCTGGCTAAGCTCGCCCAGCCGGGCCAGGTAGTGCCGTGCATTCGCGAAGGCATCCCCACCGAGCATGCCGATATGGCCGGGGACGACACGGCTGCGCCGAAGATTTCCGAGGTTTTCCAGGGCCGTGTCGAGCATGCCCGGGGCGGACGATCCGATGTATGCGGTGTTTCCCACCAGGGCGTCGCCGCAAAGGAGGAGATCGCAGTCGGGTACATCGATCGCCGTCGCGCAGAGTGTCTTGCCTGGATTGTGGAGGATCCTTAGTGTGTGCCTGCCCCAGTCGAAGGCGATCCGGTGGGAAAAGGTCGTCGTTGGCACAATGAATCGTGCATCGTCTTTCACGCTCCGCTGCCGCTGCGAAAGATAGGTATGCATGTAGTAGCGATGGGCGAGGATCTGCGCATCGGGAAACAGGCAGAGCGCGGCCATGTGATCGCTCATGTAATGCGTCATCACGATCAGCCGGACCCTGGCATCCAGTTCGCGCTCGATATGGGCGCGCATCCATTCCGCGTCGGTGTCGCTGGCCAGGGCATCGATCAGCAGCGCCTTGCCGTTGTGCACGAACGCGGTGGCAACCGATTCGTAGCAGTCACCGTGATAGACCCAGATATCATCTTCGATACGTTCGACGCGCATGTTTGGCTCCCGGGACGGTCGAGCTAGTATCCGGGGACGGCCGCATGGTCTGAAGCGATGGTTCTTCACCCTACGATGAATATGATTCATCCATGAAATACGTCCTGCCACCGATGCATACCCTGCGCACCTTCGAGGCGCTGGCGCGCCTGCGCAACTTCGCGCGTACCGCGGAGGAGTTGCACCTGACCGCCAGCGCGGTCAGCCATCAGGTCAAGGCGCTTGAGTCGTTCTATGCGACGAAGCTGTTCCTGCGTAATCGGCGCGATGTCGCGCCGACCCCCGCCGGCCTGCGGCTGCTCGCGGTCGTCGGCAAATCCCTGGGCGAGTTGTCCGATGTCGGCCGGCTGCTGCGTCAGCGCGATAACGATCGGTTTTCCCTGACCGCACCGCCGTCACTGGCGAGCCGTTGGCTGCTGCCGCGGCTGGGCGATTTCCTCGCCGCGCATCCGGCCGTCGATTTCAAGTTGCGGGCCACGAACGACCTGCTGGACCTGGATGGCGAGGAAATAGACGCCGGCATCCGCTTCGGATCCGGACGGTGGCATGGCCTGCGGGCACAAAAGCTGTTCGACGAAGACGTTTTCCCGGTGGCCGCGCCGGGCTACCTCGAGAGGCATGGTATCCGCAGGAACGCCGACCTGAAGCGGGGCGTCCTGCTCCGCGATGACTTCCAGTCCTGGGACGTATGGTTTGCGCAGACGAAGACGGCCGGGTCGAGTGCCGTGGCTGGCCCGGTCTTCGACGATTCAGCCCTGCTGCTCCAGTCGGCCGAAGCGGGCCAGGGCATCGCGTTGGCTCGAAGTCCGCTGGTAGCGGATGCGATCGCCGCGGGGCGACTCGCACGCATCGGTCGCGTCGCGATCGCCTCGCCTGGCGGCTACTATCTGGTCACGACCAGCCGGCGTCCGGACTCCCCGATCGTCAAGGCGTTTCGTCTGTGGCTGGGCGGGCATGGCGCCTGACCCGAGCGGCGCTTCGATCGGCTGGGATGCGGCATAATCCAGGCCTGCCGGCCGATCCCGTCCATGTTGCCCCCGAGCGTCCCCACGCCAGGCCGGATCCATGAATTAGGCTTTTTATGCTGCTGATGATCGACAATTACGACAGCTTTACCTTCAACCTCGTCCAGTACCTGGGCCAGCTGGGGCAGGAGGTGAAAGTGCTGCGGAACGACGCGATGACGGTGTCGTCGATCCGCGCGATGCGGCCCTCGCACATCATGATTTCGCCGGGGCCGGGTACGCCCGACGATGCCGGGGTGTCGCTGGACGTGCTGCGTGAGTTGTCGGGCGAGATCCCGATTTTTGGCGTCTGCCTCGGTCACCAGGCCCTGGGCCAGGCCTTCGGCGGCAAGGTGATCCGCGCCCGGGAGATCATGCATGGGAAGACCTCCGAAGTGCACCATCGCGGCCAGGGCGTCTTCGCCGGGCTGCCCAATCCCTTCGTGGCGACCCGTTACCATTCGCTGGTGGTGGAGAAGGACTCGGTGCCCGATTGCCTCGAGGTGACGGCCTGGACCGAGCGCGCCGATGGCAGCCTCGACGAAATCATGGGCCTGCGTCATCGCAGCCTGCCGGTTGAAGGCGTCCAGTTCCATCCCGAATCGATCCTGACCCAGCACGGCCACGACATGCTGCGCAATTTCCTCGGCCTGCCGCTGTCGCTGGCCGCATGATCACGCCGTCCGAGGCTCTCCAGCGCACCATCGAGCACCGCGAGATCTTCCATGACGAGATGATCGAGCTGATGCGCCAGATCATGCGCGGCGAGGTCAGCCCGCTGATGACGGCGGCGATCATGACCGGCCTGCGCGTGAAGAAGGAAACCATCGGCGAGATCACCGGCGCGGCGCGCGTGATGCGCGAGTTGGCGACACCGGTCGATGCGCCGGCGCATGACCATTTCGTGGATATCGTCGGTACCGGCGGCGATGGTGCATCCAGCTTCAATATATCCACGGCGGCGATGTTCGTTGCCGCGGCGGCCGGCGCACGGGTGGCCAAGCACGGTGGCCGCAGCGTGTCGTCGAAGTCGGGCAGCGCCGATGTGCTGGAGGCGCTCGGCGCCTCGATCGAACTCAGCCCGGAGGCGGTCGCCGCCTGCATGGCCGAGACCGATATTGGCTTCATGTTCGCCCCGAACCATCACCCGGCGATGAAGATCGTCTCGCCGGTGCGGCGGGAGATGGGGGTGCGCACCCTGTTCAATATCCTTGGACCGCTGACCAATCCGGCCGGCGCACCGAACATCTTGATGGGCGTTTTCCATCCGGATCTTGTAGGTATTCAGGTACGCGTACTGCAGGCGCTTGGCGCGCGGCATGCGCTGGTCGTCTGGGGCCGTGACGGCATGGACGAGATTTCGCTGGGCGCGGCAACCCTGGTCGGCGAGTTGCGCGACGGCGTGGTGCGCGAATACGAGATAGAACCTGAGGATTTCGGCCTGGCCATGGCCTCCAGTCGCAACCTGCGTGTCGAGGATGCGCAACAGTCGAAGCTCATGCTGCTCGAAGCACTCGATGGCGTCGCCGGGGTTCCTCACGATATCGTTTGCCTCAACGCGGGAGCGGCGCTGTATGCTGCCGACGTGGTCGGTTCGATTGGCGAAGGCATCGAGCGCGCGCGGCAGGCAACCGCCAGCGGCGCGGCCCGTGCGAAAATGGAAGCCTTCGTCGCTGCGACCCGGCGCCTGGCAAAGACGTAACACGAGCGCATCGCCGCGCGGCGATGCGCTTTGGTAAAAACCACGGAAGACTGTCACATGACCGACATCCTCGATCGCATCCTTGCCCGCAAGGTGGAAGAAATCGGCGAACGCAGCGCGCGTGTGCCGCTGGCCGAACTCGTCAGCCGCGCGGCGGAGATGGGCGATACGCGCGGCTTCGCCGCCGCGATCGACGCCAAGCTCGACGCCGGCCTCGCCGCCGTGATCGCCGAAGTGAAGAAGGCCAGCCCGAGCAAGGGCGTGATCCGTCCGGACTTCCATCCGGCCGATATCGCGCGCAGTTACGAGGCGGGCGGCGCGGCCTGCCTCTCGGTGCTGACCGACGTCGATTTCTTCCAGGGCAGCGAAGCCTACCTGCGTGAGGCACGGGCGGCCTGTTCGCTACCGGTGCTGCGCAAGGACTTCGTGATCGACCCTTACCAGGTCTACGAAGCGCGCGCGATGGGCGCCGACTGCATCCTGCTGATCGTCGCGGCGCTGGACGAGTCGGCCATGATGGACCTCGCCCTGCTGGCCGCCGACCTTGGCATGGACGTGCTCGCCGAGGTGCACAACGAGGAAGAACTGGAGCTGGCCCTGGCCACCCCGGTACCCTTGATCGGCGTGAACAACCGCAACCTGCGCACCTTCGAAACCTCGCTGGATACCACCACGCGGCTGCGCGACATGGTCGACGTCGACCGTGTGCTGGTCGCCGAATCCGGGATCCACAAGCCCGAGGACGTGCAGCGCCTGCGCGCCGCCGGTGTGCACGCGTTCCTGGTCGGCGAGGCATTCATGCGCGCCGCCGATCCCGGCGCCGAGTTGCGCCGGCTCTTCGACAACAGCTGACGTCATGGAAACAGGGGCCATGCTGGCGGGTGCCGACGAGGCATCCGCGGCGCCGATGCGTGTCGTCCTGTTCGATTTCGACGGCGTTATCGTGCGCGGCGACAGTTTCGAAACCTTCGTCCGCGAAACCCTGCGCGGTGCTCGCTGGCGGGTATTGCTGGCCCTGCCGGTGCTGCCTTTCCTGCTCCTGCTCTGGCCGACCTTCTTCGGCCGTAACCTGATTGCCCGCAGCTTTATCCGTGCCGCCACCTTCGGCTGGGGCGATGCCGGCTATCGCCGGCGCATCGCGGACTACGGGCGCGCCTATGCGCGCCGTCCGGGTGTGTTCCTGCGCGACGGCGTGATCGCCCTGCGTCGACACGTCGCTGCCGGCGACCGGGTCTACGTGGTCACCGGCTGCGAGCAT
>DASYLE010000187.1:0-3014 GCA_036009745.1 Luteibacter sp. | reverse complement strand
TTTTTCTGTCGCGCAGGAATTTGGCGCCGACTCGACGTGTCGGACGCAGTTACTGTTGGACTGCCGCCTCCGGTGCATGGTGTGAAATTCATTTTTTGCGTAGTATTACTACCAAAATTCATTGTGAGGTTGCCATTGAACACTTATCGATCGATATCCTTGCGTCTTGCCGTTCTGGTTATGACGTCGCTGCTGCCCGTGTGCACCGCGTTTGCGAGCAATACGCCTGATCCGAATATTGATTGGCGGGCTATGATAAAAGCGGACTATCCCGCTGGGTGCGACGTGGCTACTACCGGAACTTTCGATGTCACTCGTAACGAAAATGGATACGAAGCGAGAAATTTTACCGTGGTGACCTGCAAGGGCACGTTCTACTATCGAGGCGAGTATTTCCCAAAGGCATCTTTCCCCGATCATGCGAGCGAGTACGAAGTCCATCGTCTTCAGGGCGGCGCGATGACGTTTTCCCCGGGGTGAGCGCAGTGAACGTGACGCCCGGGGTCTGACGTCTTGGATCAGGGACAGCACCATTTCAGCCGCATGTCTTCGGCAGGTACTCGTCGTCGACGTCACTCTCGCTCCTGCATTCCCATGTCATCTGCGTGCCGTTCGGCATCGGCGTGAAAACGATGTGCTTGCCGATAAGCTCCGGGCTGGCCTTCACGCTGTCGTAGTACACGGTGACCTTCCCATGTTCGACCTCGACCTGGGATACGTACTGGCCCTTGATCTTCGTGCCTGCCGGTAGCGTCGCCTCCGCGTTGTCCTTCGGATAGCGCTTGTAGCGGGCGTAGAAGTTCGCCACGTGGTTTCGTGCATCGGCGCTGGTGGACACGCTCTCCATGCCCTGGCCGCGGACGAGATAACTCTGGTAGGTCGGCATGGCGATCGCCGCGAGGATCAACATGATGGACAACTGGGTGATCGGCAGTAGCCACATCGTCGCCTTCGGTGGCGGCGGCTTTGTCCGTCCGGTGCGCTTCCAGCGGCCGATCCAGGTGAGCTGGCCCTGGATGTAGTACATGTGGAAGAAGAGCAGGAGGATGTCGCTGGTCTCCAGCGGCTCGCCGTGGGCGCGCATCAGCCGACGAATGGACGCGGCCATCGAGAAATAGCCGACAAGGTAGAACGCCAGGGTGGCCAGTAGCAGCCCCGTCTGTAGAACCGAGAACGGCGGGGCGACCGGGGACTGGCCTGGTGCCGCGATCTCGACCGGGCTCGTTACCAGCAAGGCACCGACGAAAGCGGCCAGGCCAAGCGCAAAATACAGCATCGCCCAGTTCTTGCCGTCGATCTTGCGAACCCAGCGGGCCTGGATAAAGCGCCAGACCATGCCGAAGAGCCCCAGGCTGAGAAACGAGAACACGGCCGTCATCGCCCAATGCAGCGTGGGCGGCGCGGGAATCGCCGAACGATCCGTGTTGCCGCCATGACTCCGCGGCGCGTCAGGCTGTCCGGCGTGGAGCGAGGGCGACCTGTAGTAGTCCTGCGGTGGTGGGTTGTATGCCGCCTCAGGCAAGGTCACTTCGGCCCGCGACGACTCCCTTCGGTAATAACGTTGCTGTGGCTGCGGCGCGATAGGGCGCACGGCACGCAACACGGGGGGCTGTGGCGGAGTGGAAAGCGGAGGCGGAGGCGGTGGCAGCGGTACTTCGTCGCGCATCATCGTCGCAAGCGATGCCCATGAAGCCATACCGGTACGCCAGCCGAGTGCATCCGGCGCGAACGTGCCCTCGAGCATCCCCTTGCGAACGGTGACCTCGCTGAAAGGCCCCAGTTTCTCGCCATTCTGACCTACCCAGATATCTTGCACGTCGGACACGCGGGCTTTCCTTGGATCATTGGTATCGGTGGATGGGCGACGGCGCGGTCAGATCTCCGGCGTCGTCTTTTCAATAATCTTCATCGCTTCGGCATTGCGGCGTTTCCAGTCCTTCAGTTCGCTGTCGGTCATCGGATCGGACTGATAGGTCGCGGCTTGGGGTGCGCTGACCTGCGGAAGCTTTGTCCGTGTACCTGTCGAAGATCTTCTGTCCGAGACTTGCACCGGTGCGGCTAGCGGAGCAGAAGTCGAGAGCTGGGTCCCTGCAGGGTGACTGGCCACGCGGTTCAAGGTGACGAGGGTCTGGTAGGCAATCGCCAGCATGATCGGGATCGCGATAAGTGCGAAGGCCAGCCGCGGCCAAAGGGCAGGGCGGTTGCGCTTCATGGCCGTGCCGTCGAAGGTCCAGGATCTCGCTTCGTCGAAGAACCGGGCATCGCCGTAAGAAGGAGGGGACGTCGGCCCGTTCGCCGGATCGAGCATCGCCCGTACCGCGTTGCCGTCGATGATCTGCAACTGGGGAATCTTCGCTGCGGCGACGAGCGCAGCGCGCGTGTATTCGCCGCTGGTGATAAAGATGGCTCGCTGCGCCTTTTCCGTATGCATCACGCCGATCAGTTCGTGCACGGCATTATGCGGAACCTGTTTGACGTTCCAGTGCTTGCACTGGACGACCGCGTATTCGCCATCGCGATACAACTTCAGATCGATGCCACCGTCGAATCGTTTTTTCTTGCGCTCGCCCGATCCCACGTGCGCGACGCGATAACCCCGATCGCGGTAATGCTGGGCCATCAGGCACTCGAACTCGCGCCACGACACGCGCGAAAGCGCGTCGTACCGTCGAAGGAGTACGTTCTTCAGTCCCCACATGTCCCTTCCCCCCGTCCTGGGCCGCGTGTTCTGTCCGTTGGCGGCTGGTGGAGTCTAGCGCCTTGGTTTGATGGCTGCTCGTTGTGGGAATGCGGAGCCTGTAACCGGGAGAATCACGGCCTCAAAGGACTCGCGAACAGGGTTCGCTCCCACAAGGTCGCGATGCCTGGCTGGGTGCACTTGATCATGGGCTCTGCCATCTTCAAAAAGACAGTTGCCCCACAAGGTCGCGATACCTGTCTGGGTGCACTTGATCATGGGCTCTGCCATCTTCAAAAAGACAGTTGCCCCACAAGGTCGCGATACCTGTCTGGGT
>DASYLE010000186.1:0-22408 GCA_036009745.1 Luteibacter sp. | reverse complement strand
GCACAGGGTGCGCTTGTGTCTTTGACTTTGGGTAAATTAAAGACGAGAGCGGAGTGCGGCAGGCCGACAGTGCGTAGTGCTAACAGCACGTGTGGGAGCAAGGGCCGCCGCACTCCATCTTTCACCCCAAGCCCGAACAGTTGCCCGAGTTAACGGCTCGAACAGTCACAAGCGTGGGCCAGGTGAAAGTGCTCTCGATCCCGCCCTAGCAGGAACGAGACCATGCCTTTTTACCCCGGTATTGACGTCAGCAGCAAGACGCTGGACGTCGCTTTCTACACGAATGACGCGGCGCCGATGCGCTGTGAGCAATACCCCAACACCGCAGCAGGCGCCAGGAAGCTCCTGCGCGATCTGGCGCCCCTGGCCGTCGAACACATCGTCCTGGAAGCCACGGGCGGCTACGAAATGACGATTCTCAACGCCCTGGCGGTGCACTATCCGGTGACCCGCATCGCCTCGCACCGCGGCGCCGCCTTCGCGCGGAGCCTGGGCCTGTACGCCAAGACCGACCGGGTCGACGCCACGGTCCTGGCCCGCATGGCCCGCACCATTCCGCCGCGGCCTTACGTGCCGCTGGCCCCGGAGCGCACCGAACTGCGGGCCTTGGTCAAGGGCCGCGACCAGCTCGTCCAGCAGCGTGACGACAATCGGCGCCGCCTCAAGCAGACCGACTCGCCGATAGTGCGCGCCTCGCTCCAGCGTATCGAGGTCGTCCTGGCCAAGGAGATCGCTCTGATGGACAAGCAGCTGGCGGTCGCGGTGAGCGCATGCGATGACGCGCGGGCCCAGCGCCTGCTCGAGGTGCCCGGCATCGGCAAGGTGACCGTCGCGGCCCTGATCGGCTTCCTGCCCGAGTTGGGTGCCATCGGCAACCGGCAGATCAGCGCCCTGGTCGGCGTCGCGCCCTACACCCAGCAAAGCGGGCGACGCGACGGGCCGCGGCGCATTTGCGCCGGCCGGCCCTTCATCCGACGGATCCTCTACATGGCCGCACTGGCGGCCATACGCAGCACCAAATCGCCGCTTCGCGAGCGCTACCGCACCCTCATTGCCAAGGGCAAACCCGCCAAATCGGCCCTCGTCGCTTGCATGCGCAAGCTCCTGGTCATGATCAACGCCATGCTTCGCAACAACACCTCGTGGGGCGCTCCCATGGCCGCTTAAACCGGTCAAAAAAAGACACTTGCTCCCACAAGGCTGGCCGCGACCTTGTGGGAGCGCACCCTGTGCGCGAGTCCCTTGGGGCCGGACATAGAAGATCGCCGGCTTTTTAGTGTGCCGCGGCGACGTTATCCGGCGCTACATTGAGGAAAGCGACCAGTTGCGGAATGACCTGACCGGGCGCCTCCTCCATCAGCCAATGCCCACTGCCCTTCACGATCACGCCGGTGACATTGCTGTCGACCATCTTCGCCTGGTCGATCAGGAACTGCCCGCCGGCCTTTTCGCCGCTGAGCACCAGCATCGGCATGGTCAGCTTCGTCCGCGAGAAACCGGCGAAGTCCTTCGCGTCCTGCTCGAAATTGCTGAAATAGCCGAATCCGCCGTGAATCGCCCCCGGCTGGGCGAAGGCATGGGTATAGATCTGGCGGTCCGCCTCGGAGACTGAATGGTTGCGGTCGGCAGCGAAGTCGTTCCAGAAATGATCGAGGTAAATGCGCTCACGCCCTGCAACCAGCTTCTGCGGCGTCTCACCGTAAAAGTGGAAATGCCACAGATCGCGAAGCAGCCAGACATGCGTCCAGTCGCCGACGCCGGGCAGGAAGGCATCCATCAGGACGATGCGCTGCACATCGGCCGGGTACTGCGCCGCATAGGCATAGGCCACCATCAGGCCGATGTCGTGGCCGACGATTTCGATCGGACCGCCGCCAAGTTTTTCGACCAGCGCGTGGATATCCTGGGCCATGGTCTTCTTGTCGTAGCCGCTGTCGGGCTTGCCCGAGTCGCCGCTGCCGCGCAGATCCGGAGCGATGACGCGATGATTTTTCTGCAGTTCCGCGATCAGCGGCAGCCACATGTGGCTGGTCTCGGCGAAGCCGTGCAGCAGGACGACGGTCGGGCCCTTGCCGGCTTCCAGATAGTGGATTTTGACGCCGTTGACGGTGACATCGTGGGCTTGCACCGCCGATGTGGCGAGGGCGGGAAGCTGGACAATGGCAAACAAGGCCAGACCAGCGGCCAGCGAGGACATTCGTGAAACAAGCGACTTCATGGGCAAGCTCCCTTGGCAACAGGGCCTCACCCTCGGGGTTCGCCGCCATGGCGTCTTGCACGAACGTGCTTACTTCAACGCCATCCGTTAAGGCAATGTTGCCCTGTTCGGACAACCGCCATGAGACAACCATGAACGGCAGCTTTTGAGAAGGCAGCGTGGGCATAAGTTTCACGACGACGTGAGTTCGTCCCGCCTACTAATGTCCCACCTGCACTAGGGCAGGCAAGGAGAACCGTTGTGGACAAGAATCGCACTGAAGGCACCAAGCACGAAGTCAAAGGCGCCGTGAAGGAAGTTGTCGGTAAGGTCACCGGAAATCCGACCAAGGAAGCGGCGGGCAATATCGAGAAGAACGCCGGCAAGGTGCAGAAAGAAGTGGGTAAAGCCGCCGACCAGGCGCGTGACGATCGCAATCGCCACTAAGTGACAAGGGGACAGACGGGCGGCCGATGCCTGCCTGTCCCCCCGCTTCCCGCCTATAGGAGTTTTCATGGCCGTGACCGCGCTTGGACTCAATTGCACGCTATCGGCATCGCCGAAAGAATCTTCCACCGGCAAATTACTCGAACAGATCCTGGCCTCGCTCGAGAAACGTGGCGTAAAGCGCCATTCGCTTCGCGTCGTCGACCACGACATCAAACCCGGGGTCAGCGCCGATGAAGGGCCCGGCGATGCATGGCCCGACATTCGCAAGCAGATCATGCAGGCCGACATTCTTGTGCTCGCCACACCCATATGGATGGGACAACCCTCAAGCGTCGCCAAGCGTGTGCTTGAACGGATGGATGCCTTCCTCGGCGAGATAGGCAAGGACGGCCGATATCCTACCTTCGGCAAGGTCGCCATCGCCGCTGTCGTCGGCAACGAGGATGGGGCACATCATGTTACCGCCGAGTTTTACCAGGCCTTGACCGATGTCGGATTCACCGTGCCCGGCGGAAGTTCGGCCTATTGGGTCGGCGAAGCGATGAGTGACAAGGATTACAAAGACCTCAAGGAAACGCCAAAAAAAGTCGGCCAGTCCATCGAGACGCTCGTCAGCAACGCGGCACATCTGGCCAGCCTGCTCAAGGCTTCGCCCTACCCGCCACCTTGATCGTTTTCTTGTCCGCATCGACCGCGGCACCCGCCGCGGCGATGACGAAATCCAGGAAGGCTCGCATCTTCGCCGGCATGTGACGGCGCGATGGAAACAGGGCGTAGAGTGGCCAGCGCTCGTCCGGCCAGTCGGGAAACAGCTCGACCAGCTGTCCGCTGGTCAGCAGGGGTTCCAGTCCCAGTGAAATGATCTGCGCAATACCGTGCCCGCTCAGGCAGACCGAACGATGTGCCTCGGCTTCGTTGACGACCAATCGCCCGGATGTCGCAACGGAAAACATCTTTCGGCCTCGATGGAAATCCCAGGAAAAGGGTTGTCCGCTCTCGGGATCGCGCATATCGATGCAGACATGGCCCGCGAGTTCCTGGGGAGTTTTCGGCCGGCCGTGTCGATCGAGGTAAGCCGGTGCGGCCACGGTGAGCACACGCACATCCAGCAAGTGGCGCGCGATCATCGTCGACGATCGGGGCGGGCCGAAACGAATCGCGATATCGAATCCATCCGCGATGAGATCGCCGAGCCTGTCGCTGGCGACCAGTTCCAGCTGCAGATCCGGATAGGCTTCGATGAAGCCACCCAGTCGCGGAGCGAGAACCAGGCTGGAGAACAAAGGGTCGGTATTTACCCGCAGCCGCCCACGCACCTTGCCCGCATCGCCGGCGGCCTCGTCGGCCGCCTCTTCCAGCGCGCCCAACAGCGGCACGATCCGCTCATGAAAGCGTCGGCCCTCATCGGTCAGCTTGACCGAACGCGTGGTCCGCTCAAACAGGCGGACGCCCAATCGTGATTCCAGTCGCGCGATGGCGCGACTGACGCCGGACTGGGTCATGTCGAGGATGTCAGCCGCCTTGGCAAAGCTGCCGGCATCGACCACCGCCAGCATGACGCCCATGCCGCTACCCAGCCGTTCGTCGAAAGCCATAATGACTCCGCGTCATCAATGAAATGACACTCATGCTATCGCGGAAGCGAATCGCCTGCAGCAGACTCTCCTCGTCGCGGCGATGCCGCCTTGCCAGAGGACAGCCAACATGTACGCCATTACCGGAATCACCGGACAGGTCGGCGGCGCCGTCGCCCGCGAACTGCTCGCCGCCGACAAAGCCGTGCGCGCCGTGGTACGCGATGCCGCGAAAGGCGCTTCGTGGGTCGGCCGCGGCTGCGAGCTGGCCCGCGCCGAGATGAACGATGTCGCCGCTATGACCACCGCCTTCCGCGGTGCTGAGGGCGTCTTCATCCTGATGCCGTCGAACTTCGATCCTTCGCCCGGCTTCACCGAGACGCAAGCCATCGTCGATGACTTATACGAAGCACTGGCGGCCGCCCGGCCCGGCAAGGTCGTCTGCATCTCGACGATCGGCGCGCAGGCCACCGAGTTCAACCTGCTCAACCAGCTCGGCATGCTTGAAACGTCGCTGCGCCGCCTGGCCATGCCGGTAACCTTCCTGCGCCCCGCCTGGTTCATGGAGAACGCGGCGTGGGACATCGCCCCGGCAAACGCCGACGGTATCGTGCCGAGCTACCTGCAGCCGCTGGACAAGCCGGTACCGATGATCGCCACCGCCGATATCGGCCGACTGGCCGCCAACCTGCTGCAACAGGACTGGACCGGTCATCGTGTGGTGGAACTCGAAGGCCCGGCGCGAATCTCGCCAAACGACATCGCCGCCGCGATGACCCGCATACTGAAGCGCGATGTCCGCATGGAAGTCGTCCCGCGCGACACATGGGAATCCGGCTTCAGGGCACAAGGCATGCGTCATCCCGAACCACGCATGCGCATGCTCGACGGCTTCAACGAAGGCTGGATCGAGTTCGAGCAGCCCGGCACCGTGCTCAAGGGAACCACGACGATCGATACCGTCCTGAATGAATTGGTCGCCCGCGTCGCAAAGCCCGTTTCCTGATGGCGACGATCGCCGACGCTGTGTGACCAGGCGCATAACAGTCATGACGGAGTTGCCAACACCCACGCGGCATGATCGGGCATGCTTTCGGTTCATCCCAAGGACCCGAATGCCCATGAGCCACAAGCTATCGAGTTTCGTGATGCTGGCCTGTCTCGGTATGGCCGGCATGACCCATGCCGGCGACGGCGGCGTGACCAGCAAGACCATCCTGCAGACCACGACATCGTGGGACGGCACGCCTTACAAGAGCTACCCCACCGGTTCGCCCCAGGTCACCGTGCTGCGCATCGATATTCCCGCGCACAGCACCCTGGCCTGGCACCAGCATCCGATGATCAATGCCGCTTACGTGCTGTCGGGCACGCTCACCGTCGAGAAAAAGGACGACGGCCAGAAGCGCGAATTACATGCTGGCGAAGCGCTCGCCGAAACCGTGGACAGCACGCACCGCGGTTATACCGGCGACCAGCCGATAACACTGATCGTTTTCTACGCGGGCGCGACGGGCATGCCGCTGAGCATTCACACGCAATAATCCAATGAGCTATCCGTATTTCGATATCCCCATTAGCGGAATACGGTATGTGCGCTCATTCGTAACTTATTGCGATTCATTCGCATGATATTGTAATTGCGAATCATTCTTAATCGCGCTTTAATTGCTGTCTGGCGGTGCCTTACACCGCGCGAATCCCCCGTCATTTCATCGCGGCGCCGCAAGCGGTGTCGCGTCCGATGTCGTCATTCAAGGCAGAAGCGATGCGTTCCACTCCCTATATCCGCTCTTCGTCGACCAAGCCCCTGCGGTTCCTGGCGACCACCGTCGGCCTGGCCTTCGTCTGCGGACACGCATTCGCCGAAGATGGCCCCACTGCCGATGCCGACCAGATCGCACAGAAGAAAGCCCAATCGCTGCAGACCATCGAAGTGGACGCCAATAGCGTCGCGCCAAACTCGACCAAGCTGACCGCGCCGCCGATCAATACGCCGCGTGTGATCAATACGATTTCCGCGAGCGAGATCCAGGCCACTGGCTCGACCACCTTGCAGGACAGCCTGCGCGGCGTATCCGGCATCACCTTCGGCGCTGGTGAAGGCGGCAGCCCGATCGGCGATATCCCGTATATCCGTGGTTTCGATTCGAGCAATGACATCTTCATCGATGGCGTGCGCGACGGTGGCGCGAAGAGCCGCGAGACCTTCGACGTCGAGCAGATCGACGTGATCAAGGGTCCGAGTTCGGTCTATAGCGGCCGGGGTGCTGCCGGCGGCAGCGTCAACATCACCACCAAGGCGCCGGTACTGAAGGACTTCAGCAATATCGGCGTAGGTGTCGGCAGCGACGGTTACCGTCGTGCCACCTATGACGGCAATTACATGCTTGGCGCGACCACCGCGGCCCGCCTCGACGTCATGGGCCAGGACGCAGGCATGCCGGGCCGCCAGGACATCAGTGGCGAACGCTCGGGTATCGCGCCCTCGATCAGCTTCGGCATGGGCACCGCCAACCGGCTGACCGTGAAGTACTACCACCTCTATACTTACGAGATTCCCGACAGCGGCATCCCGTACAACCCGACCACGGGCAAGCCGGAAAACGTCGCCCGCGACAATTTCTACGGCTATCTGGATCGCGATTTCCGCAAGACCCATACCGACATCGGCACGGTGCAGTTCGAGCACGACTTCAACGAGGACTGGACCCTGCACGAGACCGCGCGCTACGGCCGCAGCTCGTACAACTACATCTGGAGCAGCCCGGACGACAACAAGGGCAATGTCGCCGATGGCCTGGTCAACCGCGTCGCCAAGTCGCGCATCGGTGCCACCAACACCGCCGTCAACCAGCTCGACCTGACCGGTAACTTCCAGACGGGCAGCATCCAGCACAGCCTCGCCGTCGGCGTCGAGATCGAGCACGACCAGACCAGCGTCGACCAGTACGCGATCACCCTGCCCGCCGGCATCACCGGCACGGCCTGCACCCCGGCTGCGATCGCGGCCTTCGTCTGCACCACGGTCGATTCGCCCAATCCTCACGATCCGTTCCTCGGCTCGTTTGCCCCGGCCAATAACCCGGTGGAAACGCGCACCAACACGCGCTCGGCCTATGCGTTGGACACGCTTACGTTCTCCGAGCAGTGGTTGGCCAACGTCGGCGTGCGTTACGACTCGTATTCCACTTCGGCCAACGGCATCAATGCCAGCGTCAACAGCGGTCCGCTTGGTCGCTTCGCGATCGGCAATGACGCAAACCTCTGGAGCGGCCAGGCCGGGCTGGTCTACAAGCCCGCCGCCAACGGCAGCATCTACGCATCCTGGGCCACCTCGAGCAGCCCGTCGGGCCTGGCCAATGGCGAAGGCGACCAGCACGTCGAGCCCAGCCTGAATGCCTTCAACTCACTGGCACCGCAGAAGAGCAAGAACCTCGAACTGGGTACCAAGTGGGCGCTGTTCGACGACCACCTCTCGGTCGGCGGCGCCGTCTTCCGCGCGCAAACCACCAATGCGGTGGTGCAAACCAGCGCCACCACCTTCGAGCTGGCCGGGACCAAGAAAGTCAACGGCTTCGAGGTCAACGTCGGTGGCAACCTGACCCAGGCATGGGACGTCTACGGCGGCTACACGCACCTCAATCCTGTGCTGCATGCGCCCGGTCCCATGGCCGCCGCCGATGGCGACGGCAACCAGTTCCCCAACGTGGCGAAAAACAGCGCCTCGGTGTGGAGCAATTACAAGGTCACGAAGAAACTGAAATTCGGCCTGGGCATTTACTCGGTGTCCCAGCAGTTCGGCAATGCCACCAATACCTTCCTGATCCCCGGCTACACGCGCTATGACGGCATGGTGGCGTACAAGTTCAACCGGACCTTCGACCTGCAGCTGAACCTGCAGAACATCACCAACAAGCGCTACTTCACCGAGGCGTACGCAGTGGCCTTCGCCCAGCAGGCGACGGCACGCGCGGCCATGCTGACGGCGAATATCCACCTGTGATGTAAGAACGAAGCGGGCTTATCTCCTTGTCCGCCTCCATACCCCGGCCATCACCCCGGCGCAGGCCGGGGTCCAGTGGCGACCACCGACCACTGGCGCCACTGGATACCAGCCTACGCTGGTATGACGATCAAGAGCGAAGCGCAGAGCAAGGCGCGGCACCTATTCCCCTCACGTCACCCCGGCGCAGGCCGGGGTCCAGTGGCGACCACCGACCACTGACGCCACTGGGTACCAGCCTTCGCTGGTATGACGAGCAAGAACGAAGAGCAGAGCAAGGCGCGGCACCCATTCCCCTCACGTCACCCCGGCGCAGGCTGGGTCCAGTGGCGACAACCCATCACCGATGCCACTGGATACCAGCCTGCGCTGGTATGACAAGCAAAAGCTGAGGCACGAACACCGAAGTGACGCGCCCCGCTTTGCGTCCCCTCCCCGGCCGTGTAGGCTTGGCTAACCTCCGTGGCTCAGGTGTTACCGATGCTTACGACGCTGGTGGCTAGCAGCAAGGGCGGGTGCGGCAAGACCACGGTTGTGACCCAGTTGGCAACCCACTGGGCACAATCGGGCAAGCACACCGCCATCATCGACGCGGACCGTCAGGCTTCCGCGACGCGCTGGGTAGAACGACGACCGGAGAACGTGCCGGGCGTCATCGCGCGGGAAGGCGGGCGCCGAGCCTTCGAGAAGCTTCCCCCTGAAGTCGATCGGGTCATCATCGACACCCCCGCCGGGGTCGGCGAGCGGGAGCTGGAACCCTACCTGGAACGTGCCGACGTCATCCTCGTCCCGGTGCTGCCTTCGAGCTTCGATCTCGACGCCACCCTGAATTTCCTCAAGGTCCTCAATGGCATCAGCCGCGTCCGCCGCGGCAAGCTGCCGGTCGCCCTGGTCGGCAACCGGCTCAAGCCGTGGACCAATGCCAGCCAGGAAGCGATGGGCACCCTGGCCGAAAACGCGCCATTTCCGATTGTTGCGGAACTTCGCGACAGCCAGGCGTACTTACTGCTTACCGCCCTCGGCAAGGGCATCTTCGATTACCACTCGGAAAATGTACGCGGACACCAGGAAGACTGGTCCAAACTCCTGCGCTGGATCAAGCGCAGCAGCTGAAGGCCCGGCCACGACGATGGATCGATCACGCCACGCTCGCGTGGCACGTAAGGAGGCAAGCCCATGCACGAACTGATTCTGTTGCGACATGCCGAAGCGACGCCCGCCGCCAGCGGCAGCGACGATGCGGCGCGTCCGCTCACCCCCCATGGCGAACAGGAAGCCCGCGCGGCCGGGGAGTGGCTTACCTCGCATGGCATCCATTTCGACCGCGTGCTTTGCTCGCCCTCCGTACGCACGCGGCAAACCGCCGCGCTGGCCCTCGGCTTGTCCAACGTGGAACTGGCGCAGGAAATCTACGAAGCCTCGCCGGGCGAACTGATCGGCCTGCTCGAAGAGCACGCGGATGTCGAACGCCTCGTCCTGGTCGGCCATAACCCCGGTATCGAGCAGCTGGTCGCCCTGCTGGTCGAAGGTCGTTCGGAGGATTTCCGCGGCATGCCACCCGGTGGCCTGGCCTGGCTCAAGTTTTCCGGTCCCCTGGAGCCGGGCAATGCCGTGCTCGAGGCTTTCTGGTCGCCGTGAACATCGCTTTCCTGGGCGTCCTCGCGACGCTCCTCCTGCTCACCCCGGCGGCCGCAAGGGCCGCCGATTTCACGATCGACCCCGCCACCTCGCAAGCCGAATTCAGCGTGCGCCTGCTCTGGGTCAAGCAGATCTCCGGCGTGTTCCACCATATCCGTGGCGACATCACCCTCGACCATGAGGGATCGAATGCCCTGGTCGATGCCTGGATCGATACGGACAGCCTGGACATGGACTCGACGCGCCTGCGTCGCTGGGTGATGGCCCCGGAATTCTTCGATGCCGAGCATTACCCGCAGATCCACTTCGTGTCCGACCCGACCCCGCTCGCCTCGCTGACCGCGGGTGGCGAACTGAAGGGACAGCTGACCATCCGCGGCGTCACCAAGCCCGCCATCTTCCAGTTGCAGCCGGCCCGGTGCACGGTGCAGACCATGCACGGTTGCCAGCTGCGCGTCCTCGGCGACATCGACCGCACCGACTTCGGCATGCGCGGCCGCCGTGGCGCGCTATCGGACAAGGTCTATCTCGGCATGGTGATCGGCCTTAGCCGATAGCGCGAAAAACACCGGCCGTCACCTGCCGACCGGTATCATGTCGCAATGCGACATTTCTTCACCGCGGTGCTGCTTGCCACCCTCGCCCTGGCCCAGGGCTGCACCCTTTCACGTGCGCAGATCCACAAGGCCGACGTGGTCGTCGAGACCACCATCGACCGCCAGATCGTCTGCCCGCGAACCGATCGCTGCGCCATCGATTCGCCCCTGCTCGACGCGGCGAAGGAAGCCATCGACGCCTCGACCAGGGACGCGCCGGTACACATCGTCACCCTGCTCGAGGATGGCCAGGCGGCGATGGCCGCGCGGATCAACCTGATCCGTGCCGCCCAGCACACCATCGATGTGCAGACCTATATCTGGGAACAGGACGACGCCGGCTGGCTGATCCTGGACGAACTCGTCCATGCCGCCCAGCGCGGCGTGCGCGTGCGCATCCTCGCCGACCAGCTGTTCTCCTTCCGCGACCCAAAACTGCTGGCGACCCTGGCCACGGCCAATGCCAACCTCTCCGTGCGGCTGTACAACCCGACCTTCCACAGCGCGAAAACGCCGCCGCTGGAATTCGCCGCCGGCCTGGTCTGCTGCTTCTTCAAGTTCAACCAGCGCATGCACAACAAGCTGATCCTGGTCGACGACACGATCGGCATCACCGGCGGGCGCAATTACGAGAACCGTTACTTCGACTGGGACGACAGCTTCGACTACATCGACCGCGACATCATGGTCGGCGGCCCGGCGGCAAAGGAGATGGCCGACAGCTTCACCCTGTTCTGGCAGCACAAGCGCTCCACCCCGCTGACCCACCTGCGCGATGTGAACCACCTGCTCACCGGTGGCGCGCCAGCCACGCCATGGCAGGAGCCCACCTACACGCGGCCCGAGCGCGTGGAAGAAACGATCGCCGACGCCGGCGACGATGCCTGGCTGGAGGACCGCCTGGTCGAACCGAGCCTGCGCCTGCAACGCGTCGCTTACCTGTCCGACCTGCCCGCGAAAACCGAAGAACCGCGCCAGCGTGACGCCCACGAACTGACCCGCGAGCTGATGGGCCAGGTCGCCGCCGCCAAGGACGAAGTCATCCTGCAGACGCCGTACCTGGTGCTGAGCTCACGGGCAAAGAAGATTTTCCGCGACCTGCAGAAGCGCCCGCAGCCGACCCGCGTCATCGTCTCGACCAATTCACTGGCCTCGACCGACGCCTTCGCCGTGTATGCGTTGTCGTACAAGCATCGCAAGAGCTACCTGACCAAGTACGGCTTCGAGATCTACGAGATGAAGCCGCACCTGCCCTTCGTCGACGACGTCGTCGAAAGCGAGCAGAACACGATCGGCACCCCCAACCTGCTCGCCGGCGAGAAACCGGCAAAGCCACCGCGCGGCCTGTTCGGCAGCAGCCGGCGCGGCGCGCGCAATCGGCCGGCGCCGCTGCTGAGCCCCGGCACACGCGTCGGCCTGCATGCCAAGTCCCTGGTCGTCGACGACAACTTCGCGATGGTCGGCACGCACAATTTCGACCCGCGCTCGGATCACTACAACACCGAGTCCGGCGTGCTGGTCTACGACAAGCGCTTCGCCGATCTGCTGCGCGCCTCGATCATGCGCGATACGGCGCCTGATCGGGCCTGGGTCATCGCGCCAAGGCAGGAATCGGTGCCGGTGCTTTCCGGGATCAACCAGGCGATCAGCGATATTTCCGAGAGCTTGCCGTTCTTCGATCTGTGGCCGTTCCGGTATGCGACCAGCTACGACCTGAAACCGGGGTGCATCCCGGTTCGGCGGACGGATCCGCGTTTCTTCCAGTGCTACGAAGCCGTGGGCGATTTCCCGGAGGTCGACCTGTCGTTCAAGCTGATTTATACGCGGTTGATTACCGCGTTCGGGTCGTCGGTGTCGGGCATCCTTTAACACCTCGTGGAGACACGCCATGGATTGGCGACAACCTTGCGTCTACATACTGGCCAGCGAGCCGAACGGAACGCTCTATGTCGGTGTGACCAGTGATCCGGTAAAACGCATCTGGCAACACAAGTCCGACGCCGTCGCCGGGTTCACCAGGAAACACCGGGTGCATACCCTTGTCTGGTACGAACTGCACCAGACAATGGAGTCGGCCATCCTGCGAGAGAAGATTCTGAAGCGCTGGAACCGGGCATGGAAAGCTCGCCTTATCGAAGGCGAGAATCCCGATTGGATCGACCTTTACCCGAGCTTGCTGTGAGTGGCGACGGCCGGGGTCCAGTGGCGACCACCAACCACTGACGCCACTGGATACCAGCCTGCGCTGGTATGACGATCAAGGGCGAAGAGCCAAAGCGCGGCGACCATGCCCTCTCCGCCAAAGCTTATGTCCAATGTTTTTCTCCAGCCGCAAAATTGCGGTGACGGCATTGCGACCAGATGTTCAAAGGCATCGCCTTGATGTATTTCAAGGCGCGGCCACTCCTGTGGAACGACTATCGACAGCAAGAAATTACGACCACTCTCTTTTCATAAACTGCCACTAGACTCCGCAGTCAGTCTCTTCCGCTGAAAAGGTGAAGTCATGGGTGATCCCGATTCGACGCCGCTCGACTTGTCGTCCTTTGCCGACCTGGCGGCAACGCCGACGCCCGGGCAGAGCCCTGGAAGCGCGGTGGCGGTGAACACCGCTTCCCCGCCTGCAGAAATACTTCAGCCGCTGCAAGTCGAACGCCTGGTCGATCCTGCTTCGCTGGATCCGGCACGACTCGAGCAGGCGCAGAAACTGGCGGGCACGATTGACTTCGCCCATACGCTGACCACCATCACCTTCATCGAAGGCACCTTGCAGCCGGTGGCGGCCATCTCGCGCCAGCTGTTGTCCGATACCCAGGTGCGCGACGTCGGGGAGGTGGGCCGCGTCGCGGCCGCGGTGATCGATGGCATCAAGATTCTTCGTATCGAGGATCTGCAGAACGAAGCGAAGGGCATCGCGCCCAAGGCGGCCGGTTTCCTCTCCAAGGCCTTGAGCCTGGGACGGCTGGCCAAGAGTGCGATTGCTTCCTTCGAGGAAAACCGCAAAAAGTTCCTTACCTTGATGGACCAGGAAGAAGCCCGGGCCAGGAAGATCAAGGCGGACCTGATGGTGACGGTGGATCTGCTCGACCAGCAGGCCCAGGCCGTGCGTGCCGGTATTTCCGATCTGACGGTCGGCATCGCCGCGGCGCAACTGGCGCTGGACCGTGGTTACGGTGAAGCGGAAAGCTTGCGGCAGACGGCGTTGGGCAGCAACAACCCGGCCGACGCAGCCGTGGCCATGGAATTCCGCAACACGCTCAACAACTTCAAGGGACGCGTGGCGGATATCCGGCAGGCTATGATTTCCTCCGCGGCCCTGGTGCCGATCATCGCGCTTAACCGCAAATCCGCCGAGACCCGGGTCGCCAAGCTGTCCAACGGCATCCTGCTGACCATCCCACGGTTGATGGCCGCAGCATCGCAGGCCGCGGCGCAGGCCGACATCCACGCTGCGGCGAACGAAAGTGAAAAACTCGATGAGGCCGATCGCAAGGTCATGGCGCTGGTTGGCCAGGGCACCCATGACGCAGCCGTCAGCGCGGCCCGAAGCCTGGCCGGCGATCCACGCAATATCGAAGCACTGGCCGCGCTCGCCCAACAGACCATTGCCACCATGAACGAAGTGCTGGTGATCGAGCAGGAAGTGGATGTCGCGCAGAAAGAGCAGGAGCAGAAGCTCATCGATATCCGTAACCAACTGGTCAAGGGCATGACCGAGGTGCAGGCCAAGATTCTGGCCAAGCCAATGGATCAGGCCGGAGCCTGAAGAGGACCTGCGCATGGACCAGCCAACCACACCACCCAATTTCGACCTGGACGCCGCCTGGTTTCGCCAGGCCGAACAGAACAGCGCCGGGTTCCTCAGCCGTTTTGCCTACCTGCTGAAGGAAGCCCTGCCCCAGCACACCACGATCGCTATACAGAGCCGTGGCCTGTTCAAGAAGACCACCGAGGTGGTGGGCGTCAAGGTCGCCTTCGAAAACGACTGCTATTCGATGCAGACGAGCCAGCACGGCACGCTATCCACGCTGGTGGAGAAAAAGGTGCGCGGTGTCGTGCTATCCACGCGCCCCGTGGCGGTGGACGCGTGGATGAAAGGCCTGTTCGACAGCCTGCACCAGCACACCCAGCAGGCCACCGCCGTCGTCAACCTGCTCAAGAACATGTAATTCGCGTCGCAAAACCCTCAACGTCCGAATGGAGCTTTGCATGGGATTGTTCGATTTCCTCAAGGGTTCGCCTCCCGCCACGCGTGCGCCGACGGGGCCTTTCTTCGACGCCAACGGCGTGCCCAACTTCCTGCATGCGCGACTGGAGGAAGAAAAAGCCAGCAAGCGCCCATGGGTCTCGTCGCTGACGGCCGCCGAACTCGGCCTGGCAAGAAGCCACGGGCTGCGCATGATCGCCACGCTGACCTCGTCATGCTGGATGCACTACGGCTACTCCTGGACGCATGGCCATGCCCAGGGCTGGCAAACCGCCGTCAAGCGCATGCAGGCCGAAGCCATCGCGCTGGGTGCCAACGCGGTGATCGACGTGCGGATGATCACCGTCAAGCTCGACGCCGAAGACAGCATGGATTTCTCCCTCGTCGGCACGGCCGTGCGCGTCGAAGGCTTGCCACCGAGCCCGGCACCCGCGATCGCCACCGTGCCTGCGCTCGAATTCGTGCAGCTGCTCGAAGCCGGCATCATCCCGGTAGGCATCGCCATTGGCGCCTGTTACCAGTGGGCGCCGAGTGGTTTCGCCGACCTGTATATGGGCAACCAGCTCAGCGGACGATGGCAGAACCGGCCACTGATGGAAGTCACCGAATTCTGGGAGCAGATCCGGCGCACGGCACATGCGGAGCTCCGCCGCGACACGGCGCGCCAGGGCATGGGCGTGCTCGCCCAGATGAACTTCGGCCAGCTGTTCAAGATCGACCGCGACAAAGCACCGACCGACCTGCTCGGTCGCCACATTGTGCTCGGCACCGTGGTCGACTACGACAAGAACATTCGTCCACCCCAGTCCATCGAACTGGTGCTGGACATGCGCGATAACGACGACCTTGTCACCCAAAGCGAACACCATTCCACCTACAACGAAGGGATTTAACGTGGCTGACGCAGACCAGATATCCAATCCGAACGCAAGCGTGCCCAATTCGGCCAAGCAGCGGCTGCATAGCCTGCGCAGCGCGGCCCACCCATCGGCGGTGTTCACCTCGGACCTGTCGGTCAACGAATTCCTGCTGGTGCGAAAAGCCGGCTTCGAACCGATCGGCCTTTGCGTGGGCAGTTGCATTTACCACGTGGGCATCCAGTACAGCTCGTGGAAAAGCAACCAGGAATTGGAAGTGCTCTCGCAGGCGATGTACCACGCCCGCGAACTGGCCATGACCCGCATGCGCGAAGAGGCCAAGCAGATGGGTGCCGACGGCGTGGTCGGTGTACGGTTGGAGATCAAGCACCTGCCGATGGAAGGCGACATCCTGGAGTTCGTGGCCATCGGCACCGGTATCGTCCACGGTGAAGGCCATGCCGGCTTCCGCGCCCACGATGGCGGCCCCTTCACCTCGGATTTGTCCGGCCAGGATTTCTACACCCTGCTGCAATCGGGTTACCGCCCGATCGAAATGGTGATGGGTAGCTGCGTGTATCACATCGCCCGCCGCGGCTTCATGCAGTCCATGGCGCAGGCAGGCCAGAACGTGGAACTGGAGAACTTTACCCAGGCGCTTTACACCGCCCGTGAACTGGCGATGGAGCGCATGCAGACCGAAGCGCAGACGGCCAAGGCCGAAGGGGTGATCGGCACCGAGATCCACGAGAAATCGCATCGCTGGGAAAGCCACGTGATCGAGTTCTTCGCCGTGGGCACGGCGATCACGCCGTTGACCAGCGAAATCGCCAGCGAAAATATTCCGGCCCCGCAGTTCGTGTTGTCGGTCAATAACTAAGCCCGGCGGCGGTTAGGGCGTATGAGGACGAGCCAGGCGAAACGGCAGCGTGGCTCGCCCTCACCCGAACCCTCTCCCTCCGGGCGAGGGAGACAAGCAGGCTCGGCTAGTTGCCAGGCTTCCCCGCCGGCTCAACGTGAATCCGGATCGATACATCCGGCAGTTCCTGCTCCAGCGCATCTTCGAGCCGATCGCACATGGCGTGCGATGCATTGACAGACATGGTTCCCGGCACGATCAGGCTGAAGTCGACAAAGGTGCGTGGCCCTGCCCTGCGGGTGCGCAATGCGCGGATTTCGGCGTCGTCGCTTTTTACCGCATTGAGTACGGATTCGATGCGTTCGAGCTCCTCGGACGGTAGCGAAGCGTCCATCAGGCCACCGACGCTTTCCTTCATCAGTGACCAGCCGCTCCAGAGGATATTCAGGGCGACCGCGGCGGCGATGATCGAGTCGAGGACATACCAGCGGGTCAATGTGACGGCGACCAGCGCGACCAGGACCCCGGCCGAGGTGTAGACGTCGGTCATCAGGTGCTGGCCGTCGGCGACGAGGGCGGGAGAACGCGCCTTCTTGCCGTCACGGATCAGCAGCAGGCCCCACGCGAGGTTGATCGCGGTGGCGACCGAGTTGATCAGGATGCCGGTGAGCGGTGCGTCGAGGGGATGCGGATGGGTGAAGCCTTGCCAGGCCTCGTGCAGGATCGCCAGCGCGGCGACGACGATAAGCACGCCCTCCAGCACGGCGGAGAAATACTCCGCCTTCGTATGGCCGTAGGGGTGGCCTTCGTCGGCGGGCATGGCACTGACCCGTATCGCGATAAAGGCGGTGATGGCGGTGACGACGTTGATGATACTTTCCAGCGCGTCGGAGTACAGGGCGACGCTGCCGGTGAGGCGCCAGGCGAGGAATTTCAGCCCCAACACCAGCAGGCCGACGGGGATACTCAGCGCGGCGAGATTCGATACACGCGATTTCATAACAGGCCTTCGATCGGCATCACGGCCATGAAGCCGGTCTTGAAGCGTCGCCACCAGGTGGTTTCCGGTGCGTGGTTGTAGCGGACGAGTTTGCCGTTTTCCATCGATTCCCAAAAGACACTGGTGCGACTTCCGGGCGACAGTTGTACCCGATAGGCATTTTCGGGCGTGGTGGCCTCGGCGAACATGCCGAGGACGCTGCGTGCGAGCGCCGGCGAATCGGCAATGACGCCGTCCTCGGTGTTGAGGTCGCGCGAGCGCGGGTCGAGGTTCATCGAGCCGACGAAGACATGGGTGTCGTCGACGACGATCGCCTTGGCGTGCAGGCTGACGCCCGAGGACGAGCCGAAGCTGCCGCCGGGATCGACGCCGGCCTGGGCAGGCTTCAGTTCGTAGATCACCACGCCCGAGGCGAGCAGTGGCGGTCGGTAAGACGCATAGGCCTCATAGACGCCGCCGGCATCGGTCGAGGCCAGCGAGTTGGTGAGCACGGCAACGTCGACGCCGCGTTGGCGCAGGCCGTCGAGGTAGGCCACGCCCTTCTTTCCGGGGATGAAATACGGCGAGATGATGGTCAGGCGGTGCTGTGTGCCGTCGACCCAGCGCCTGAGCTGCGGCGCCATGCGCATCGACGTGTCTTCGCCGTCCTGCTTCGGGTCACCCTTGCTCGGTGCATCGGAGATGAACTCAGCGTTCCCCCAGTCCCAGCTGTCGACACCCTCTTCCGTGCCGATATCGCCGGCACGGGAGACCAGGTTCTGCGCGTAGTCGCTGTGGCGGAACTGGCGAGCCGCCTTGCCCAGGGACTGGCGTACCGCGGACAGCGTCGTCTTCGGCGGCTCTTCGTGAAAAGCGCGGATCGGGTAGGACTGCCCGCTGTTCCAGTAGGCGTCGAAAACCTGTTCGGTCTGGCCGACCACGGGGCCGATGGCGAGCACGTCGAGGTCGCGGAAGTTGACCTTGTGGTCTGCGTCGAAGTATTCGTCGCCGATATTGCGGCCGCCGACAATGGCGATGGCACCATCGACGATAAACGCCTTGTTGTGCATGCGCCGGTTCAGGCGCGAGAAGTCGGTGGCGAACTGGAAGCCCATGCCGAAGATCGACGAGCTGCGCGAGAGAAAGGGATTGAACAGGCGGATCTGGATATTCCGATGGCCATCGAGGGCGACGATGACATCGTCCTTACCGGCCACATGCAGGTCGTCGAGCAGCACGCGCACGCGGACACCGCGATCGGCGGCGGCGAGCATCTGCCGCGCGAGCAGCTTGCCGGTCGCGTCGCTATGGAAGATGTAGTACTGGACATCGAGGGTATGCACGGCGCGGTCGGCCAGGGCGACGCGGGCCAGCAACGCCTCGCTGGCATCGCTGACCAGGCGCAGGCCGGATTCGCCCGGGTGCTGGGCGACGAGGCGGCCGACGTAGCCGGTGAGCTTCGAGTCGTCGCTGGCGGGCGTGGCCTGGCTGGGCGTGCGTGGGTAATCCGGACGCAGGTCCGAGACACAGCCGCCGGCGGTGAGCAGGGCGAATGCCGCGAGCCATCCCCACGCCGATGCGCGATACCTTGTCATCGTGATCCTCCCGGTCGTGGCAAGACTGTCACAACACAGGTAGGAGCGCACCCTTGTGGGAGCGAACCCTGTTCGCGAGTCCTTTGAGGCCGTGCCTTCCCCGGTTGCAAGCTCTGAAGAGCTCACGATTTGAGCGCACGGCTCCAAAGGACTCGCGAACAGGGTTCGCTCCCACAACGAGGGGCGCTATCGCACGATCAGAAGAACGGGCCGATATGGAAGACCATGCTGCAGATCGCGAGCAGGCCGAGTGCGAGCAGGAGCACGGCTATGATCAGGGTCATCGATATAGGATAGGCGCTCTGGCCGTGGACAAGGCCTTCGCTGACCATCGCGTGGCGTTCCTCGCGCAGGCCGGCCATGTATTGCAGGTGATAGATGATCCCCAGCACCAGGATGATCACGCCGAGCGCGACCAGGGCGATGCCGAAGTTGCGCGGCGCCTGCGGCGGCAGTAGCTTCGATTCGGCCATGCGAGCGAAGAACTGGTAGATAGTGAAGCCGAAGCCGATCAGCGACAGCGCGGTGCGGATCACCGACATCAAGGTGCGATCGGCGCTCATCCGGGTGCGCTGGAAGGACATCCCGGTGCGCCGCGACGAGAGCTCGATGGAGATCTTGTCGGCGTCGCTAAACGAGGATTTGTCGATAAGCGAGCTCATTTGGCCACCGGTGGATGACGACGGTACCAGCGTGCGGCGAGACGCAGGATCGGGCCATGCAGGAGCGCGTACGGCATGAAGGCGAGCACGAAGGCGATGACGATCGCCTCGACCGGACGGAACCCATGCAATACCCGGTACTGGTAGATCCCGTCCATCACCAGTCCAAGGATGAAGATACGCGTCGTCGCGCCGACCGCCTGCTTCATCGCGGCATGGCGCTCGGGTTTGTCCCCCTTGACCAGGGAGAAGAAATACGTGTTCCGCCCGGCCTTCGCGTCCTTGAAGCCGTCGCGCAGCGCGAACAGCAGCGCCATCGTGGGCTGCAGGTAGAAGCGAAAGGTCATCGGGCCGCCTGGGCGCTCGATCATCTCCACCCAGAAGCGATGGAGCAGTTCCGTGACTTGGTCCAAGGCACTCTCCGGCGTGAGGATCGACCGTGTCGACCGCCGGAGAAAATCTAGGCGCTTGAACGAAAAGCGGCTAGGTAGAAAGTACCTAGCCGCGGACTGGTAAATTTACCGGGACCTTCTCCCCAAGGGGAGAAGGGACAGGCTTAGTGTGCCTTGGCCTTGTTGACTACGCTGGCATCGACGACCGGCAGTTCGATGAAGCTGGCCTTGCCCGGTTCGCGCCAGATCTTCTGCGTGGCCTTCTGGTAGTCGGCGGCCTTGGCGTCGAAGATGTTCGGCACGAAGGTCTGCGGGTTGCGGTCGTACAGGGGGAACAGCGAGGACTGCACCTGGACCATGATCCGGTGGCCCGGCTGGAACACATGGTTGGCGTTGGGCAGGCCGAACTTGTACAGCAGCGGCGCGTCGGCGGTGATCGCCTGCGGATGCTCGAAGCTTTCGCGATAGCGGCCACGGAAGATATCCAGCGATACCGGCAACTCGTAACCGCCCATGGTCGGATTGGAGGCGACCTGGTCCGGATACACGTCGATCAGCTTGACCACCCAGTCGCTATCCGTGCCACTGGTCGAGGCGTACAGGTTGACCTGGGGGGCGCCGGAGATGCGCAGCGGCGCCGTCAGTGGCTCGGTTTCATAGGTCAGCACGTCCGGACGACCGTCGACGAAGCGCTGGTCGTGGACCAGCCAGGTCGTCCACGACAGGCGGTCGCCGAAGTTCACCGGGCGCGGCACATATGGCACCGGCTTGGCCGGATCGGAAACGTACTCGTCGAAGGCTTCGCCGCCGCCCTGCGGCGCGGTGAAGGAGAGGCTGTCGCCGGCGGTCAGGTACAGCGGTTTCGCCTTGGCCGGGCAACCGGCATCGCAGCTCAGCGGCCACTGCTTGAAGCGATCCCAGTGGTTGTCGCCGGTGTTGTAGATGAAGACCGGCGGGGTATCCGCGCGCGGCGCGCCGTCGACCAGGTACTGGTCGAAGAAGGGTTTCAGTACATCGCGGCGGAACTGCAGCGCGGTGTCGCCGTCCCACTGCAGGGCGCCGAGGTTCGAGGCGTCGTAATTGACCTGGCTATGCCGCCACGGGCCCATGACCAGGTAGTTCTTGTCGTTGCCCTTGTCGCGCGCTTCCATCGCTTCGTAGCTGTGGATCGCGCCCCACATGTCCTCCTGGTCCCACAGGCCTTGCAGCCACATGGTCGGGACCTTGAGCGGCGTGGTCGCCATCACCTTGTCAAGCGCCTGGCCCTGCCAGAAGCCGTCATAGGCCGGGTGTTCGTGCAGCTTGTGCCAGAAAGGCAATTGCTCGAGGCCCGCGGCGCGTGCGTAGTCACCGGCCGAGCCGGCGCGCAGGAAGGTCGCATAGTCGTCGTAACCGCCCCGGTTGAGCGACTCGCCCTTGCCCTTCTTGATGTTCTGGCTGGCGATGTAATCGAAATTGGTCTGGCGGTAGGCGCCGTAATGGAACCAGTCGTCGCCCATCCAGCCATCGACCATCGGGCTTTCCGGCGCGGCGACCTTCAGGGCCGGATGCGGATTGACCAGGGCCATTACCACGGTGAAGCCTTCGTACGAGGAACCGATCATGCCGACCTTGCCGTTCGACTCGGGCAGGTTCTTCACCAGCCAGTCGATCGTGTCGTAGGCATCGGTGGAGTGATCGACCTCGCTGCTGTTGAGCGGCCCGCGCAGCGGCCGGGTCATCACGTACTCGCCCTCCGAGCCGTACTTGCCACGGATATCCTGGAACACGCGGATATAGCCGCCCTGGACGAAGACGTCGTCGCCCTGCGGCAAGGTGTTGATCAGGGTCGGCGACTCGACGCGCGCCGCGCGCCCGTCGGCGTTGTAGGGCGTACGGGTGAGCAGGATCGGCGCGTGCTTCGCGCCCTTCGGGATCACAATGACGGTGTGCAGCTTGACCCCGTCGCGCATCGGGATCATCACCTCGCGCTTGACGTAATCGAAGGTGCCGGTCGGTGCGGTATAGCTGGCCGGTATGTCCGGCGTCAGCGGCGCGGTCTGCGCGTGCGCCAGGGATCCGGCAAGGGAGGCTGACAGCGCTGTGGCCAGGGCAAGCGTGGATAGCACGGAACGACCGATGCTCATGGGTGTCCTTGTTAGGTGGCGGAGGGACGACACAGATCGTTACAACATAACAACAAGCCATGACTTGCGGCACCATGTCTTTGGGCACAGTTACCGGTGGCCTATACCGCCTAGTCTTATGGGTTCACTTCCCCGAGGACCGCCCGGTGTTCAAGCCCCGCTCCACGCCACGCCTGCTCGGCGCCGCCTTGATGGCCGCGTTCGCCTTCGCCGCTCCTGTCCATGCCGAGGACGGCAAGGACGCGCCGGCCGCGGACAAGGCCGACAAGC
>DASYLE010000185.1:0-57189 GCA_036009745.1 Luteibacter sp. | reverse complement strand
CCGATGATCTTTCCGGATATTTTCTGCTCGACCAGGGACTTGTTGAACGAATCGATCCGGGCTTCCGGATCGCGATAGACGACCACGCTACGGCACGATTTCCCATCCGGAATATCGCATGAGGCCTTGTCCACCAGATATTTCTCGTTACGCCCGAGGACAGCGATACGCGCTTTATACGCGTCACCCAGGCAGGCCTCATCCTGGCAGATGTTCCTCGTGTACCTGATCCAGTTCCGCTGCTCCTTGACCAGACGGTCCTTGCTCGAAGCATCGACTGCGCCCAGCGCAGTCTGGTACGTGCCCTGTAACTGGGTGTCCAGGCGGGAGACGTCCTGGTCACCGCAGATAAGCTTTTCCACCGGGCTCGCCGCCTTGCTGCAGTCGAAGCTCGCCGCGAAGGCATCGCTGGCGAAAATGCCCATTCCGAGCAGAATCAGAAGCCGGACTATCGTCATTGTTTTCATCCTGAAGCGAGGAACGCCGTTACCGGTTCAGATCAGCGGCCGACATCATCGCTGAGTCGACGAATGGGCCGGTTGTTGCGCCCGCTGGTCCTGCGGATCGACGGTAGCCTGGGACTGCTTTTGCGGCGCAGCGTGTTCCCACGCGGCGCTACTGTGGGCAACCGACGTGCCGACCGCCTGCGCGGTTTCCACGTGGGCCATCTGTTTGGTGAACGAACGCAGGTCGCCCTCGATGGCGAAGGCACGACTGGAGTCACTACTGAGCGCGACGTGGTCGATTCGCTGCATGCCTTCGCCCCGTGCGGCAACGGTCAGGGCGGCAGCGAGGTTATCGCTACGCTGGTCGGGGGTGCGGTTATATTCCGCGTCCAGCTGGTGCACGGCACCGCGTGCCTGTTGGAACATGCCGTAACCGGCATGCGACGGATCGTCCAGACGGCCGGGCGCATGCGTGGCAACCGTTGGCGCGGCCGGATTGCCATCGAACCAGGAACCGGGGTGAGCCAGCGTGTCGAACGCCTGCGAGGCCTTGTCGCCGGCCGCATGCAGGGCCTCGGAGGCTCCGTGGGCTGCTTCGGTCGCGGCTTGCCCAACGACCTGCAGATCATGCGTGACGGCATGGCGGGTGGCGTCATAGGCCTGGTGCGCGGTACGTTCGGCGGCCTGGGCGCCCTCGATCACTTTCCCACGCGTCGCGTCATAGGCCTGTGCGGCCTCATGGCCCACGTACTGTGCAGCACGCTCGGTGGCGTGCGCCCCCTCAATCACTTTCCCACGCGTCGCGTCATAGGCCTGCGCGGCCTCATGGCCCACGTACTGCGCAGCGCGCTCGGTGGCGTGAGCTCCTTCGATAACTTTTTCGCGAGCCATGCCATAAGCCTGTTCTGCGCCGTGGACAACCTCGTGACCCGCATGATCGAGTGCTTCGGCGCCCTTGATCGTTGTCTCGAAGATCGGCTTCTGGACCTGGTAACCAACGAAGGCCACGTCGCGGGCAACCGCGATATCACCGCGATAGCGATCGATCATCTCGTGATGAGCCGTGTAGCGCTTCTCGTTTTCCGGCGTGATGATCGACTGGCCGAGGAGCTTGCTGTCAGGCACGAAGTTGTCGATCGCATGGGCATCGCCCTGGATCTTGCCTAGAATTGGCGTGTGCGGCATCAGCGTATTCAACATACTGCTGTCGTGATAACCCGATCCGGTGAGCGCATCAATGTCCTGCTGCACCGCGTAAGTCCGCACCTCGCCAAAATGGGCGCTCGCGGCGCTGACCACGTCGGTAGCGCGGACGTGGTCGATCACCTGGTTGCCGCCGTGCGGAATGCCCTGCGACAAACCGGCGGCGCCATAGGCGTTGAAGGTTTCGCCATGCAGGCCGAATTTGTAGGCGTTGATCTCGGCGAGCGTACCGCCGAGCGAATGGCCGGTGACGGTAACGCTAAGCGGATAATTATTGGTATCCGCGCGCTCCTTCGCCTTTTCCATGACGCGCTGCGTGAAAGCCATGGCATCGGGTGTTTGGGCGTTCACGCCATCGAAGGCCATGCCGGCGTCGACCAGGCCGTCTTGCAGGGGCTCCCGGTTGAATTCGGTACCGCGATACGCGATGACCACCTCGTGGGTGTCGATGCGTTCATAGGCCGTAGCCTGGAAGCCATTGCGGGGATTATCGGCATGATCGACCGCCTGATAGGTCACACCGCCAAGATCGAATTGCTTGTAAAGCCCCCGATCATGGTAGGACTCCTGGGACAGCAGAGCGTAGTCGGTCGACCCGATGCTCACTGGAAGTCCTCGCGCGCGGCGAGCGTTATCGAAAACACCTTGGCCTGGGCCTCAGGCTTGAAGTCCGACCGATGGGCGTTCCCGGTGTCGATACCTTCCATGCCGTCGTTGAAGTACGAGCGATCCGAGAAATAACGCGTGGCCTTCGCCTGGGAAAGTATTTCATCCGGGGTGATGCCCGGACTGAAAACGACGTTCTTCACCTTCGGATTCGCGCCCGCTCCGGCGACAGTCCAATGGCAGACACCCAGGCCGTAATAGTCCTCGTCCTGCATGAGGTCGACATAGAGCGTGCCCTTGTACACGGCATCGCTAACGCGGGTGAATACTAGGGGAATGTTCTTGACCGGCACGAGCGTTGCGCCACTGCCCTGCGCCAACGGTACACAACGGCCGTTCTTCACCTCGTACTGTACGTATCCTTCGATGGAATCGAAGGGACCCGGTGCGCCGTCGATGGTCATCGTGATCTCGTAGCGCATCTTCGGATGGGGATTTTGCTTGATGTCCGGGGTTTTCATGGATGCACCGCAGGCAGGGGTGGACAGGACCAGCAACAGGATCAGCGAAGAGAACAGGCGTATCGGCATGGGCAGCAGGGACTCGATCCACGTTGGCGCGAGTCTAGCTCGAAGTTTTGCGCGTTGTTGAGTGTCGGTCGCGAGTCCCGAAAGGCGAGGCTCCGCCATAGTGGAGTTCACTCGAAGCGTTCGGGCACCAGGGGGAATCGGCATCCTGATTGCGCGCCCCCGCCCTCCCGGAAAAGTAAACAGGACCGGCCATGACCAGTACCGTTTGTTAATGCGTGACTATCCGCTACCGACGTGTGTAGCCGGACACGAGTGGTACCCACCCTACATCTTCGGAAATGCGCGCGACGCCTGCGCGGAATAGATCAGAGGCTCCCTAGTCCTGCGCGGCGAGAGCCAATCCGGAGACCACGCCCAGGGATGGATCGCCCTCGACCAGGAGCACGCCAGGGAAACACGCGCGCACTTGCGCCTGGACCTGCGGCGAACGCGAGGTGCCGCCGGTAAGAAAGATGCTGCCGGGAACGGTGGCGATGTCGCTGCTGGCCTGGTCGAGGAGGCGGCGCAGGCGGCTGAGGAAATCCTCGGACGCGGCGTGGAATTCCTCGTGGCCGGCGTCGATGGCGAGGTCGGGCTCGATGAAGTCCAGTTCGGCTTCGGCGCTGGTGGCGCTGCTCAAGGCGATCTTCATGCGTTCGGCGAGCTGGTTCAGACGCGTGGTGGCGCCGGCTTGCTGTAGCGCGCGCAGGCGTGAGCCGAAGGGTTCCTCGACGAAGCGGTAGTTCTGTTTGCGGAATTCGCGCTGCTTGGGCAGGTTGTGCACGCTGGCCGCTTCGACGAAGTGGTGCACGGGGACGTCGGAGAGATCCTTGCCGAAGTGCGGCATGAAGCTGTACAGGCTGATGCCGATGTCGAGATCCGTACCGCCCTTGGGCAGGCCCCAGCTCCGATGGATCACCGGCTGCTCGCCGCCGCCGAGATCGGCGAAGGCGACGTCGGTGGTGCCGCCGCCGATATCGACGATGATCGCGCGCTGCCGGTCGGCGAGGCTGAGGTGATAGTGCATGGCCGCCGCCGCGGGTTCTTCAAGGAAGGACACCTCGTCGAAGCCAGCAATTTCCGCGGCTTCGCGCAGGATGCCGAGCGCCTGGTCGCCGCCTGCCGGGCCCATGGAACTGCGGAACTCGACGGGCCGTCCGATCACCGCTTCGCGCACCGCGGCGCCGAGCTGCTGCGTCGCGGTGAGACGGATGTGCTCGAGGATGTGGGCCGCGATGCTGACAATGGTCCGGCGCACGCGCGGGTCGAGCTTGTAGCCGAACATGGATTTGGGCGATTCGATCAGGTTGCCGGTGCCCTCTTCCAGATACGCCTCGACCGCTTCCTCGCCGAAGACCGCATCCTGGAAGCTGGCCACTGAGGCCGACGCCGCCTTTGTCTGTTCTTCCATCCATTGCCGGCGGACGATGCGGATCGCGTCGCGACGAACCTGGCCGTCGGTGCGTGGCGCCGAGCCGGCACGGCGTTCTTCGAGCCGCGTCGCCCGCACGATCGCATCGACCTGCGCCTCGAGTTCCGGGGTCAGGGCGAAGTCATCTGCGTTCGGCACCACTTCCGGGAAGAACACGGCGGTGCGGAACTGATGCGCGTCGGCGAAACGGATCAGGGTGAGCCTGCCGTCGACGATCGCCGCCGCCGCCGAGTAGCTCGTGCCAAAGTCGATCCCGATCCGCATGCCACCCGCTCCGATAAGCCAACCGGTAAGTATGAAGGTTCGGCGGCTACGAAGCCAGAAACGACTGGATCGTGATTTTTTGCGGAAGGCTCCGGCTACACTCCGGGGACTGCCCCAGGGAGATCCATCCATGCGTCGACTCGTCCTTGTGAGCCTGATCGCCGTTGCACTGGCCGCCTGCCAGTCGCATGACAGCGACCAGGCGCCGCCCGCCGCCAGCGCTCCTGCCGCCTCGGTCGCGGCACCCGTTCCGACCCCGGTAGCCGATGGCCCTCATACGTTCTCGCCGGAGATCACCGCCGAAGACTTCGGCCGTCATCTGAAGACGATCTCGTCGGATGAATACGAGGGGCGCAAGCCGGGCACGCTCGGTGAACGGCTGACCATCAATTACCTGATCGAACAGTTCAAGGCCATGGGCCTGGAGCCGGGTAACAAGGGCGACTGGGTGCAGTCGGTGCCGGCCGTTTCGACGACGCTGGAGCATCAGGACACGCTCAAGCTCGATATCGCCGAAGGCGGCGGCAACGAAGCGTTTGCCTTCAAGACCGACTTCGTCGCCGGCACCTTGCAGGCCAAACCCGAGGTCGAGCTGAAGGATTCGGACGTCGTCTTCATGGGCTACGGTGTCGACGCGCCCGAATCGCAGTGGAACGATTACGACGGCATCGACGTCAAGGGCAAGACCCTGATCGTGCTGGTCAACGACCCGGGCTGGGACGGCAACGACGCGAACCTGTTCAAGGGCCGCGAGATGACCTACTACGGCCGCTGGACGTACAAATACGAGGAAGCGGCGCGCAAGGGCGCTGCCGCGGTGTTCATCGTCCACCAGACCGAGCCTGCCGCGTATGGCTGGAACGTGGTCCAGAGCGGCTGGACCACGCCGCGCCTGGACCTGCCGGAAAGCGAGGATCCCTCGCCGCGCCTGCCGGTCGCCGGCTGGATCACCCTCGACGCCGCGCATCGTCTGTTCGCCAAGGCCGGGCAGGATTTCGACGCATTGCAGAAGCAGGCTGGCACGCGCGGTTTCAAAGCCGTGCCGTTGAATGCGAAAGCATCGATCACCCTGGAAAGCACGATCGCCCATTCGATCTCCAGCAATGTCATCGCCATGGTCAAGGGCAGCAAGCGCCCGGACGAGGCGATCGTCTATACCGCGCACTGGGATCACCTGGGCAAGGACGAGACGCTGAAGGGCCATCAGATCTACAACGGCGCCGTGGACAACGGCACCGGCATTGCGGCGCTATTGGAAATCGCCGGCAAGTTCGCCGGCGAAAACCCGAAGCCTGAGCGCTCGGTGGTGTTCGCCGCAGTGACCATGGAAGAGTCCGGCCTGCTTGGCTCGCAGTATTACGTCGCGCATCCGCCCTTCCCGCTGGCCAAGACTGTCGCCGACATCAATATGGATGCGTTGCCGATCATCGGCGAAACGAAGGACATGGAAGTGACCGGCATGGGCCAGTCGCAGCTGGAAGACGAGTTCAAGACCGTGCTTGCCACCCAGGGGCGCGTCATCAGTGGCGATGCAGCGCCGGAGAAGGGTCACTACTTCCGCTCCGATCACTTCAACTTCGCCAAGGCCGGCGTGCCGGCGCTGGCCGCGGGCAGCGGCGAGGACCTGGTTGTCGGCGGCACTGCCGCGGGCAAGGCGGCGTCGGAGGACTATGTGAAGAATCACTATCACCAGCCCACCGACGTTTACGACCCGAAGTGGAACTTCGATGGCGTGATCAAGAATGTGCAGGCGTATTACGCGCTGGGTGAGAAGCTGGCCAATAGCGAGAGCTTCCCGGAGTGGAATCCGAACAGCGAGTTTCGTGCGAAGCGCGAGGCGATGATGAAGAAGTAGGTGGCGGTTGTTTTGCCATGAAGAACGCCGGCTTTGTGCCGGCGTTTTTTTGGAGCTACGAAAGCCTGCAATCGGAAGTTCACGGCCTCAAGGGACTCGCGAACAGGGTTCGCTCCCACAAGTCCGCAGGCTCAGCCTTTGCGCAGCGACTTCAGATAGAGCCGCTCAACTTTTTCGCGCGCCCAAGGCGTGCGCCGAAGGAAGGTCAGGCTGGACTTGATGCTCGGGTCGCTCTGGAAGCAGCGGATATCGATGCGTTCGGCCATGCCTTCCCAACCGTGACGCTCGACGAGCGCGACCAGCATGGCCTCGAGGGTGACGCCTTGCAGTGGATCGTTGGAAGAAGTCACTGGCATCGTTCGTGTCGAGGGGCAACTACTTTAGCGGGAAACATCGCAAATTCCCCTAGCGAGATCCTGCGCCAGGAGTGCGCTGTAACTCACTGTTTTTACAACATCATGCAAAATACTACGTAACATTCTCTTCACCAAACGGTCCCGTACGGGGATAATCCGCGCTTCCGGCACTCACGGTCGGCGCGGGCACCTTGAGGGAGGACCCGGGCGACGCAAGGGGCGTGTGGGCCTTATCCGAAGCCACCGGGGATTCACCAGCCATGTCCGTAGCCCATCCGCGTCTGCCGCGACGCATCGTTCTCGCCTTGTCCATCGCGACCGCGCTCGCGCTCGGCGCGCCGGCTTTCGCCCAGGATGCCGAGGCCGCCAAGCCAGCCAAGGCGGCCACCCTGCAGACCATCAACGTCACCGCTGAAAAACGTGTCGAGGACATGCAGAAGGTGCCGATCTCGATGACGGTGCTGCCGGCGGAGAAGCTCGAGGCATTTGGCCAGGCTGGTGACGGCGTGCTGCAGCTCGCTTCGCGTGCGCCGAGCGTCTACGCCGAGACTTCGTACGGTCGTGAATTCCCACGCTTCTATATCCGCGGCCTCGGCAACAGCGATTTCGACCTCAATGCCTCGCAGCCGGTGTCGATGGTCTACGACGATATCGTCCAGGAAAACCCGATCCTGAAGGGCTTCCCGTTGTTCGACCTGGAGCAGGTCGAAGTATTGCGCGGTCCGCAGGGCACCCTGTTCGGCCGTAACTCGCCGGCTGGCGTGATCAAGTTCGAATCGCGCAAGCCCACCCAGGAAACCACCGGCTACGCCCGCGTGTCCTACGGCACCCTCGGCACGGCGAATGCCGAGGCCGCGCTCGGCGGCGCGCTGAGCTCGAGCTGGTCCGGCCGCATCTCCGCCCTCGCCCAGCATCGCGACGGCTGGATCGACAACGACTTCAACGGCAAGAAGGATTCGCTCGGCGGCTACAACGACCGCGCCATCCGTCTGCAGGCGCTGTACCAGGCCGACCCGGACTTCAGCGCGCTGATCAATGTGCACGCCCGCTGGCTCGACGGCAGCGCCATGGTCAACCGCGCCAACGGGATCGAACTTGGCGCGCCGAGCTTCGTGCCGGGCTTCCAGCGCGATACCGTCGCCCAGGACGGCAACAACAAGCAGCACCTGTTCACCTGGGGCAGCAACCTGCACCTGACCTGGAACTTCGATGGCCTGACCTTCACCTCGATCACCGGCCTGGAGCGTGCGACCACGTACAGCCTCGGCGACGTCGACGGCGGCTACGATGCCTCCGAAACACCGGCCACGCCGGGCCTCGGCAACCGCTACACCACGCCGTTCTTCTCCGAGACCGCCGACGCCCTGCCGAAGGACCGCCAGATCACCCAGGAATTCCGCCTGGCGAACGACCAGCGCGAACAGCTGAAGTGGCAGGTGGGCGCGTATTACTTCGACGAAGACATCGCGATCAGCAATTTCTCGTACGACACGCTGAACAATCATGTGCTCAATGGCTGGGTGCAGCAGGCGCAGCGGACCAAGGCCTATGCCCTGTTCGGCTCCGCCGACTACAACATCACCGACGACTTCGATGTGCGCGCCGGTGCGCGCTACTCGCATGACAAGCGCGACTTCACCGCGACCCGCCTGCTCGGCTTCACTGGCCCGATCGGTCCGCTGACTTCCGATCCAACCGACTCGCGCTGGAGCGGCGATCTCACCGGTAGTTGGGCACTGACCCCGAATACCAACGTCTACGCACGCATCGCCAATGGCTTCCGCGCACCGAGCGTGCAGGGTCGCATCAACTTCGCCAATGCGATCTCGACCGCCAAGCCGGAAACGATCACTTCCTATGAGCTTGGCGTCAAGACCACCGGCATGGACAACCGCGTGCGCTTCAACGCCGACGTCTACAAGTACAACATGCACAACCAGCAGCTGACCGCGGTCGGCGGCGCCAGCAATGTCACCGAGCTGATCAATGCGAAGAAGACCGAAGGCTACGGCGCCGAGTTCGACCTCGAGGCCTATCTGACGCCGAACTTCATCATCACCGGCGGCGGCAGCTACAACCACACGGAGCTGAAGGACAAGAACCTCGCCGTGGCACCGTGTGGCGGCGGCTGCACCGTGATCGACCCGCTGAACGCCACCGGCAACGCGGTCATCGACGGCAACAGCCTGCCCAATGCACCGAAGTGGATCGGCACCTTCACCGCGCGCTACGGCATCCCGTACGGCGACAGCGGCGAATTCTTCGTCTATACCGACTGGAACTACCGCAGCGAAGTGAACTTCTTCCTGTACGACTCCGAAGAATTCCGCTCCAAGCCCTTCCTCGAAGGCGGCGCCCGGGTCGGCTACAACTGGAACTTCGGCAAGCGCGAAGTGGCGTTGTATGCGCGCAATATCACCGGCAAGCAGGTGATCACCGGCGGCATCGACTTCAACAACCGCACGGCGTTCGTGAACGATCCGCGTGTTGTGGGCGTGGAGTTTCGCGCGGAGCTTTAAGCAACGTCCAGAGCCGGCTGATCGCCGTGAATCTATTTTTTCCCAGCTTGAAAGGTCTGGCCTCAAAGGACTCGCGAACAGGGTTCGCTCCCACAAGGTAGCCGCAACCTGCTCCTGTGGGAGCGAACCCTGTTCGCGAGTCCTTTGGAGCCGGGCACAGATGATCGCGGGCTTTGAAACGACTGTTCCGAGTCGTCCTCTCCCACAAGGTAGCCGCAACCTGCTCCTGTGGGAGCGAACCCTGTTCGCGAGTCCTTTGGAGCCGGGCACACATGATCGCGGGCTTTGAAACGACTGTTCCGAGTCGTCCTCTGGCCTCTCAGGCCACCACTGGCCCGCGAAGGGAAATACCACGACCGGCGATGGATTGCCCTCCATCGATCCGTGGACGTAACCGCGCGATGCCATCCAGGCGCGCAGGGCGGGATGAGCATGTTGTGTGTAGTACGGGTCGTTTGAGTAGTGCCTTACGCGTTCCATGTCCGGTGTGAAGTACGCCGCTGATATGTAGCCATTGGCTCCGACGATGAAGGCGGAACTGGCTACAAACTGCTCACCCGGTCGCCATGCCTCAAACAGCCCACCACCGCTACGCAGCGCCACCGGTGCGCCCCTCTCGCGCTCGCTGGCTGCGAACGCTGCGTAATCGTTGCCGAGTACCGCCTGAAGCTGGTGACGGATCTCGGGCGCTTCGACCAAGATGTCCAACGCAACGCCCAGCAGACGATCGGTTGTGGCGAACGTTGACGCCGACAGACAAAAAAAGGCGGCGATGACGCGAACGCCTATGAGCAGGCTTTTCATCCTCCGGAAGATGGCGCGAATGCACACGCTTCCGGAAGATGCCCAACCGTCGCCGTTGCCGATGTCAGCAAAAAACGCTTCCAGGCGACGTTATTTTCCCCTGCCGGGAAAACCGAGGACCGTCAGATCACCGACGCCTGGCCGCCATCCATCGGGATGATCGCGCCGGTGACGTAGCTGGCCAAGTTCGAGCCGAGGAACACGGCGACGTTGGCCACTTCCTCCGGCGTACCGAAGCGCTTCATCGGGATCACCGCGGTCAGGTCCGCCAGGACTTCTTCGCGGCTGCGGCCGGTGGCGCGCATCGAGGCGGCCACGCCCTCCTCTACCCGTCCCGTGGCCGTGGTGCCGGGGTTGATCACGTTCACCCGGACGCCCTTCTCGGCATAGGCACGCGCATAGCCGACCGAGGCCAGCATCAGCGCCGCGTTCGCCGCGCCGCCGGCGATATGGATCGGGCTGGCCTGTTTGCCGCCCTGGCCGACGATATTGACGATGCTGCCCCTGCCGCGCGCGGCCATGCGCCGTGCCAGCGGTTCGAGGACATGCATATAGGTGAAGTACTTCGCGTCCAGTGCGGCCTGGAAGGCATCGTGGCCAAGCTCGTCCAGCGGGGTGCGGCGCGCCGCACCGGCTGAGTTGACCAGCACATCGACGGGACCGACCTCGCGTTCGATCCGCTCGATGAGTTCTTTCGCAACCGCGTCGCTGGTCAGATCGGCCTCGTAGATCGCCAGGTCCAGGCCTTCGTTTGCCAGCTGCAGCTGGGCCTCACGGAGATTGGCCAGGCTGCGCGAGACGCCCACCACGATGGCGCCCTCACGGGCGAAAGCCGCCGCACAGGCCAGTCCCATGCCCTTGCTGGCACCGGTGACGAGGACGATCGATGAGCTGAGGCCTGTATCCATGCGTATTCCAAGGGCGTGGTGGGGAACCTGGATTCTGCCGCCGATTCACGCCATTGCAACGCTTTTGGCCCGGCGTGCATCTCTGGTATGGCCTCTGCACGGCGCGCATAGGCCATAAGTCATATAGCAAAACCCGAAAAAAGTGTTGACGACTCAAAATCTGGTGTTATAGTTCACTACAACACCGGTCACCCAGACCACCGGTCATCCAGACCACTGAAGGAGAACCACCATGAAAAACCTCAACCTCGCCGCCCTCGCCGCCTCGATCCTGATCGCCGCCGCGTCCATTGCCACTTTCCACTCCACGACGACCACCGTCGCACCGCTGACCGAGATCAACGGCGTCCATGTCACCAACATGCCCGCGATCGTCGTCACCCCGGCCGTCGAAAACGTCGCCTCGCTGTAACCGACCACCACCACCGAACGTCATCGGAGTCCCTCATGAAAGCGCCGAACCTGTTTGCCGTATCCGCTTCCCTGCTGATCGCCGGAGCCAGCCTGTTCGCCCTGCGCTCCTTCGATGACCGTGTACAGCCCGCCCCGGTGGCCTCGATCCACGGCATCAAGGTCGTGGACCTGGCCCCGGTCGTGGTCAAGCCGACGGCTTCCGATTTCCGTGCCGCCGCGCTGCTGGCCGACGTCCCCGTCGCCACCGCGACGCTGGGCCAGGGCGCCGAACAGTCCGCCGCGGCGGTGCTGCTCGGGTCGCAACTGACCATGCCGTACTATTCGTTCGGCAATGTGTTGAGCCGTGCTCGCAAGGACTAATTACATGACCATCACCTGGAACGACAGCGTCCCGATCTACCGCCAGCTCCGCGAACGCGTTGTGGCGATGATCCTGGACGGCGCCTTGAACGAGGGCGACCCGCTGCCGTCGGTACGCCAGGTCGCGGGGGATTTTCAGATCAACCCGCTGACTGTTTCGAAGGCGTACCAGGAACTGGTCGACGAACAACTGGTGGAAAAACGGAGGGGGTTGGGCATGTTCGTGATAGATGGCGCCCGCGAGGCGTTGCTGAAATCCGAGCGCGAGCGTTTTCTTCGCGAAGAATGGCCGATTCTGTTCGCCCGGCTGCAGCGCATGGGACTGGATCTGAAAACCCTGATGCGCGAAGCCGACAAGGAGGAAAAATCATGAGCGCGGTGATTACCGCTACAGGCCTGACCAAGCGCTTCAAGTCGTCGCTTGCTCTCGATGGCGCCAGTTTCCAGATAGGCGCCGGCCGCATCGTCGGCCTGATCGGCCCCAATGGCGCTGGCAAGACCACCGCGCTGAAGGCCATCCTCGGCCTCACCAGTTTCGATGGCGAGCTCAACGTCCTCGGCTTCGACCCGCGCAAGCACCGCGACAAGCTGATGGAACAGGTCTGCTTCATCGCCGATGTGGCCGTGTTGCCGCGCTGGTTGTGCGTGAAAGACGCGGTCGACTTCGTCAATGCCGTGCATCCGCGCTTCGATCGCAAGAAATGCGAGGCTTTCCTGGCCCGCACCAAGCTGCAGCCGAAGCAGAAGATCAAGCAGATGTCCAAGGGCATGATCGTGCAGCTGCACCTGGCCCTGGTGATGGCGATCGACGCCCGCCTGCTGATCCTGGACGAGCCGACCCTCGGCCTGGACCTGCTCTATCGCAAGCAGTTCTACCAGAGCCTGCTCGAGGACTACTTCGACGAGAACAAGACCATCCTGGTCACCACTCACCAGGTCGAGGAAATCGAACACATCCTCACCGACCTGATGTTCATCCGCGACGGCAAGATCGTCCTGGATTCGGACATGGACGCCGTCGGCGAGCGTTTCACCGAAGTATTGGTCAACGCGGACAAGGCTTCCACCGCACGCGCCCTCAGCCCGCTGGACGAACGGCAGGTGTTCGGCAAGAGCATCTTCCTGTTCGACGGGGTCAAGCGCGCGGAACTCGAAGCGCTCGGCGAGGTACGGCGCCCGTCCATCGGCGACCTGTTCGTCGCCACCATGAAGGGAACCTACGCATGAAAACCTTCTACTGGCTGGTCAAGCGCGAGATGTGGGAGCATCGCGGCGGCTTCTTCTGGACGCCGGTGATCGTTGGTGCGGTATTCCTCGTATTGAACCTGATGGCCATCATCGCCGGCGAATTCAGCGGCCATGGCATCTCCATGAACGGCAACGATGTCAGCCGCATGATCAGCGACATGGACGCCGGCCAGCTCGAAGCGGTCGGCATGGGCCTGGACGTGGCCATGTACTCCTCCGCGGTGATCATGTGCATCGTGCTCGGCTTCGTGGTGATCTTCTACTGCCTGGGCGCGCTTTACGACGATCGCCGCGACAAGAGCATCCTGTTCTGGAAGTCGCTGCCGCTGTCGGATACCTCGACCGTACTGTCCAAGGTCGCCACCGCCACCATCGTCGCCCCGATCATCACCGTGCTCGCTGGCGTGGTCACCGGCATCGCGATGCTGCTGCTGTACGCCCTGGTGCTGTCCTTCCACGGTGTCGGCGTGTGGCATCTGCTGACCCTGGCCCACCCGTTCCGGGTGATCGCCAACCTGATCGGCTCGGTGCCGCTGTACCTGCTCTGGGCGCTGCCGACGATTGGCTGGCTGCTGCTCTGCTCGGCCTGGGCGAAGAGCAAGCCGGTCTTGTGGGCCTTGCTGATCCCGGTTGCCGTCGGCCTGGTGCTTGGCTGGTTCAATATCCTGGGCAGCACCGGTCTGTCGAGCAGCTGGTACTGGACGAATATCTTCGGCCGCGCCGTACTGAGTGCCTTCCCCGGCGGCTGGTTGCCGACCGCGGCACGCGGCATGTCCTTCGAGAACGGTTCGCACTTCCCGCACCAGGCGCTGGGCGCCCTGGACCTGAGCACCAGCTACCGCGTCCTGGCCACGCCCAATCTGTGGATCGGTGTGGCCGCCGGCGCGATCCTGATCGGTGCCTCGATCTGGCTGCGCCGCTGGCGCGATGAGGCCTGACACGCTTCCGGCGGCGCGCCCCGCGCCGCCGGTTTTCCAGAGAACGACACGCGATACGGACGGCCTCGCCGCCGTCACGAAGGAACGCGCATGAAAACTTTCTACTGGCTGGTGAAACGCGAATTGTGGGAATACCGTGGCGCCTTCGTCCGGGCCCCGGTGATCGCCGGCGCGATCTTTGTCCTGCTGAACCTGATGGCCATCATCACCGCCGAGGTGCTCAAGGTCGGCCCGTTGGCACACAGCAGCGGCAGTACGACGACCTACGGCATCGGCGGCGCCAATCTCAACCTGATCCTGATGCACATGACGGCCGGCGACCGCGCCGATGTCAGTTCGGTACTGTCGGTGATGATGTACTCGGTAGCCGGCGTGCTCGGTATCGTGCTCGGCATTACCGTGTTCTTCTATTGCCTGGGCACCCTCTACGACGAGCGCCGCGACCGCAGCATCCTGTTCTGGAAGTCGCTGCCGATTTCCGATACCAGCACGGTGCTCTCCAAGGTGGTTACCGCTACCGTGGTTGCCCCGGCGATCACCGCGGCGGTCAGCATCGTGCTCAGCCTGGTCCTGCTGTTGATGTATATCGCCGCCCTGTCCTTCCATGGGGTATCGGCCTGGCAGGTGCTGTCCCTGGCCAGCCCGCTGTCGGTGGCCGCGCACCTGTTCGTGGCGATCCCGTTGTACGTGCTCTGGGCGCTGCCGACCGTTGGCTGGCTGTTGCTGTGCTCGGCCTTCGCCCGCGGCAAGCCCTTTGTCTGGGGCGTGGTCCTGCCGATCGCCGCCTATTTCACCCTGAACTGGTTCGGTGCGATCGACGCCCTGACCCGCGCGCTGGGACGGCCTCCGGGCTGGTTCTGGAACAGCGTGGTCAACCGCGTGCTGTTTGGCGTGTTCCCGGGCGGCTGGTGGAGCACCTCGGGACTCAATATCGGCGAGGACCGGTCCGCCGGTGAGTTGCTCACGGCGATGGACCTGTCGCACGCTTATGCGGCGCTCGGTACGCCATCGATGTGGATCGGCGTGGCCGTGGGCCTGGCCATGATCGGCGCGGCGGTGCATTACCGGCGGGTGCGCGACGACAGCTGAGTTTCGTTCCTGGGGAGGTACGTCATGCGTGTATTGGCGTTTGTGCTCGGTTTTGCCTTGCTTACCGGTTGCGCGACATCGGCACCGAAGGTCCGGCTACGCGGCCCCGCGCTGGATGCACGCGTCGAACAGCTGATGACGGCGGCGCATGTTCCCGGCCTCGCGCTTGCCGTCATCGAGAACGGCCGCGTCACCTACCTGCACGCCTATGGCGAGCGCGATACCGCGAAACACCTGCCGCTGACCATCGACACGGTGATGTATGCCGCCTCGCTGACCAAGACCGCCTTTGCGTACAGCGCGATGATGCTGGTCGACGAGGGCAAGCTCGACCTCGACGCCAGCATCGCCAGCGACCTGCCCAAGCCACTGCCCGCCTATGAGAAATACGCGGACCTGGCCAACGACCCACGCTGGAAGGCCCTGACGCCGCGCATCCTGCTCAGCCATCGCTCGGGTTTCGCCAACTTCAGGTATCTGCCACCGGGCAAGGATTACACCCCGGACGGCAAGCTGATGTTCTATTTCGATCCGGGCACGCGCTTTGCCTATTCCGGCGAAGGTATCAATCTCGCGCAGTTTGTGATCGAGCACGGCAAGGGTGTCGACGTCGGCGCGCTCATGCAGGAGCGCCTGTTCACTCCTTACGGCATGACCCGCACCGGCATGATCTGGCACGACGACTTCGCGGCAAACCTCGCCATCGGTTACGACGAGAACGGCAAGGCACTCGGCCACAAACAACGCGAGTCGGTGCGCGCGGCAGGATCCATGGACACCACGATCCACGACTATGCGCAACTGCTTGCCGCCATGGTTCGTGGCGATGGCCTCAGCGCAGCGGCGCACAAGGCCTGGCTGACGCCGCAGATACGGATCCATTCCGTCCAGGAGTTCCCGACCATCGGCCTGCCGGATTCGACGAACAACGATGCGATTTCGCTGGGCTACGCCATTGGCGTCGGCACGTTCCAGTCCTCGCAGGGACCGGCATGGTTCAAGGAAGGCCATGACGACGGCACCAACAACGTCGCGCTATGCCTTGAATCCTCGCGCGACTGCGTGCTGCTGATGAGCAACAGTTCGAACGCGGAAAGCATCTTTCCCTATCTGATGGACGCGGTGCTGGGGCCGACCTGTTTTCCGTGGTTCTGGGCCAGCTACATACCCTATGACCATCCTGAATGGCGCGGACCCGAAGCCCGAAAGCAACCGCATCCGGCCTGCGAAGCTATGCCTTGAATTTCCGCCATTCCGGCGCAAGCCCACTGCTGTCCGGGGTAATTCTGGAATCGCTTGCACAGGCCGTTGCCGCCACTGCCTTGCGACCGGAGAGGCCAGAGGACGACTCGGAACGAGTGCTTTTCATGTGGGCTTGGCGGAATGGGGCCCGGCTCTATGGCTGTGCTTCGTGATCGTGTCGGCGCCTATCGCGCTGGTGTTTCGCCCCCTGCCGGGGATCAAAGCCGGCTGATCGCCGCGTATCTATGGTGACCAGCGCGCAAGGTCCGGCCCCAAACGGTGCCCTTCCCGAGTACGACGATCAACCGCCGCCGCCACCACCGCCGCCGTGAATGCCGCCCTTGGTCAGCGTCATCGGATCGAGGAGTGCCTGCAGTTCGGTCTTGCTCAGCCCGGTAGTTTCCAGTGCCACATCCATGATCGGCCGCTTTTCTTTATAAGCCTGCTTCGCCGTCGCCGCGCCCTTCTCATAGCCAATCACCGGGTTGAGCGCGGTGACCAGGATCGGGTTCTTGTCCAGCGCCTCACGGATGCGTTCGCGGTTGATGGTGAAGCCGGCGATCGCCTTGTCGGCGAGCAGCACGGTCACGTTGGATAGGATCTCGATCGACTGCAGCAGGTTGTAGGCGATCACGGGCAGCATCACATTGAGCTGGAAATTGCCCGACTGGCCGCCGATGGTGATCGTCGCGTCGTTGCCGATGACCTGGGCGGCGACCATCGCCACCGCTTCGGGAATCACCGGATTGACCTTGCCCGGCATGATCGACGAGCCCGGTTGCAGCGCTGGCAGTTCGATTTCGCCAAGGCCGGCGAGCGGTCCGGAGTTCATCCAGCGCAGATCGTTGGCGATCTTGGCCAGGCCCACCGCCAGCGTCTTCAGCTGGCCGGAGAGTTCCACCGCCGCATCCTGCGAAGCCATGCCGGCAAAGTAATTGTCGGCCGAGGAGAACTTCACCCCGGTCAGACGCGAGAGTTCGGCGGCGACCAGCGGGCCGAACGTCGGATCGGCGTTGATACCGGTGCCGACGGCGGTGCCGCCCTGCGGCAGGCGGCGGGTGCGTTGCAAGGTATCGGTGATCCGTTCGGCTGCCGCGTCCATTTGCGCGGACCAGCCGGACAGTTCCTGGCCGAAGGTGATCGGCATGGCGTCCATCAGGTGGGTGCGGCCGGTCTTGGCGACCTTCTTCAATTCGCGCGCACGCTTGTCGATGGTCTTGCCCAGGTGCTTGAGCGCCGGCAGCAGCTGCTCACTCACTGCCAGGCTCGCGCTGACCAGGATCGCCGTTGGGATCACGTCGTTCGAGCTCTGGCCCGCATTGACGTGGTCATTGGGATGCACATTGGTGCCGGCTTTGGCGGTCAAATGCGCAATGACCTCATTGGCATTCATGTTCGAACTGGTACCCGAACCGGTCTGGAAGACGTCGATCGGGAACTGGGTGTCGAACTCGCCAGCGGCGACCCGGGCCGAGGCTTCGCGAATGGCCTTGGCCTGCCCTTTCTTCAGCTGGCCCAGGCGCAGGTTGGCTTCGGCGGCGGCGGATTTGATCAGGCCCAGCGCGCGGATGAACTGGCGCGGCATGGTCAGGCCGGAAATCGGGAAGTTGTCGACGGCGCGCTGGGTCTGGGCGCCATAGAGCGCGGCGGCGGGCACCTTCAGTTCGCCCATGCTGTCGCGTTCGGTGCGGAACTTGCTCATCGATCGGGTCCTTCTGGGGGGAAGACCCTCAGTGTACGACTGGCCGGAGCCGGCCGGGCAAAGCCCGTATAATTACCCGCTTGCCTCAGTTTTCCAGGAACCCCGCCCCATGTCCCACGCCTCGCTGACCGCCCTCTCGCCGCTGGACGGCCGCTACGCCGCCAAGGCCGGACCGCTGCGTCCGATTTTCAGCGAATACGGGCTGATGCACCGGCGCGTCCTGGTCGAAATCCGCTGGCTGCTGGCCCTGGCAGCCCATCCGGGCATCGTCGAGTTGCCGCCCTTCGGCGCCGCGGAAACCGCCAGGCTCGAGGCCATCGCCGAAGGATTTTGCGTGGATGACGGCGAGCGCATCAAGGAGATCGAGGCGACCACCAACCACGACGTCAAAGCGGTCGAGTACTTCATCAAGGAGCGCATCGGCAACGACGACGCCCTGGCCCAGGCCAAGGAATTCGTCCACTTCGCCTGCACCAGCGAGGACATCAACAACCTCGCCTATGCACTGATGCTGCGCGATGCGCGCGAAGAAGTGCTGCTGCCCGCCTTCGACGGCGTGATCGGCAAGCTGCGTGAACTTGCGCATGCGAACGCTTCACTGCCGATGCTTTCGCGCACCCACGGCCAGACCGCCTCGCCGAGTACCCTGGGCAAGGAACTGGCCAATGTCGTCGCGCGCCTTGAGCGCCAGCGCAGACAGCTGGTCGCGGTCGAGATCCCAGGCAAGATCAATGGTGCCGTCGGCAATTACAACGCGCACGCGATCGCCTATCCGGAAGTCGACTGGCCAGCGCTGGCGAATAGCTTCGTGACCGGGCTCGGCCTCCAGTTCAATCCGTATACGACGCAGATCGAACCCCATGACGGCATGGCCGAGTTCGCCGACGTCGTGCGCCGCGCCAATATCATCCTGATCGACCTGTCCCGCGATATCTGGGGCTATATCTCGCTCGGTTACTTCAAGCAATCGCTGAAGGCCGGCGAAGTCGGTTCCTCGACCATGCCGCACAAGGTCAACCCGATCGACTTCGAAAACGCCGAGGGCAACTTCGGCCTGGCGAACGCCCTGCTCGGCCATTTCGCCGAGAAGCTGCCGATCAGCCGCTGGCAGCGCGACCTTACCGATTCAACCGTGTTGCGCGCGCTGGGCACGGCCTTCGGGCATACGCTTGTGGCGCTGGAATCCCTGCAGAAGGGCTTGGGCAAGCTCAACGTCAACCCGGACCGCGTCGCCGCCGATCTGGACAACAGCTGGGAAGTGCTCGCCGAAGCCGTGCAGACGGTGATGCGCCGTTATGGCTTGCCCGAACCGTATGAGCAGTTGAAGGCCCTCACCCGTGGCCAGGGCATCACGCGCGATTCGATGCGCGGGTTCATCGGTGGGCTGGACCTGCCTGCCGATGCGAAGCAGCGTTTGCTCGCTCTGACCCCGGGTAGTTATATCGGTCTTGCGGACGAACTCGCCCGCAAGATCTGAGCTTGTAGATGCGTAGAAGTGCGTCCTCCCCCGGACGCATGATTGGCGTCGAGTCTCAGCAAAACCTCACCGCTATCCCCGCGCAGGCTCACTGCTGTCCGGGGAAAAAGCGCGACCACCGCGACGGCCTGGCGGCGTAGGTCAATCAAGGTCAAGACGGCGATGGGGAAGTCACGGCCCCAAAGGACTCGCGAACAGGGTTCGCTCCCACAAAAGAAGGTCGCCGCAACCTGCTCCAGTGGGAGCGAACCGTGTTCGCGAGTCCTTTGGGGCCAGACCTTTCACGCTGGCAAAAATAGATACACGGCGATCAGCCGGCTCGTGATCCCGGGGCCCCGTTGAGCAGTGAGGTCGGCGGGGACGATCAGGCCGCGTAGCGGGGGAGGCATGGATGCCGACCGTTTATGAGCGCACACGGACGAGCGTTCATAAACCCCGGCACCGCCGGCCGCCCCGCGCAGCGGGCACGCGATAGGGGTGGCCTCTTTTTTTCTGGGCCATTCCAGAAAAGTGACTCGGGCCCCGGCAGGAGGCCGAAACGCCGGCGCGATAGGCGCCGACACGATCAACGTATCGCCGATCCCGAGTCGGTCTCTGGCCTCTCAGGTCACAGATCAGTAGCCACAACGCCTGCGCAAGTGACTCCAGAATTCGCCCGGACAGCAATAGGCCTGCGCAGGGGTGACGAGCGGAATGTGGCGGCTCCCTCGACGCGAATGGTTCTATTCGACCTCGTCCGAACCTTCATTGACACCTTCGAACAGGAAGGTCGACAGGTAGCGTTCGCCGGTATCGGGCAGCATCGCCAGCAGCACCGAACCCTCGCTCGCATCGCGTGCCACCTGCAAGGCTGCAGCCAGGGTGGCGCCGGCGGAGATGCCGACGAAGATGCCTTCCTTCGACGCCAAGTCCCGCGCGGTGTCCCGGGCCAGCACATCGTCGACCGGCAGGATCTGGTGGGCGATCTCGCGATTGAGCACGGCGGGCACGAAGTCCGGGGTCCAGCCCTGGATCTTGTGCGGCTGCCATTCCTTGCCGGCGAGTAACGAGGCACCGGCCGGCTCGCAGGCGATGATTTTCACCTCCGGACGGGCCACTTTCAGCACCTCGCCCACGCCGGTCAGGGTGCCGCCGGTGCCCCAGCCGGTCACGAAGTAATCCAGCCGGCGGCCGGCGAAATCGCGGAGAATTTCCGGGGCCGTGGTATTGCGGTGGTAGGCCGGGTTGGCCGGGTTCTCGAACTGGCGAGCCAGGAACCAGCCATGTTTCGCCGCCAGTTCCTCGGCCTTCTTGACCATGCCCGAGCCGCGCGCCGCGGCCGGGGTCAGCAGCACCTTGCCGCCGTAGGCGCGGATCAGCTTGCGCCGTTCGACCGAGAAGGTCTCGCTCATTACCGCCACGAACGGGTAGCCGCGCGCCGCGCAGACCGCGGCCAGGGCCACGCCGGTATTGCCCGAGGTCGCCTCGACCACGGTCTGGCCGGGCTTCAAGGTGCCGCGCTGCTCGGCGTCCAGGACAATCGCCAGGGCCAGGCGGTCCTTGACCGAACCGGCCGGATTGAAGGCCTCCACCTTGACGTATATCTGCACATGCTTCGGCGCCAGGCGATGGAGCCGGACCACCGGGGTATTGCCGATGGTGTCGAGGATGCTGTCGTAGATCATGGGAACGCTCCGGAGGGGAAAGGACACGACCCCCACATCATGCACCGGACGGGTTAAGGCGACACTAATCAAGTCAGCGTCGCCTCAAGAATGGCTTCAATGCCGCCCCCGGCTACAATGGCCGTATGGCCATCTCCGACCCCACCCGCAAGAACCTCCCGATCGAAGTGCGCGGTAGCGCGAAACTGCCGCTCGGCATGAGCCCGACACAGTTCCTGCGCGATTACTGGCAGAAGCGCCCGCTGCTGATCCGTAACGCCTTCCCCGATTTCGTGCCGCCTATCGAACCGAACGACCTGGCCGGCCTGGCCTGCGAGGAAACCGCGCTGTCGCGGCTGATCGTCCACGACGCAAAACGCGATCGCTGGACCGTGCGCAGCGGCCCCTTCGCCGAGGCCGATTTCGCCAAGACGCCGAAGAGCCACTGGACCCTGCTGGTGCAGGACGTCGACAAGTGGGACACCGATGTCGCCGCCCTGCTCGCCCACTTCGCCTTCCTGCCGAGCTGGCGCGTCGACGACGTAATGATTTCCTACGCCGAGGACGGCGGCGGCGTCGGCGCCCATGTCGATCAGTACGACGTCTTCCTGTTGCAGGCCGAGGGCCAGCGGCATTGGGCGATCAGCACGGACCCGGACGCGCCGCTGGATTTCCGCGACGATGTCGAACTGAAACAGCTCAAGCACTTCGAGCCGACTCAAGAGTGGTTGCTGGAACCGGGCGACATGCTTTACCTGCCGCCCGGCGTACCGCACGATGGCGTCGCCATCGGCAACTGCATGACCTTCTCGATCGGCATGCGCGCGCCTTCGCAGGCCGAGCTGACCGGCGACCTCGCCGACTTCCTCGCCGAACGCATGCCGGACGAACTGCGCTACACCGATCCGGACCTCGTGCCGGCCAGACGCGCCGGCGAAATCGACCTGGCCGCGCTGAATCGTTTGCGCCAGGCCCTGCCCTTCGCCGCGCAGTTGGACAAGGATCTGCTCGCCGACTGGTTCGGCCGCTTCATTACCCGTTACCGCAGCGCGCAGGTACCGGCCATGCCGCCAAAGGTGCACACCGAGGCGGCGCTGTTGAAATCGCTGGACGGCGGCGCCCTGTTGCTGCGCCATCCCTGGGCACGGTTCGCCTGGACTCGAGGGCGCCAGGGCGCGACCTTGTTCGCTAGCGGCCAGGCGTATGCCAGCCCCATCGAACTGGCCGCGCGCCTGAGTGCGGAACGCGAGTTGTCGTTCGCCAAAGCGCCCGCCAAGGGCGACCGCGAACTCCTCCTCGCCCTGGTCAACGACGGCCACCTGCTGGTCGGCAAGGCACGCCGGCGGTGAGCGGCTCGCGTCTCGAGGTCACCGACCGGGCCTCGCTCGACGCGGCCTGCCTCGCCGTGCTTTCGGCGACCCGTCACCAACTGGTCATCTATATGCCGGTGCTGGAAACCGGCCAGCTGGATACCGATCAGATGACCGATGCGCTGCGTCGCATCGCCACCGGCGGTCGCTACGCCGGCATCCGGATACTGACCCATGACGCCGCCCGCGCCCTGCGCGACAGCCACCGCCTGATCGCGCTTTGCCAGCGCCTGCCGAGCAACGTGCAACTGCGGGTGCCGCAGGAAACCAGGGACCTGGCCTACGCCTCGGCCTTCCTGCTCAACGACGCCGGTGGCTTCCTGTTCAGGCCCGACGCCCGCCGGATCGATGCCCGCGCCGACCTCGATGCCCCCGCTGAACGCGCGCCGTTACAGGGATATTTCGACGAAGTGTGGGAGCGATCACTGCCCGCAACCGAGATACGGCCATTAGGCGTGTAAGCGGTTGCCGCATCGCAGCACCAAGGGGCTATAATTGAAAGATTCTTATGCTGCCATCCATGGTGCAAGACGGACGGCAGGAAGCCCTTTTCGTGTGTGCCGGTGGTGACGTGAGCGCAAACCAGATCCGCGAGTTTTCCGAATCCTCCCAGCTCGCCGGCGGCAACGCCGACTATGTCGAGCAGATCTATGAAGCCTGGCTGGCCGATCCCTCGGCCGTCGACGTGGACTGGGCCAAATACTTCGAGTCCTTCAAGGGCCGCGAGGCCGGCGACGTTCCCCACTCGGCCGCCATCGCCCGCATCGAGGCCGCCCAGCGCGTCCGCCGCGGCAATGGTGTCGTAGCCGGCCCTGTCAACGACGAGCACGCACGCAAGCAGGCCGGCGTCATCCGCCTGCTGACGGCGTACCGTTCGCGCGGCCACCTGGCGGCGGACCTCGATCCGCTCGGCCTTGCCGGGAAGATGAATGCGCCCGACCTTGGCCTGGCCTTCCATGGCCTGTCCGATGCCGACCTCGACACCGAGTTCGACACCGGTACGTTCGGCGGTGGCGGCCAGCGGCTGAAGCTGCGCGACCTGATCGCGCGCCTGAAGAAGATCTATACCGGCACGATCGGTGCCGAGTTCATGTACATCAGCGACCACGACCAGCGTCGCTGGGTGTACGACGGTCTGGAAAAGGCCGACGGCAGCGCCGGCCTGGACAGCAAGGGCAAGGTTCGCATCCTCGAGGCGCTGACCGCCGCCGAAGGCCTCGAGCGTTACCTGCATACCAAGTACGTCGGCCAGAAGCGTTTCTCGCTCGAGGGCGGTGAAAGCCTGATCCCGATGATGGACGACATCGTCCGCGCCAGCGGCGACAACGGCGTGCGCGAACTGATCATCGGCATGGCCCATCGCGGCCGTCTGAACATGCTTGTGAACATCCTCGGCAAGCCGCCGCACCAGCTCTTCAACGAGTTCGAAGGAAAATTCGAACACGACGACGATCCGATCCACTCGGGTGACGTGAAGTACCACATGGGCTTCTCCGCCGACGTCAAGACGCCCAAGGGCGGTGTGCATGTCGCGCTGGCGTTCAACCCGTCGCATCTTGAAATCGTCAACCCGGTCGTGGCCGGTTCGGTGCACGCGCGGCAGACGCGCCGTCGCGACGAGGCGCGCGAGAAGTCGTTGGCGATCATCATCCACGGCGATGCCGCCTTCTCCGGCCAGGGCGTCAACATGGAACTGATGCAGATGTCGCAGGCCCGTGGCTTCGCCATCGGCGGCACCCTGCATATCGTGATCAACAACCAGGTCGGCTTCACCACCTCCAATCCCGCGGACTCGCGCTCGACGCTGTACTGCACGGACCTGGCGAAGATGGTCAACGCGCCGGTGTTCCATGTGAACGGCGACGATCCGGAAGCGGTGATCCAGGTCACCCGCCTCGCCTATGAATTCCGCAAGCGCTTCAAGAAGGACGTGGTCGTCGACCTGGTCTGCTACCGCCGCCTCGGCCACAACGAGGCCGACGAGCCGGCGGCGACCCAGCCGCTGATGTACCAGGTGATCCGCAAGCTGCCGACCACCCGCGACCTGTTCGCGCAGGCGCTGGCGAAGCAGAGCGTGATCGGTGCCGACGACGGCCAGAAGATGCTCGACGATTACCGCAGCCGCCTCGAAGCCGGCGGCAGCCTGATCGAGCTCGACCCCTCGCCGGAACGCGACATCCCGGTCGACTGGACGCGCTTCCAGAAGAACAAGCTGTCGATGGCGGTGGAAACCGGCGTCGATCGCGCCAGGCTCAACACGCTGGCCGAGGTGATCCTCGATATCCCCTCGGATATCACCCTGCATCCGCGCGTGGCGAAGATCTACGACGACCGCCGCAAGATGGCCGCTGGCGACCAGATGGCCGACTGGGGCTATGCCGAGAACCTCGCTTACGCGACCCTGCTGGACGAGGGCTACGACCTGCGTCTGGTCGGCCAGGATTCCGGCCGCGGCACCTTCTTCCATCGCCATGCCGTGCTGCACGACCAGGGCTCGGATCGTACCTACATGCCGCTGGAGAAGGTGCGTGCGAACGCCCAGGTCGAGATCATCGACTCGCTGCTCAGCGAGGAAGCGGTGATGGCCTTCGAATACGGCGAGTCGACCACCGCGCCGGACCAGCTGACCATCTGGGAAGGCCAGTTCGGCGATTTCGCCAACGGCGCCCAGGTCGTCATCGACCAGTTCATCAGCTCCGGTGAAGCAAAGTGGAACCGCCTGTGCGGCCTGAGCCTGTTCCTGCCCCACGGCTATGAAGGCCAGGGTCCGGAGCATTCCTCGGCACGCCTGGAACGCTTCCTGCAGATGTGCGCGCTGGACAATATGCAGGTCTGCGTGCCGACCACGCCGGCCCAGGCCTTCCACATGATCCGCCGCCAGCAGGTGCGCCCGGTGCGCAAGCCGCTGATCGTGATGACGCCCAAATCCCTGCTGCGCCACAAGCTGGCCGTGTCCAGCCTGGACGAACTGGCCCATGGCCAGTACCAGCTGGTGATCGGCGAGCATCGCGAACTCAACGCGAAGAAGGTCAAGCGCGTCGTGTTCTGCTCGGGCAAGGTCTATTACGACCTGCTCGAGGACGCACAGAAGCGCGGCCAGGACGATGTCGCCATCGTCCGCGTCGAGCAGCTCTACCCGTTCCCGCGCCCGGAAGTCAGCGCCGAACTGGCCAGGTATCCTTCCGCCAAGGAAGTGATCTGGTGCCAGGAAGAGCCGATGAACCAGGGCGCATGGTTCCAGATCCGTCATCACCTGCAGGCCTGCATCAGCGCCAAGCACAGCCTGTCCTATGCGGGCCGTACGCGCTCGCCGGCACCGGCCGCAGGTCATTTCAACAGTCATGTCGCCGAACAGACGGCGCTCGTCGAACAGGCGCTCGTCGCGCCGGTCGGCACCGATCACGCAGCGGAGTAGTTTGCATGTCCATCGAAGTCAAAGTGCCGGTCCTGCCCGAGTCCGTCTCCGACGCCCTGATCGCCACCTGGCACAAGAAAGCCGGCGACGCGGTCAAGCGTGACGAAAACCTGCTCGACCTGGAAACCGACAAGGTCGTCCTTGAAGTGCCTTCGCCGGTCGACGGCGTGCTCAAGGAAATCCGCCAGGAAGCCGGCGCCACGGTGACCAGCCAGCAGATCATCGCGGTCATCGAGGAAGGCGCGGTTGCCGCTCCGGCTGCCGAGGCCAAGCCCGTCGCCGCTGCCGTTGTCGCCGCACCGGAAGCGAAGTCCGCGCCGAAGGGCGCCGACGAGCTTTCGCCGGCCGGTCGCCGCGTCGCAACGGAAGAAAACATCGACCCGTCCAAGGTCGCCGGCACCGGCCGCGATGGCCGCGTGACCAAGGAAGACCTGGTCAACTACGGCAAGACCGGTGGCGCCGCCGCTGCCGCACCCGCCGCACCCGCCGCGAAGCCGACCCCGGGTTCGCGTCCGGAAGAGCGCGTGCCGATGACGCGTATCCGTACGCGCATCGCCGAACGCCTGATGCAGTCGAAGAACTCGATCGCCATGCTGACCTCGTTCAACGAGGTGAACCTGGCCGAGGTGGTGAAGCTGCGCAAGACCCTCGGCGAGCAGTTCGAGAAGTCCAACGGCGTCAAGCTCGGCTTCATGAGCTTCTTCGTCAAGGCCGCCACCGAAGCGCTGAAGCGCTACCCGGTGGTCAACGCCTCGGTCGACGGCAGCGACATCATCTATCACGGCTACCAGGACATCTCGATCGCCGTGTCCACCGAAAAGGGCCTGGTCACGCCGGTGCTGCGCGACGTGCAGGACATGAGCTTCGCCGATGTCGAGAAGGGCATCCTCGGCTACGCCAAGAAGGCCCGTGACGGCAAGCTTGGCCTGGACGACCTGCAGGGCGGCACCTTCACGATCACCAACGGCGGCACCTTCGGCTCCCTGCTGTCGACCCCGATCGTCAACCCGCCGCAGAGCGCCATCCTCGGCATGCATACGATCAAGGAACGCGCCATCGTCGAGAACGGCCAGATCATCGCCGCGCCGATGATGTACATCGCGCTCAGCTACGACCACCGCATCATCGACGGCAAGGACGCGGTGCTGTTCCTGGTGGACATCAAGAACCAGCTGGAAAACCCCCAGCGCATGCTGCTCGGCCTGTAAGGTCGTTCAGCATCATGAAAACGGGAGCTTCGAGGCTCCCGTTTTCATATTTCGCCCCCATCTAGGGTGCGGCAAACCTGAATTGAAAGCGTTTCTGGAGCGATCATGAGCGAGAAGTTCGACGTCATCGTCATCGGTGCCGGCCCTGCCGGTTATGTGGCCGCGATCCGCGCCGCGCAGCTGGGCCTGAAGACCGCCGTCATCGACGCCTTCGTCGGCAAGGACGGCAAGGCCGCCCTGGGCGGCACCTGCCTCAACATCGGCTGCATCCCGTCCAAGGCGCTGCTGGATTCCTCCAAGCAGTTCTACAACCTGACCCACCACTTCGACGTGCACGGCATCACCGCCGACAACCCGCGTATCGACGTGGCGACCTTCATCGGCCGCAAGGACAAGATCGTCAAGCAGTTCACCGGCGGCGTGACGATGCTGTTCAAGGCGAACAAGATCACCCCGTATTTCGGTACAGGCAAGCTGCTGAAGGGTAACGAGGTCGAGATTACCGGCAACGACGGCGCCAAGCAGACCATCTCGGCGACCAACGTGATCCTCGCCTCCGGCTCCGTGCCGATCGAGCTGCCGTTCGCGAAATTCGATGGCAAGCACATCGTCGACAATGCCGGCGCGCTCGACTTCACCGAAGTACCCAAGCGCCTTGGCGTGATCGGCGCGGGCGTGATCGGCCTGGAGCTCGGCAGCGTGTGGAACCGCCTGGGTTCGGAAGTCACCATCATCGAAGCCCTGCCTGACTTCCTCGCCGTGGCCGATGCCGACATCGCCAAGGTCGCCGCCAAGGAATTCGCCAAGCAGAAGCTGACCATCAAGCTCAGCGCCAAGCTCGGCAAGGCCGAGATCAAGGGCGATGAAGTCCACCTGACCTATACCGACAAGGACGGCGAGCAGAACCTTGTCGTCGACAAGCTGCTGGTCGCCGTGGGCCGCCGTGCCTACACCGACGGCCTGCTGGCCGCCGACACCGGCGTGAAGCTGGACGAGCGTGGTCGCATCGTCGTCGACGAGCATTGCCATACCGGCGTCGATGGCGTCTGGGCGATCGGCGATGCCGTGCGTGGCCCGATGCTGGCACACAAAGGTTCGGAGGAAGGCGTCGCGGTCGCCGAGCTGATCGCCGGCAAGCCCGGCCATGTCAACCTCGATACCGTGCCCTGGGTCATCTACACGGAACCGGAAATCTCCTGGGTCGGCAAGACCGAGAAGCAGTTGAAGGACGAAGGCGTGCCGTACAAGACCGGCTCCTTCCCCTTCGCCGCCAACGGCCGCGCCGTGGCGATGAACGAGGCGATCGGCCAGGTCAAGGTCATCGCCCACGCGGAAACCGACCGTATCCTCGGCGTGCATATGGTCGGCCCGGTCGTTTCCGAGCTGATCCACGAAGCCGTGGTGGCGATGGAGTTCAAGGGTTCGGCCGAAGACCTCGCCCGCATCGTCCACGCGCATCCGGCGCTGTCCGAAGTGGTCCACGAGGCCGCCCTGTCGGTCGACAAGCGCGCCATTCACAAGGGCAACTGACCCAGCGCGTGTAACCTCGGGGGCCCGTCCTTGCCGGCAAGGACGGGCCCTTTGTTTTTCAGCTTCCCGGGACTGTCCAATGCGTGAAATCAAGGCCATCTGTGTTTACTGCGGCTCCAATGCGGGCAAGCACCCCGAGTACGCCGAACAGGCTGCCGCTTTTGGACGCCTGCTCGCCGGGCGCGGGATCGAACTGGTTTATGGCGGCGGCAAGGTCGGCCTGATGGGTATCGTCGCCGACGCCGTGCTGGCCGCCGGCGGCCGCGCGGTCGGGGTCATTCCGCGCCAGCTTGTCGAAAAGGAAGTCGCGCATACCGGGCTGACGGAATTGCATATCGTCGAGACCATGCACCAGCGCAAGACGCGCATGTTCGAGCTCGCCGACGCCTTCGTCGCCCTGCCCGGCGGCTTCGGCACGATGGAAGAAATCTTCGAGATGCTGACCTGGGCGCAACTCGGCCTGCATGCCTATCCCTGCGCCTTCCTCGACGTGCGCGGCTTTTACACGGGGCTGAAGACGAACATGGACCATATGGTCGGCGAAGGTTTCGTCCGCGCCGAACAGCGCGACAACATCTGGTTCGGCGAGGACATCCATGCCCTGCTCGACTGGATGCATGCCTATGAGTCGGGCTATACGCCCAAGTGGATTCGCAGCACCGACAACGCCTGAGGAAGGCCGCCATGACCACGCCCACCGCTTTTCGCGCCTTCCGCATCGACCAGGATGACAACCGCGCCCATCGCGCCGGCCTGCAGACCATGGATGCCGACAGCCTCACGCCTGGTGAAGTGCTGGTCCGCGTCGGCTGGTCCTCGGTCAACTACAAGGACGCCCTGGCCGGCACCGGCAAGGGCAAGATCTTGCGACACTATCCATTGAACGGCGGCATCGACCTCGCCGGCCATGTGGTCGCCTCGACCGATCCCGCTTTCCGCGAAGGCGATGCGGTGCTTTGTACGGGTTCGGGCCTGTCCGAGACACTGGACGGTGGCTACGCCGACTACGCGCGCCTGCCGGCGGCCTGGACGATCCCCCTGCCCGCCGGGCTCAGCCTGCGTGAAGCGATGCTGCTCGGCACGGCCGGTTTTACCGCGGCGCTGTCCCTGCTGCGCATGCTGGACAACCGGCAGGTGCCTTCGATGGGTCCGATCGCCATCAGCGGCGCCACCGGCGGTGTCGGCATGCTCGCAGTGGATATCTTCACCCGCGCCGGCTTCGAGGTGCATGCGATCAGCGGCAAGCGCGATCGTTTCGACGTGTTGCGCCAGCTGGGTGCGCGCGAATGCATCAATCGCCATGAACTCACTTTCAGCGGCAAACCGATGGATTCGGCACGGTTCGGCGGTGCGCTGGACAATGTCGGCGGCCCGATGCTGGCTGGCATGCTGCCGCTGATCGCGCCCTACGGCAATGTCGCCACCTGTGGCCTGGCCGGCAGCGCCGAACTGCCGACCACGGTCATGCCCTTCATCATCCGCGGCGTCAGCCTGCTCGGCATCGCCTCGGCCGGTACCGCGCGCGATATCCGCGAGACGATCTGGACGCGCCTGGCCGGCGAATGGAAGCCGGCACACCTGGACCTCATCGGCACACGCGAAGTGGACCTGGACGCGCTACCGTCGGTCTTCGAAGGCATGTTGCGCGGCGAATCGTTCGGCCGTACGGTGGTCCGTGTCGGCGGCGGCTGACGCTCGATTTCATGACGGCCGCGATATCTTTGACGCCCACCCATTGATGAATGCGCCGCGAACCGTAGAATGGCCGCTCGCATGGAACAGTAAACGGGGAAAACTATGGCGCGTATTCTCATCGTCGACGACTCACCGTCGCAGCTGCTCGGCATCAAGCGGATCGTCGAAAAGCTCGGGCACGAAGCCCTGACGGCCGAAGACGGTGCCGCCGGCGTCGAAGCCGCCAAGCGCGAACGCCCCGACCTGATCCTGATGGACGTGGTGATGCCCAACCTCAACGGTTTCCAGGCCACCCGCACGATCAGCAAGGACGCCGACACCGCGCATATCCCGATCGTCCTGGTCACCACCAAGGACCAGGACACCGACAAGGTCTGGGGCCTGCGCCAAGGCGCCAAGGCCTATGTGGTCAAGCCGATCAAGGAAGAGGAACTGGTGCGTACGCTGAAGGAACTGCTGCCGGGCTGACCGGCGCCACGCACAGGCGGCGCCGGGACGGCTTCGGTCACCGGCGCGGATCGAAGTCCGGGAAGGCTTCCTTGAAGGCTTCGTAGGCAGCCTTTTCTTCGTACGTGTCGGGCACCGGCACGCGAATTTCCAGCACCACGATCTGGTCGCCGGCGACGCTACCCGGCAGGCCACGGCCCTTCAGGCGCAATTTGCGCCCCGATTGCGAGCCCTCGGGAATCCTCAGGTCCACATGGCCGCCGAGGGTCGGCACCGGCACGGTCGCGCCCGTCGCGGCCTCCCACGGCGCGATCGCCAGCGTATGGGTGACCGTACGGCCGTCAAGGCGGAAGCGTGCATCGTCGCGCACGCCGATCTCGAGCAGCAGGTCGCCCGATGGACCGCCGCCGCTGCCCGGATGTCCCTGGCCGGCCAGGCGGATCGTCTGGCCCGGCTGGATACCGGCGGGAATCTTCACCTCGAGCACGCGCTCGCCGCCGCTGCTGTCGTTGAGCACGACCCGGGTCTTGCCACCGCTATAGGCAGTCTGCAGGTCGGTATCGATCTGCGCCTGGATGTCCCGCCCACGGCGAGCCTGGGCCGCCTGGCCGTGCCCGCGTGCGCCACCGCGGCCGAACAGGCTCTCGAAGAAGTCGCTGAAATCACCCCCGCCGCCCATGTCGCCAAAGTCGTAAGCCTGGCCCTGGCCCTGCTGCTGGCCCCAGCCCGGCGGCGGACGGAACTGCTCACCCTGGCGGTAACCGCCAGCGCGCACCTGGTCGTAGGCGCGACGCTTCTCGGCGTCCTTGAGCACCTCGTTGGCCTCGTTGATGGCCTTGAACTTGTCCTCGGCCCCGGCATCCTTGTTCTTGTCCGGGTGGAACTTGCGCGCGAGCTTACGGTAAGCCGATTTGATCTCAGCCTCCGTCGCCTCGGGCTTCACACCCAGGATGTCGTAGTAATCCTTGAATTCCACACCAGCTCCCCAAGCCTTAACGTCGTCAATGATCGGCCGCCATGCGGTTCACCGCAAGCGAGTCGATGCCGTTGAAATCAGGGCGCGGAGCGTCGTTTCAAGCCGGAAGGCCGGATCGGCAGTCAAGGCCACGCCGGGTGTAAAGGACGATCGATTTCCGGCAGCGACGTGGCAGTCGGCAATCGCACACTGGATGCCCTGGACAGGCTCACTAAAGAACGTCATGCCATCTGCCCCAGTCACAGCCGCGCCAGCGCAACCGGCATTCACACCGGAACAGATCGGACAACGCGCGAAACAGGCCGCTGCCAGCAGGTATACACAAGGCCTGGGAACTGTGGCAAGGCTGCATCAGTTCGAAACGTTGAGGTCGCTCCTCCAACACATTCGCAATATTCCATTGGATGCGTGTCTCGATCTCAGGGTCAAGGGGAACGACCTGGTGGCCAAACTGGGCTCAGGCCAGCATCAGGTTCTCATCGGCGGATTCAGATCGGCACCCGACGAATATGGCGCGGTCGATGCGCTACGCGCACTGAATGTTTCCCGGCAGACGCACGGGTCACGTGGTGAAAGATTCTTCTGCGCACTGTCGTGGGTTGGCAATCGGCTACGCGGGAATACCGGTGACCAGGCTCGCTCGGAACACCTTCCGCTCGATCGCGGCGCGCTGGTCACGCGTATAAACCAGCGACTGGATTGCCTGATGACATACCGTCCTGGCCACAACGGTATCGCGCCCCACGGCGACCACGAATTCTTCCGTGGAAAGAATGCGGCATTCCTGGAGGGACGCGACCTGGCCGGAATGCCGCTACACGAATGCAATCTGCGCGATGCCGATTTCCGCGACAAGGACTTGTCCGGATGCTCGTTGCCAAATGATCTCACCGGTGTGGATTTGCGTGGAGCCACGCTGTTCGGCCTCAGCTTTGGAAAACAGAGTCCGTTCCACAGGCAACTCTCGACGGATCGTGCGCCGACGTATGCGCTTGACCGCCGATCACGGACATACAAGGCTTTCGCGACGAAGGAAGGGCTGACCTACCCGGACTTCACTGGTGTCATCCTGAAAGACGCGAAGCTGTCCATGGCCTATGCAACGGCGGGCCTGCCCGGAGCCAGGTCCAACCAGAGAGCCAGCGCGCTCGACCTCCGTTTCAACCATATCAACAACACAAGCACCGGCAGCATCCTCAAAACGATTCACTCGATCGAAGACAACGCGTTGAAGCAGGCCCTCATGGCAGAATGCCTCGACGGGCTGATGTCCCAATGCTCGCCATCCGATCGCGCCAGCATCGCCCAGCCACTTGCGGATATCCTCTTCAACCGCGCCTACCTCCACCCGGGCTCCGTACAGACAGCTGCCGCCCGTACGCGCGCGGTCATCGATGAACTTATCGCTGCAAATTTCGACGCTGGCGACTCGCGGCTTCTCGACCTGGCACGTTTTCCACACATGGACATGGTCGTGTTTCTCGGCGCCCATGTCGATCATGCCCTGAAACTTATCCACGCCAGCCCGCCGACCGGCCTCAGTGACGCGCACGCTGCTTATTGCCAACAGCTTGTCCAGGCTTGTTCGCGCGAGGAGGATGCCGAGCTGCGCGATCGAGCCCTGGGTTTGCAAAAAAGCCTGTTCCATCTGCCCGCCAATGCCGAATCCGTCGAGGCCATGAGCCAGGTATTGGGCTATGACGATAGCGATGCGGTAGAGCTTGGAGGAGTGGCGATCTTCCACTGCGGCGACGACCGGAGCGTCGTCATGACCGGTGAATATTATCGTGTCTTCGTACAGGGCGATGTCGCCGCCAATGGCATGGCACCGAACCCCGAATACGGTATCGAACTGTACGATCGAGGCCAGAGGGCCGATACGTCTGCGCTCGTCGACCATCTCAACAGGAACGTATTCCTCCGCGGATTCCTGGCACCCTCGCTCCGTCGCCATGACCCGCCATACCTTCGGGGGTTACAGCTGGAAGCGAGATACCGGACGCTATTCGGCAAAGCTTCCCTTACGTCGGTCCATCGTGGCGAGAAGCTGGTAAGTAGCGGGCATAAACAGCGTTTGGCCGACGCCTTTGCCCCCTGCCTGCTCGATCAATCGTTGCCTTCAGGGCGCCATGTCACGGTGACCGACGCTTACGTCAATGACGTCATGGCCAGAAACGAGGTGGCTGGACATACCAGACCCGAGCGAGGCTACTTCCTGCTATGCCTGGCGGCGATCTTCACCCGGTACTCGTCGAGCAGCCACTTTGGGACCGAAACTGACTCGCCCGATGCCTTGCGCGCATTCGCAGCTGGCCTGCTCACCCGATCGCGCGACTATCTGGGCGAGACGGCTGCCGGCGAACTCGCTGACTTTCAGGATCGCCTGCTTGGCAACGCCGGAGCCTTTACCTGCTCGGCGATTGCCTTCAACAAGATGAATACAATGCTTCGGGGCATGGCTGATGGAAGGCCGATACTGGCCGGCATTTACGAGACAACCATGCCCCCCAACTGGCGCTAGACTTACGGAACTGCTTCCACGACTTGACCTCCCCCATAAGGAAATCCCATGACCATCCAGACCGGCGAACGTATTCCCCACGCGACGCTCAAGACCATTGCCGAAGGCAATCCGAGCACCGATAGCGAGAGCGTATTCAACGGCCGCAAGGTCGTGCTGTTCGCGGTGCCCGGCGCCTTCACGCCGACCTGCTCGAATCGTCACCTGCCCGGCTACGTCCAGCATATGCAGGACTTCCGCGATCGCGGCGTCACCGTGGCCTGCCTCTCGGTCAACGATGCCTTCGTGATGTCGGCCTGGGCGCAGTCGCAGAATGTTCCCGAGGACCTGGTCATGCTCGCCGACGGCAATGGCGAATTCACCCAGGCGCTCGGTCTGGTGATGGACGGCCAGGCGTATGGAATGGGCATGCGTGCCAAGCGCTTCGCGTTGTATGTCGATGACGGCGTGGTCAGGCAGGTGCACGTTGAAGCACCGGGTGAGTTCCGCGTTTCCAGTGCCGAGGCGATGCTGGCTGCCATAGCCTGAAGACAACCCGTCGGAGTTCTGCTGTTGTGGGAGCGAACCCTGTTCGCTCCTACAAGACAAAAAAAAAGCCCGCGTTTCCGCGGGCTTTTTTTTCTTTACAGGCGAATCATCACGCTTCCGGCGGCGATACATCGTCCGGTGCGGTATCGGCGGCGGCGTCGCCCTCGACAAGCTCACCTTCGATCACATCGCCATCGATGGCATCGGATACCAGTTCTTCCACTTCGTCCTCGGCGTCCAGGCGCACCACGCTGACCAGGGTTTCATCCTTGGGCAGGCGGATCAGGGTGACGCCCTGGGTGTTGCGACTGAGCTGGGAGACTTCCGAGACGCGCGTGCGTACCAGGGTGCCTTGGTCGGAGATCAGCATGACCTCCTGGGTTTCGCCGACCTGGGTCGCCGCGACCAGCGAACCGTTGCGCTCGGAGCACTGGATACCGATGACGCCCTGTGTGCCGCGACCTTTCTTCGGGAATTCCTTGAGCATGGTGCGCTTGCCGTAACCGCGTTCGGTGGCCGTGAGGATATCCACCTCGTCGCTCTCGTTGACGACAATCATCGACACCACACGGGCATCCTTGGCCAGGCGAATGCCGCGCACGCCACCGGAGTTGCGGCCCATCGGCCGCACGCCGCCCTTGCCTTCGTCCGCGGCGCCCTCGACGGCATCGTCGATCTCGCCTTCGACCGCGTCCTCGTCGACTTCCTCGACCTTGCCCGGCTCGATCTTGCCGGCCTCGGCAAAGCGGACCACCTTGCCGTTGGAAGCGAACAACAACACGTCGCTGGAGCCATCGGTCAAGGCGACGCCGATCAGCGCATCGCCGTCATCCAGCTTGATGGCGATCTTGCCCTTCTGCAGCTGGAACGCGAATTCGGTGAGACGGGTCTTTTTCACCCGGCCGCTGCGGGTCGCGAAGAATACGAAACGATCTTCGCTGTATTCGTGCACGGGCAATACCGCTTGTACCTTCTCGCCCTCGCCAAGCGGCAAGAGGTTGACGATCGGCTTGCCGCGCGCGCCGGCGGTGGCTTCGGGAATCTGGTACACCTTGAGCCAGTAGACGCGGCCGGTGCTGGTGAAGGCCAGCAAGGTGTCATGCGTATTGACCACCCACAGCTGCTCGACGACATCCTCGTCCTTCAACGCCGAAGCCGAACGCCCCTTGCCACCACGCTTCTGCGCGCGATACAGGCTGGCCGCCTGGCGCTTGACGTAACCGGTATGCGACAGCGTGACCACGACGTCTTCCGATGCGATCAGGTCGAGTACGTTGAGGTCCTCCTGCGAGTGCTGGATCTCGGTGCGGCGAGCGTCGCCGAAATCCGTGCGGATCTGTTCCAGTTCGCCGCGGATTACCTCGAGCAGACGCTCGGGATTCTCAAGGATCTCGATCAGGCCGCGTATCGTCTCCAGCACCTGGCGATACTCGTCCGACAGCTTTTCCTGCTCCAGGCCGGTAAGGCGGTGCAGGCGCATAGCCAGGATTTCGGTGGCCTGCGTTTCGGACAGGTGATATCCATCGGCCTTCAGGCCATCGCGCGGATCCATTTCCTCGGGACGCGAGGACTCGGCACCCGATGCGGACAACAGCGCGCGCACCAGACCCGGTTCCCACAGACGCGCGACCATCTTCTCGCGCGCCTCGGCCGGTGACGCCGAGGTACGAATCAGCTCGATCATCTCCTCGATGTTCGCCAGCGCGACGGTCAGGCCTTCGAGGATATGCGCACGCGCACGCGCCTTGCGCAGATCGAAGATCGTCCGCCGCGTGATCACTTCGCGACGATGGCGAATGAAAGCTTCGAGGATGTCCTTCAGGCCCAGCAACCTGGGCTGGCCATCGAGCAAGGCCACCATATTGATGCCGAAGGTGACCTGCATCTGGGTCTGCTGGAACAGGTTGTTCAGCACGACGTCGCCCATAGCATCGCGACGGATCTCGATGACGATGCGCATGCCGTCCTTGTCGGACTCGTCGCGCAGTTCGCTGATGCCTTCGAGCTTCTTTTCCTTGACCAGCTCGGCGATCTTCTCGATCAGCCGTGCTTTGTTCACCTGGTACGGCAGTTCGTGGACGAGGATCGTTTCGCGGCCGTTGGCCTCGGTTTCGATCGATGCACGCGAGCGCACCAGGATGCGGCCGCGACCGGTGCGGTAGGCTTCGATGATGCCCGACGAACCGTTGATGATGCCCGAGGTCGGGAAATCCGGCCCGGGGATATACGTCATCAGGTCCTCGACGCCGAGCGTCGGGTCCTCGATCAGCGCGAGCGTCGCGTTGATGACCTCGGTAAGGTTGTGCGGCGGGATATTGGTCGCCATGCCGACCGCGATACCGGCGGAGCCGTTGATCAGCAGGGTCGGCACGCGGGTCGGCAGGACCAGCGGCTCGTGCTCGCTTTCATCGTAGTTCGGGCCGAAGTCGACGGTTTCCTTGTCGATATCGGCGAGCAATTCGTGGGTGAGGCGCGACATGCGCACCTCGGTGTATCGCATCGCCGCGGGATTGTCGCCGTCGACCGAACCGAAGTTACCCTGGCCGTCGACCAGCATGTAGCGCAGCGAAAAGGGCTGGGCCATGCGGACGATCGCGTCGTAAACCGAGCTATCGCCATGCGGATGGTACTTACCGATGACGTCACCGACCACGCGGGCCGATTTCTTATAGGGCTTGTTCCAGGCATTGCCGAGTTCGCTCATCGCGAACAGAACGCGTCGATGGACAGGCTTCAGGCCGTCGCGCACATCCGGCAGTGCACGACCGACAATCACGCTCATCGCGTAATCGAGATAGCTCTGACGCATCTCGTCTTCGATATTGACGCGGATGATTTCTCTGGCGAGTTCTGCCATCAATCGGCTTCCCTGAATAACGGATAGGGCCGCGGTTTTCCGCCCCGGGAGAGGCTGCGAAAAGTTGCGGAATTCAATCGGTCGATTGTAGCACGAAACCGCCTGAAACGACAGTCTTTAGTCGTTTAAAATCAATGGGTTATAGAGTGGCTTTCGCGCCTTTGAAAAGCATGCTCCGGGCCAGCAGGAAATTGACCACGGCGCCGGCCGCCGAGCCCGCAGCGACGGCGATCGCGGGCCAGGTTTTCAACAGCGGAAACAGGTGCAGGAGAACCACGTAAAGCCCATTGTTGACCACCGCCCCGGCGATCATCAGGCCCATCCAGCGCAACCATTCGGCGTGCGCGGCATGGCCGCTGGCACGGTGGGCGAAGGTGTGCCGGCGATTCCACCACCAGGTGACGGTCGCCGCACTGATAAAGGCGACGATCCGGGCCGTGTACGGGTTGAAGCCGGCCAGGCCGACCAATCCCTGGGTGATCCCGGCGTCGACGACGAGGCCGATCACGCCGCCGATGGCGAACAGCGCGATCTGCCCGCGAAGATGCATCAGGCGAAGATCGCCCGCATCTTGGCCTCATCGGGGTTTTCGATGACGCCACGCTCGGTGACAATGGCATCGATCAGGCCGGACGGGGTCACGTCGAATACAGGATTCCAGGCTTCGGCGCCGTCGATGACGGTGCGCGTGCCGCCGATCGACAGCAGTTCGGTCGCTTCGCGCAACTCGATTTCGATGTCGTCGCCATGGGCGGTCGCCATGTCGACCGTGGTCGACGGTGCCACCACCATGAATTTCACGCCATGATGCTTCGCCGCGATGGCGAGTTGGTAGGTGCCGATCTTGTTCGCGGTGTCGCCGTTGGCGGCAATGCGATCGGCGCCAACGATGACCCAGGCCACCTTGCCGGTTTTCATCAGGTGCGACGCCGCTGAATCGGCGACCAGCTTGGCCGGGATGCCATCACGGACGAGCTCCCACATGGTCAGGCGCGCACCTTGCAGCCACGGCCGTGTCTCGCCGGCAAACACCTGGGCGATGCGGCCGGACGCGACGCCTGCGCGAATCACGCCAAGCGCGGTGCCGTAACCGGCGGTTGCCAGCGAACCGGTATTGCAATGGGTAAGCACATGCGAGCCTGGGGCAATCAGTGCCGCGCCCAGCTCCCCCATATGCTTGTTGGCCGCCAGATCCTCGTCCTGGATCGCCTGCGCCTCGCGTTCCAGCGCGGCGGCATCGGCGCCAGTATCGATGCACGCTTTCATCCGATCCAGCGCCCACATCAGGTTGACCGCGGTGGGACGCGCCGCACGCAGGGTAGCCAGGACCGACGGCAGATCGGCACGCTGCTGTGCGGCAAGCACCGCACCCCAGGCAGCAGCGATACCGATCGCCGGCGCACCACGCACCGAGAGCGAACGGATCGCCTCGGTCACCATGTCCGCATCGCGGCAGTCGATCCAGATTTCCTCGAACGGCAGCCGCCGCTGGTCGAGCAGGCGCAAGTGGTCGCCCTGCCATTGCACGGCGCGGATGGAATCGTGGGAGTTCGTGGTCATCGCACGATTATATCAAGCTGCGAGAACCTGTCGCAGGAGGCCTGCGCCCCGCCCTAAATGACCGCGACGACAATTTCATCGACACGAAGGCTGTCCTGCCCAGGCACCTCGTGATCCGTGAGGGTCGTCGACAACCGTATCTTCAGCGGCAAATCCGGATCCAGTCGACCAGCGCTCTCCAGCCTGCGGATCGCCGACGACAACGGAAGGCTGAATATTTGCGCCCGGTGATCGTGCTTACCGGCGCCGTGTGCGCCGAATGGGTAGAACAGTCCGATGTACTCGTCGATTTCCAATTCACTGTCGTTGGAGGGCAGCCAAAGATGGAAATTCCAGGCAAGGCCGTTCGAGGGCGACTGCATGGTTACGCGCACCTTCAGTTCTGTACGGCCTTTCACCGTGGCGTCGATGACCTCCGGTGGCAGCGATACGATGGCTGACGCCGGTTGATCGACGGAAACGGTGTTCTGGAGGATGGTTCCCATGAATACCCTTCCCGCCATATCGTCGCGGACAGGCGGTGGACGCGAAATAATCGTCGACGCAGGCTGGTAGGCGTAGCTGAAGGACCCGATATCGGCATAACTGCCGGCATTCCGCTCCATCACCGGGAGCCCCGCCTCATCGTGGAAAAATTCGAACCGTTCCGAACCCCATATCGCGAAATCATCGTCTTTCGGAAGAACTGCCTGACCCTCTTCGCCCTGCAACGCCATCCATGCCTCCCAAAGCCGATCGACATTCGCATGATGGAGGTAAAACAGCGGATCGACCGGCGACAACATCGTCCTCATGAACCCGCCGATATCCGAATGCACCGAATCGTGCGGCCCTGCCTCGAGCATGCTCTTCTCCGCGTCTTCGCTGTGTTGCGCCGCCTTTCCCCCAGCGAAAAACTCGAACTGGCGCGGCCCCAGGATGCTTGCGATGTTTTCGGCAGAGACACTCCGCTTCGCCTCGGAATCCAGATCCGGTGACTCGGCACTCAAACTCGATCTGCGAGTGTCAAAGCGCGGCCTGAAGAGGATGTCTACATATAGCCAGAAATCTTCCAGCGACTCTATTTCCCTGCGCGCCAATTGTTCCGACTGGATCGGGGTCAGGTTTTTCCAGAACGCACCTATAGGTTCACGGAAGGCCTCCACGAACGATTCCTCTTCGTGAAACAATTCGTCAAGCGGATTGAGCACGCCCTCGAAGAATGCCGAAGGCAGCCGCGGCGACGCCGTCCAGTCCCAGTACGGCAAGGCGAATTCCGGGTCGCCGCCCAGCTCGCGGCATATGCGCTCGAACCACCCTATATAACCGCGGTGCCATGGCAAGAACCACCAGTTTCCATGTGGGCAATCCAGCAGATGCACCAAGGCCTGGCGATACCAGTTGCGCGGATCCTCGGGCGGAAGTCGCAACATCGCCGTCACCGCGGTCCGATAGGTGTCGATCACACTCGCCGGCAAATCCGGCCTCGTGACGTCCCTGCGCAGGAACCTCGCATCGACCGTTTGCTCGTTGCGTCCCGCGCGGGCATCGCGGCTCTTTAGTATCACGGGGGAAACGACACATGCAGCCACCGCGAGAGACGACGCACCGACGAACCGGCGCCGGGATATCGCATACCGTCCAAGTTTCTCTTCCATCCACGTTCTCCCTTCAGCTCACTGGAAAACCGGGGAAGAACGCAAGTGGGCTCCCCGGCACTGAGGGGCACTTTGTTTCGAAGCGAGAGTCCGTGTCTGTCGTGCGTGGATGACAAACATGCACGTCATCGTGCCGCGCAGGGCAGGTCCACTCTGATGTTCGCTGTCAGGGATACGAGCCCAGGTCAGCGACGCTTGTCCCTTCTCCTGGAGGGAGAAATACGGATGCTAGGTAGCGCGGCGCGCAGCGAGCCAGTCGTGGATGGCCGGCGGCACTTCGCGCTGGGCGCGGCCGGACACGTAGATGCCGATATGACCGCCCTTGAAAGCCAGCTCGGTGTAATCGTCCGTGCCGAGCGCACCGGCCATGGCGCGCGATGCCGCCGGTGGTACCAGGTGGTCCTGCTCGGCGTAGATATTCAACACGGGCTGCCGGATGGACATGAGGTCCACGCGCTTGCCGCCGATTTCGACCGTACCGGCCATCAGCTTGTTGTCCTGGAAGAAATCCTTGGCGAACTGGCGGAACGCTTCACCGGCCTGGTCGGGCGAATCGAAGATCCACTTTTCCATGCGCAGGAAATTCGCGACCTCGACCGGGTTGTCGAGGATATCGACGAGGCCGACGTATTTCTGCTGGTTCAGGCGCACCGGCTTCAATGTCAGGTAGATCCAGTTCATCAGGTCCGCCGGTACATTGCCGACGGTATCGACGAACAGGTCGACATCCATGCCGCGTGCCCAATGCGAAAGCATATTGTCCGGGGTATGGAAATCCACCGGCGTCACCATGGTGATCAGGTTTCGCACCTTGTCCGGCTGCAAGGCGGCATAGCACAGCGAAAACACACCGCCCTGGCAGATACCGAGGAGGTCGATCGCCTCCAGCCCGTGCCGCTCGCGCACGACATCGACGCAACGGTCCAGGTAACCGGAGATGTAGTCCTCGAGCGTCAGCCAGCGATCGGCGCCATCGGGATAGCCCCAGTCGATCAGATACACGTCCTCGCCCTGCTCCAGCAAGTTCTTCACCATCGAACGATCGGCCTGCAGGTCGACCATCCACGGCGTGTTGACCAGGGCGTAACAGATCAGCAGCGGCGCCTTTGCGGTCGGCTTCTTCGCGCCGCGAAAATGCCACAGGGTCAGCTTGTCCTCGCGGTACACGACGTCGCGGGGCGTCACACCGAGTTCGATCGGGCCGACCTCGCGCAAGGTCGCCATGCCGGCTTCGAGCTTGCGCCGGAATGCCTCGACTTCCTGCTGGATACGGCTGGGATCGAAGGGAAAAGGTGGTTGCATGATCAGGACCTGGTCTTGCGCGCGACAGGCTTCTTGAGGACGGCCTTTTTAGACGTTTTTACCGCCTTTTGCGGGGACGGCTTGCGCAGGGCCGCTACTTCGGCGGCCAGCGCGCGCACTTCACGGCGCATGGCCTGCATGCGCTCGCCGAGGCTGTTCACTTCACTTCGCGAGGGTATGCCCAGCTGCACGGCGAGTCGCTCGACCTGGCGTTGCTGGAGTACCCGCAAGCGCATCTGCGCATTGCCGAGCGCCGCATAGACTTCACGGAATTCGTCGGACATGGCCGCCTTGGCATAGGCCTCCTCAGTCAGCCCAACCCACAGGTCGTAAAGCGCGCGCAGCGATTCCGGATCGACGCTGCCCTGGGCCGCACGATGGCGTTCGAGCGCGGCGATGCCGTCGGCATGCACGCGGCCGAGCAAGGCCTGGTAACGCGACTGCTGCTCGGCGTATTCGATGGCGGCGCGCATGAGCGCCTGCTGTTCTTCCTGCTGTTCGCGACCGATGCCGAAGGCCGGCATCCCAAGCATCTCGCGGGTGGTGGCCAGCCAGTCTTCGAATTGTTTGGCGAAGGCTTCGGGTGCCTGGGTGGCGGCGGCGCCAAAGGGCGGCATACCACCAAGGCCCGGCGGCATTGCCGGCCACGGCATGGGCGCGCCTTCGGCCGGCGCCTGCGCCGCCCTGGACAACCATTCGCCGTAGCCCTTCAGGCCGTCGAGCATGCGATCGACCGCGGCACCGCTGGCGCCTTGCGCCGACGCGGGGCCGTCCTGCAGCTGACGCGACCATGTTTCCCAGCCTTCACGCATGAAGGACTGGTAGCGTTCGAGAAATTCCGTGCCCTGCTCCGGCATTGCCTGGTTCATTCCGTACTGTATCGACGAGTGTCCATCCTAGCACCGAGGCCATGGCCGAGCCCGCACGAAACGGCGCTTCCAGACATGCGAAACCCGGCATCTCGCGATGCCGGGTTTCGTGGTGGAACGAGGAGCCGGGGTCGTTTAGACGGCCGCCGCTGCCTCATCCTCGGTCACGGCTTTCATGGACAGGCGGATACGGCCCTGCTTGTCCACTTCCAGCACCTTGACCTTGACGATGTCGCCTTCCTTGAGCTTGTCGGAAACCTTCTCGACGCGCTCGGAGGAAATCTGCGACACATGAACCAGACCATCCTTGCCCGGCATGATCGTCACGAACGCACCGAAGTCCATCAGCTTGGCGACCTTGCCTTCGTAGATGCGGCCCGGCTCGACATCCGAAACGATCTGCTCGATGCGCTTCTTCGCCGCTTCAGCCGCTTCGCGGTTGACCGAGGCGATAACGACGTTGCCGTCGTCGGTGATGTCGATCGTGGTGCCGGTCTCTTCGGTGATCGAGCGGATGGTGGCGCCGCCCTTGCCGATGACTTCGCGGATCTTGTCCGGGTGGATCTTGATGGTGAGCAGGCGCGGCGCGTACTCGCTCATTTCCGAGCGGGCGGTGGTCATTACCTTGGCCATTTCGCCGAGGATGTGCAGGCGACCACGCTTGGCCTGGGCCAGCGCCGTACGCATGATTTCCTCGGTGATGCCGTCGATCTTGATGTCCATCTGCAGCGCGGACACGCCATCGGCGGTGCCGGCGACCTTGAAGTCCATGTCGCCCAGGTGATCTTCATCACCCAGGATGTCGGACAGGACCACGAACTCGTCGCCTTCCTTGACCAGACCCATCGCGATACCGGCGACCGGCGACTTCAGCGGGACGCCCGCGTCCATCATGGCCAGCGAGGAACCGCAGACCGAGGCCATCGACGAGGAACCGTTCGACTCGGTGATTTCCGAGACGACGCGGACGACGTACGGGAATTCCTCGATCGTCGGCTTGACGGCCTGCACGCCGCGCTTGGCGAGGCGGCCATGGCCGATCTCGCGACGCTTCGGGCTGCCGACGCGACCGGTCTCACCCACCGAGAACGGAGGGAAGTTGTAATGGAACAGGAAGGTATCTTTCGACTCGCCTTCCGGCGCGTCGATCAGCTGCGAGTCACGCGTGGTGCCGAGCGTGGCCACGACCAGCGCCTGGGTCTCGCCGCGGGTGAACAGGGCCGAGCCGTGCGTACGCGGCAGGACGCCGACGCGGACGGTGATCGCGCGCACGTCGTCGAGCTGACGGCCGTCGATGCGGACCTTGGTCTTCAGCACGCCGTCGCGCAGGGTGCGGTATTCGATCTCGCCGAAAGCGGCGCCGATGTCGGCGTCCTTCCAGCCCTGGGCGGTGGCCTGCTCGGCGATCGCGGTCTTGACGTCGGACTTCAGCGCGCCGACGACGTCACGACGGGCCAGCTTGTCGCGGATCTGGAAGGCTTCGGCGAAACGGTCGCCGATCGCCGAACGCACGGCGTCGAGCAGCGCGGTGTTGGCGGCGGGGACTTCCCACTTGAAGGTCTTGCGGCCGGCTTCGGCGACGAAGTCGTTGATCGTGTTGATCGCGACCTGCATCTGCTGGTGGCCGAACACGACCGCGCCAAGCATGACGTCTTCGCTGAGCAGCTTCGCTTCGGACTCGACCATCAGCACGGCATTGGCCGTACCGGCGACGACGAGGTCGAGGTCGGAGGTCTTCAGCTGGGTCAGGGTCGGGCTGAGCACGTACTGGCCACCGACATAACCGACGCGCGCGGCGCCGATCGGACCCTTGAAGGGCACGCCGGCGATGGACATCGCGGCGGAGGCTCCAATCAGTGCGGGAATGTCGCCGTCGACTTCCGGGTTCAGCGACATGACCGTCGCGATAACCTGGATCTCGTTGCGGAATTCCTCGGGGAACAACGGGCGCAGCGGACGATCGATCAGACGCGAGGTCAGCGTCTCCTTCTCGGTCGGGCGGCCTTCACGCTTGAAGAAGCCACCCGGGATGCGACCGGCGGAATAGAACTTTTCCTGGTAGTCGACGGTGAGCGGGAAGAAATCCTGCCCCTCGCGCGCCTTCGGCGCCGCGACCACCGTGACCAGGACGACGGTGCCGCCCATGCTGACGAGAACCGCACCGGATGCCTGGCGGGCGATTTCGCCCGTCTCCAGTGTGACTTCGTGAGTACCGTACTGGAATGACTTGGTTACTTTCGCCACGTTGATCTCCTCAGTCCTTCGATTAACGGCGCAGGCCGAGGCGTTCGATCAGGGTCTGGTACCGGGCGAGATCGCTCGACTTCAGGTAGCTGAGCAGACGCTTGCGCTGATTGACCAGCTTGAGCAAGCCACGACGCGAGTGGTGGTCCTGCTTGTGCTCCTTGAAATGACCCGTCAGATGTTCGATGCGGGCGGAGAGCAGAGCCACCTGGACTTCCGGCGAGCCGGTGTCATTGGGGACGCGGCCGTATTCAGCAATGATCTTGCCGGTCTGTTCAGCGTTGAGCGACATGTGTATCGATTCCTTAAAAGCAGATGCGAAGCTTGCGCAACTTCAACCCGTGTTGGAGTTGCGCAAGCTTCGCCGATGAATGAAAGCCATGAAACAAGCACGATATTGTAACGGTGACAACCGTGTGGCAACAAGGCCTGCGAAGCGTTTGTGAAACCGGCGTCTCAGACGCCGGTTTCCTGCGAATCGGGAAATCCGGGCGACGGCAGGTTCAGGCCGCGCAAAACGTGTAAAACACCCGCCTCGTCTACCTCGGCCAGGGCCATCAGGCGACCGTCGTGGCCCCAGGCGCCGCAACGGCCCGGGATCGCACCCTCACCCAACGGAACCGGCTGGCCGAAGGCGAAAATGCGGCTTTGCTCCGCATCCAGGCGGATTTCCGGGAGGTGGGTCAGACCGGCACCGACCGGGAGCAGGCACGCATCCAGCGGATCGGGCCCTTGTGCGGCGGCGGCTTCCAGCTCAGCCAGGGTGATCATGGCCGGAGCCATGAACGGCTCGACCCAAAGCCGGCGCAGGCCGGTCAGGTGGGCGCCGCAACCCAGTCGCTCGCCCAGATCCACCGCCAGGCTGCGGACGTAGGTTCCCGAACCGCACTCGACGTGGAGCCTGAGGGTATCGCCGGTGCGCTCGATCACGTCCAGCCGGTAGACCTCGACCTCGCGGGCCGGTACTTCCACCGCCTCGCCACGCCGCGCATGCACGTAAAGCGGCACGCCGCCTTTCTTGATCGCCGAGTAGACCGGAGGGACCTGCACGATACGACCGCGGAGGGTGGCCAGGGCCGCCGCCAGGGTCGCTTCGTCGATCGGCGGCACCGGGCGCGTTTCGACGGCCTCGCCCTCGAGATCGGCCGTCGTCGTGGTCACCCCGAGCCTTACGATGGCTTCGTAAGCTTTCCGCGAACCGAGCAGCCAGCCGGCCAGCTTGGTCGCCTCGCCGAAACATAGCGGCAACAATCCCGTCGCAAGCGGATCGAGACTGCCGGTATGCCCGCCCTTGGCCGCGCCAACCAGTCGACGCGCCGCCTGCAAGGCCTGGTTGGAACTCAGGCCGAGTGGCTTGTCGAGCAGCAGGATGCCGTGGATATCACGGAAGGAAGATCGACGGGCCATGAGTCAATGCTGAAACCGCGGGAGCCAACTGTTTTTCCAAGCCGGCGACCATGTAACGCACGGCCCCAAGGGACTCGCGAACAAGGTTCGCTCCCACAAGGAAGCCTCGCTCTCTCCTCGCCCTCTCCTAGCCTTCGTCATCATCCGGCGACGGCACGTTCGTCAACGGCGACACCTCATCCAGCGGCGCGACATCGCCCGAATCGCGCAACAGCGACTCGATACGCTCGCCCTTGTCGACCGAGTCGTCGTATTTGAAGCGCAGTTCCGGTACGCGGCGCAGGCGCATGCGCTGCGAGAGCGCATGGCGAAATTCGCCGCGAAGTTCCTTCAGTCCCTTGACCGCCGTGGCCGATTGGCCGGGAATCAGCGCGGTAACCCACACCGTGGCCCAGTCCAGCTCACGGGAAACCTCAACGTCGGAGACGCTGACCGAGGGCAAGGCGTGGTCGCGCACGGCGGCATGGACCAGCAAGCCGATCTCACGGCGCAGTTCGGCGGAAACGCGGTCGGTACGCTTGAAATCGCGGGATGGCATGGGAACTCCAATACTCAAAGACGCCCGGGGGGACGATACCCCTCTCCCGGGAACGGGAGAAGTTGCCCTTCGGGCGGCCGGGAAGTGCTCGCCGCCATGCGGGCGACGATCCCGGCGGTTTCCCCCTCCCGGAAGGAAGGGGGAAACGCATGTTGCCGTTACAGCGTGCGGGCGACTTCGATGCGCTCGAAGCACTCGATCTGGTCGCCGGCCTTGACGTCGTTGTACTGCTTGACGGCGATACCGCATTCCATGCCGTTGCGCACTTCGTCCACCAGCTCCTTGAAGCGGCGCAGTGACTCGAGCTCGCCCTGGAAGATGACCACGTTGTCACGAAGCACCCGGATCGGCTTGCTGCGCTTGACCGTGCCCTCGGTGACCATGCAACCGGCGACCGAACCAAACTTGGAGCTGCGGAACACGTCGCGGACCTGGGCGATACCGATGATCTCCTCGCGGATTTCCATCGCCAGCAGGCCGGAAGCAGCCTGCTTCACCTGGTCGATCACGTCGTAGATGATCGAGAAGTAGCGCACGTCCAGGCCGCTGGTATCGATCACCTTGCGTGCCGAGGCGTCGGCACGGACGTTGAAGCCGATGATCAGCGCCTTCGAGGCGGCCGCCAGGGTCGCGTCGGACTCGGTGATGCCACCGACGCCGGACGAGACCACGTTGACCTTGACCAGTTCGTTGCCGATCTGGGTCAGCGATTCGCGCAGAGCCTCGACCGAACCCTGCACGTCGGCCTTGACCAGGATGTTGAGGGTCTGCTGGCCTTCGCCCTGGCCCATCTGGGCCATGATGTCTTCCAGACGGTTCGACTTGCTGACCAGGCGCGTCTCGCGACGCTTCTGATGACGCTCCTGCGCCACCTGGCGAGCCAGGCGCTCGTCCTCGACACAGACGAAGTCATCGCCGGATTCGGGCACGCCGGACAGACCGAGTACCTGCACCGGAATCGACGGACCGGCGCTCTGGACCTGCTGGCCGGTTTCGTCGATCAGCGCGCGCATGCGGCCGTATTCGACGCCGACGACCAGGAAGTCGCCGCGCTTCAGGGTGCCCTGCTGGACGAGGACGGTCGCCACCGGACCGCGACCGCGATCCAGGCTGGACTCGATGACCACGCCCGAGGCGCGACCGTCGACCACGGCTTTCAGCTCCATCACTTCGGCCTGCACCGAGATCGCGTCGAGCAAGGCATCGATGCCCTCGCCCGTCTTTGCCGAGACCGGCACGAACTGCACGTCGCCGCCCCAGTCTTCCGGAACCACTTCGTACTGCACCAGACCCTGCTTGACGTTGTCCTGGTTGGCGCCGTCCTTGTCGATCTTGTTGACCGCGACGATGATCGGCACCTTGGCCGCGCGGGCGTGTTTTACCGCCTCGATCGTCTGCGGCATGACGCCGTCGTCGGCCGCCACCACCAGGATCACGATGTCGGTCGACTGCGCGCCACGCTGGCGCATCGAGGTGAACGCGGCGTGGCCCGGGGTATCGAGGAAGGTGATCACGCCCTTCGGCGTTTCCACGTGATAAGCACCGATATGCTGGGTGATGCCGCCGGCTTCGCCCGAGGCGACCTTGGTCCGGCGGATGTAATCGAGCAGCGAGGTCTTGCCGTGGTCGACGTGGCCCATGATGGTGACCACCGGCGGACGGGTGACCTTCTCGCCATCGAGCTCGGCGGTCTGGGTCTGCGTCTGCAGCGTGGTTTCCGCGTCATTGTCCTCGGCGCGAATCGCGTTATGGCCCAGTTCCTCGACGACCAGCACCGCGGTGTCGTGGTCGATGGTCTGGTTGATGGTCGCCATGACGCCCATCTTGAACAGCGCCTTGACTACCTCGGCACCCTTGACCGCCATTTTCTGGGCCAGATCGGTGACAAGGTTGTTGTCGCCCACCACCACGTCGCGCACGACCGGGGCGGTCGGACGCGAGAAGCCGTGCGGACCGGCCGATGCGGCACCGCCACGCGGCGCCTCGATACGGCCCTTGGACTTGCCGCCACGGCGGTTGTTCTGGCTGGACCGGCGCGCCCGATCGGCTTCGCTCAGGTGCAACTCGCCACCGGCGAAACGCTTGGCGCCGCTATTGCCGGCGTCACGGTCACGACCGCCACCACCGCCCGTCTTGGGCTTGGCATTGCCGCGCGTATCGTTGGCCGCGGCCACGGCGCCCGGGGCGGGACGCGGTGCGGCCGGGCGGGCTGCCACGGGTGCGGCGGCCTGCGGGGCGACCGGTGCCGGCGGCGGCGGTGCAACGATCTTGGCCGGCGGCGGCACGGCGACGATTTTCTCGCGGCGACGCGGTTCGTGGATGCGCGGCAGGATCATGCCCAGCGAGCGGTTGTCGAGCTTGCCGGTGACATGGCCGACCGGATTGTCTTCAGTAGCGGGAACGGATGCGATGGGAGCCTCGACTTCGATTTCCTGGACACGCGCAGCGGCCGCGGCGGCTTCCGCCTCGGCACGTTGACGTTCGGCTTCGGCCTCGGCGGCGCGCTGGCGCGCTTCCTCCTCGGCCCGTTGTTTAGCCTCTTCGGCCTGGCGCTGCTCGGCTTCGAGGCGTACTGCCTCTTCCTGTTCGCGCTGGGTCTGGGATTCATGCAGCTTGCGTGCGGCATCGTCGCGTTCGGCATCGGGGGCACCGGCCTCTTCCGCGATCGCGCTGCGCTTGACGTAGGTCCGCTTGGCACGGACCTCGACATTGACCGTCTTGGCCGCACCCGCACCGCGACCGGTGCCGGAACTGACCTTGATTTCGTTGACCGTGCGTCGCTTGAGGGTGATCTGCCGCGGCGTGGAATCGTCGACGTCGGCAGCGGCCCCGGCCTTGCCGTGTGTCCGGCGCAGGAATCCGAGCAGCTTCACCTTCTCGGTGCTGCTGATGACCTGCTCCGAATCGGAGAATTTCATGCCCGCTTCGCCAAGCTGTCCAAGCAGCTTGTCGACGGACATGCCCAGAACCTGGGCGAGTTGTTTGATCGTGACATCCGACATCTATATTTCTCCGCCGTTCCCGCGCGTAACCTTACGTGCCGACGATGACCCGTACGGCTGCCTCCATCCATGGCGGGAATCCTCAAAGAGGCTTCCCTCGGGGCGTCCGTCCAGGACGCCGCCGCCCTCCGCGTCCGCGGTCAGCCACCCTTCTCCAACCGGGCGATCATCGGCGCGCGTGCTGCCATGATCAGTTGCGCGGCGCGATCCTCGTCCATGCCATCGATCTCGATCAGGTCGTCGATGGCGAGGTCCGCCAGGTCGTCGACCGTCACCACTTGTCGTTCGGCCAGCGCATACGCGGTGGCTTCGTCCATGCCGTCCAGGGCCAGCAGCTCCTCGGACGGCTTGTGTTCCTCGATGCCTTCCTCGACCGCCAGTGCGTCGGTAAGCAGCGCATCGCGGGCTCGCGCGCGCAGCTCCTCGACGATGTCCTCGTCGAAGCCTTCCACCGCCAGCAGTTCCGCGCTCGGCACGTAGGCGATTTCCTCGACGCTGGAAAAGCCTTCCTGAACGAGGATGTTGGCAATTTCCTGGTCGACTTCAAGGCGCTCCATGAACAGCTTGAGCGCCGCTTCCTGCTCGGCTTCGCTCTTCGCGGTGACCTGGTCCTGGGTCATCACGTTCAGCTGCCAACCGGTCAGCTTGCTGGCCAGTCGTACATTCTGGCCACCGCGGCCGATCGCCTGGGACAGCTTGTCCTCGGCTACCGCGATGTCCATCGAATGCTTCTCTTCATCCATGATGATCGACTGCACCTCGGCCGGCGCCATCGCATTGATGACGTACTGGGCCTGGTTCTCATGCCACAGGATGATGTCGACGCGCTCGCCGTTGAGCTCGTTGGACACCGCCTGGACGCGCGAACCGCGCATGCCGATGCAGGCGCCGATGGGATCGGTGCGGCTGTCGTGCGCGACCACCGCGATCTTCGCGCGGTCGCCCGGATCGCGGGCGCAGCCCTTGATCTCGACCAGGCCCTGGCCGACTTCCGGCACTTCGAGCTTGAACAGTTCGATCATGAATTCCGGCGCGCTGCGCGAGACGAACAGCTGCGGACCGCGGATTTCCGACTTCACTTCGTACAGGTAACCGCGCACGCGGTCGCCGACGCGGGCCGATTCGCGGGGAATCGACTTGTCGCGCGGGATGAAGGCCTCGGCATTGCTGCCCAGGTCCAGGTAGACATTGCCGCGCTCGACGCGCTTGACGATGCCGGTGACCAGCTCGCCGACGCGGTCGCGGAAGGCGTCGACCACCTGCGCGCGCTCCGCCTCGCGGACGCGCTGCACGATGACCTGCTTGGCCGCCTGCGCCGCGATGCGGCCGAATTCGGCGTTTTCGATCTGGTGCTCGACCGAGCCGCCGATTTCGGCGCCCTCGACCTCTTCCACCGCGTCCATCAGGCGGATCTGGTAGTACGGCGAGTCCATCTCGCCGTCGTCGGCGATGACTTCCCAGCGCCGGAAGGTCTCGTATTCGCCGGTATTCCGGTCGATGGACACGCGAACGTCCGAATCCTCATCCGGGAAACGTTTCTTGGCCGCCGAGGCCAGTGCCGCTTCCATGGCATCAAAAATGACCTCGCGCGGCACGCCCTTTTCATTGGCGACCGCGTCGACGACCAGCAACAGTTCTTTGCTCATTGCCGCTACTCCGTGAACGCCGTTCCGGCGCCCCAACGTTTCATTGAACCGATTTCTTCTCGCCACGCTTGGGCTGCGGGGCATAACCCAGCGCCACCCAATCGGGCACGACACGGGCGCTCTCCACGTCCGCATGCACGAATTCGAACCGACCCGCCTCGCCTTCCAGCACGATGCGTTCGCCGTCCACTTCGACGACCTTTCCTTTCATACGACGGCGTCCCTCGACCGGCGCCTTCAGCAGCGCCTTGACCTCCTGGCCGATCACGCGGGCGAACTGCCCGGCGGTGAACAGCGGACGGTCGATCCCCGGAGAGGATACTTCCAGTACATATTGGCCGGGGATCGGATCTTCAACGTCCAGCATCGCGGAAAGCTCGCGGCTGGCTGCCTCGCAGTCCTCCACGGCCACTTCGCGGCCCTCGACGTCGAGGTAGACGCGCAGCGTACTCTGCCCGTTCGAGGGCAGGAATTCGACGCCGATGCATTCCAGGCCCAGATCGGCCAGGACTTCGGTGAATCGTCTTGCTAGCGCTTGTGTATCCACAGTGTTCTGTATTTTCCGGTCGCCAGAAACAAAAAATGGGCTCCAACGGCCCATTCCCTTTCGTCGCCGATGTATCCCGACTCTTTCCTGCCGCGACTCCTCCGGAACCCGACGGGTCCCGGCATTATCACGCAACGCATCCTTGCGCCCAACAAAAAAGCCTCACAAGGAGGCTTTCTCGATAAGAAAGACCTGGTAGCGGGGGCAGGATTCGAACCTGCGACCTTCGGGTTATGAGCCCGACGAGCTGCCAGACTGCTCCACCCCGCATCAGAGTCAGAAAAGTATACGTAAGTGGCCGGTTTCTTGCAAGCCCTTTGTTAACAAATCGGGCTAAATATTGCAGGGAAACGTCAATCGGCCCTATCGGCCGACCACTTACGATCGTCCTACCCCGCGAATGCCCGCTGGCACCACGCGAACAACGGTCCCCACCAAAGGCCAAGAACCAGCAGTGCCAACGCATTGATCGACAGCATCCAGCGCATCGGCTGGTCGCCCTGCGCTTTTACCTCGGTGCCCTCGACCGGTTTGTCGAAGTACATCACCTTGACCACGCGCAGGTAGTAATAGAGACCGATGATCGCGAATACCGCGCCGACGATCGCCAGCCACAGCATGCCGGCGTTGACCGCCGCCTGCAGGACCAGCAGCTTGCCGAAGAAACCGAGCAGCGGCGGCACGCCGGCCAGCGAGAACATCGTCAGCAACATCAGGAAGGCAAACCACGGCGAACGCTGGTTCAGGCCCTTCAGGTCGTCGATTTCCTCGCACTCGAAGCCGGAACGGGCCATCGCCATGATCAGGCCGAAGGCCGCGGTCGACATCAGCGCATAGCTGATCGCGTAGAACATCGCCGCCGAATAGCCTTCCGGGGTTGCGTTGACCAGGCCGACCAGCAGGTAGCCCATGTGCGAAATGGTCGAATAGGCCAGCAGGCGCTTGAAATTCTTCTGCACGATCGCGACCAGGTTGCCGATCGCCAGCGACAGCACCGCGAGTACCGCCAGCATCAGTTGCCACTGGTGGGCGAGGATCTGGTTCATGCCCTCGGCACCGCCGGCGTCACCCATGCCGTTCGACAGCAGGCGGTACGCCATGCCGAACGCGGCCAGCTTCTGCGCCGAACCGATAAAGATGGTCACGGCGGTCGGCGAGCCCTGGTAGACGTCGGGGATCCACATATGGAACGGCGCGGCGCCGAGTTTGAAAGCGATGCCGACGATCATGAAGACCAGGCCGAACATCAGCAGGTTCTTCCATTCCGTGGTGGCCACGGCGGCATGGATCGCGCTCAGGTCCAGCGTGTGGGTGGCACCGTAGATCATCGACATGCCGTACAGCAGCATGCCCGAGGCCAGCGCACCCAGCACGAAGTACTTGATCGCCGCTTCCGAGGACAGCTGCGAATCGCGGTTCAGCGCGACCAGCGCGTACGAGGACAGGGTCAGCAGTTCCAGGCCCAGGTACACCGTGACCAGGCTGCCGGCCGAGACCAGCACCATGATGCCGAGCACGGCGAAGATGGTCAGCGTATAGAACTCGCCGGACGGGATCTTGCGGTCGCGCAGGTACGGCCTGGCATAGACGAAGACCAGGGCCGTGGTCAGCAGCGAGAACAGCTTCAGGATTTCGGCCACATGGTCGCGGACGAACATGCCGCTGAACGCGGTGACCGTGGTGTCCGGCTGGTCGGCGACGACCAGATAGGCGGTGACCAGCAGGACGAGGATCGCCAGCCAGTGGACGATGCCCTGCTGCGACGGCTTCAGGAACGCGTCCAGGAGCAGCAGCGCGCAGACGGCCACCACCAGGTAGGCCTCCGGCAGCATGATCAGGATGTCGGTAATGCTCGGCATGAATTTATCCTGCTCAGATCTTGGTGATCGACAGCTGCTCGACGAGCCGCGCGACCGAAGCGTCCATGAGATGCGTCAACGGCTGCGGCCAGATGCCGAAGGCCAGCACGGCCACGGCAAAGGCGGTCAGCACGAAGATTTCGCGCCCATTGATGTCTTTCATCTCCGCGACATGCGGATTGGTGATGTCGCCCCAGAGCACGCGCTTGACCATCCACAGCGTGTAGGCCGCGCCGATGATCAGGGTGAACGCGGCGAACAACGCGATCCACGGGTTGGCGCTGAACGCGGCCAGGATCACCATGAACTCGCCGACGAAACCGCTGGTGCCCGGCAGGCCGCTGTTGGCCATGGCGAAGAACACGTAGAACAGGCCGAACCACGGCATCACGTTGATGACGCCGCCGTAGTCCTTGATCTGTCGCGTATGCAGCCGGTCGTAAAGCACGCCGATCGAGCTGAACATCGCGCCGGAGATGAAACCGTGCGAGATCATCTGCACCATCGCACCCTGCATGCCGAGGCGGGCCATATCGGGATTGTGGCTGCTGCGCACCAGCATGAAGGCGATGAAGATGCCCAGGGTGACGAAGCCCATATGCGCGATCGACGAATAGGCGACCAGCTTCTTCATATCGTCCTGGACCAGGGCGATGTAGCCGATGTAGACCACCGCGATCAGGCTCAGGCCAATGATCAGCCAGGCGTAGTGTTCGGACGCATCGGGCACGATCGGCAGGCTGAAGCGCAGGAAGCCGTATCCACCGATCTTCAGCATCACCGCGGCCAGCACCACGGAACCGCCGGTCGGCGCCTCCACGTGCGCATCGGGCAGCCAGGTATGTACCGGCACCATCGGCACCTTGACCGCGAAGGCGATCAGGAAGGCGAAGAACAGCCAGCTCTGCTCGGTGAGCGACAGCGGCACCCGCGCCATGTCGGCCAGCGCGAAGCTGCCGCCGGTCTTGTGATGCAGGTACAGCAGGCCGATCAACATGAAGATCGAGCCGAAGAACGTATAGATGAAGAACTTCAGCGTGGCATACACGCGCCGCGGACCGCCCCACATGCCGATGATGATGAACATCGGGATCAGGATGGCCTCGAAGAACGCATAGAACAGCAAGGCGTCGGTCGCGCAGAACACGCCGATCATCAGGCCTTCGAGGGCCAGCATCGCCGCCATGTACTGGTGCGGCTTGTCCTGGATCACCTCCCAGGCGCCGACGATCACCAGGATCGAGACGAAGGTGGTCAGCGCGATCAGGGCGACGGAAATACCGTCGACGCCGAGCGCGTAATGGATGCCCAGTGACGGGATCCAGTTGAAGTCTTCCTGCAGTTGCATGCCGCCGTCGTTCGCATTGAACGCGGCGAGCAGCATGAGGCTGACGGCGAAGGTCGCGACCGCCACCAGCAACGCGATCCAGCGCGCGGCATTCGGGCGGCTGGAGCCGGCTAGCAGGACCGGAATGGCACCGAGGACCGGCAACCAGACCAGCAGACTGAGCAGATGGTTCGACATAAAGCTCATGTCCTTATTGGCCCACCAGCCAGTACCCGCCGAGTAGCAGGATCAGGCCGAGGATCATGGCGAAGGCGTAATGGAAGAGGAAACCGGATTGCAGGCGGCGCGTACCCGAGGCGACGCGCTGGACGACACTGGCCGAGCCGTTGACCAGGGCACCGTCGATGATGGCGGTATCGCCGATCTTCGAGAAGAAGCGTCCGAGGCCAACGCCGCCCCTGGCGAAGATCGCGAAATACAGCTCGTCGATCCAGTACTTGTGGTTGAGCACGTTGTAGACCGGCTTGAGCGCGTTCTTCACCGTCTCCGATGCGCGCGGGTTGATCAGGTACAGGTAGGTCGCCACCGCGAAACCGGCAAAGGCCAGCCAGAACGGTGCCGCGGCGAAGCCGTGCAGCGCCATTTGCATCGCGCCATGGAATTCATGGGCGAGCTCGCCGAGCACGTCGTTCGCTTCGGCCACATGGATGGCGCTACCGAACCAGTTGCCGAACAGCATCGGGCCGACGGTGAAATAACCAACCAGGACCGACGGGATCGCCAGCAGGATCAGCGGCAGGGTCACCACCCACGGCGACTCGTGCGGTGCATGGTCCAGCTGCCCCGGTACGTGCTGCGGATCTTCCTTGTGCTCGTCCGCATGCGCGGCATGGCCGTGGTCATCGTGATGCGCATGGCCGACCGTGAAGCGTTCCTTGCCATGGAAGGTCATGTACAGCAGGCGGAAGCTGTACAGCGAGGTGACGAACACACCCGCCAGTACGCAGAAGTTCGCGTAGCCCGCGCCCCAGCGATGCGACTCGCCGACGGCCTCGATGATCGCGTCCTTCGAATAGAAACCCGCGAAGAACGGCGTGCCGGCCAGGGCCAGCGAACCGATCCACATGGTGATCCAGGTGATCGGCATGTACTTGCGCAGGCCACCCATGTAGCGCATGTCCTGTTCGTGGTGCATGCCGATGATCACCGAGCCGGCACCGAGGAACAGCAGCGCCTTGAAGAAGGCATGGGTCATCAGGTGGAACACCGCGCCCGAATAGGCGGACACGCCGAGCGCGACCGTCATGTAGCCGAGCTGGGACAGCGTCGAATAGGCGATGACGCGCTTGATATCGTTCTGCACGATGCCGATCAGGCCGGTAAACAGCGCCGTGGTCGCGCCAATCACCAGGACGAAGCTGAGCGCGCCCTCGGACAGTTCGAAGATCGGCGACATGCGCGCGACCATGAAGATGCCGGCGGTGACCATGGTCGCCGCATGGATCAGCGCGGAAATCGGGGTCGGGCCTTCCATCGAGTCGGGCAACCACACGTGCAACGGGAACTGCGCGCTCTTGCCCATCGCGCCGATGAAGAGGCAGATGCAGATCATGGTGAGCAGCGACCAGCTCTGGCCCGGGATCACCTCGACCACCACTTGGGTGAACT
>DASYLE010000184.1:0-21564 GCA_036009745.1 Luteibacter sp. | reverse complement strand
AGGTCATCACGGCGCAGAACACGCTGGCGGACGCCCGCGAAGCGCTGACCCAGATCACCGGCGCGCCAGCGGATAACCTCAAGAAGCTGCGCGAAGACCTGCCGATGGATCCGCCTTCGCCGAACGACGCCAGGGCGTGGGTCGACATCGCGGTGCAGACCAGCCCGACGATCGCCGCCGCACACTTCACCGTGGAATCGGTCGGGCATGGCATCGCCGTCGCCCGTTCCGGCCATCTGCCGACCCTTGAGGCCAGTGCGATCTACGGGAAGGACACCACGTGGTTCGAGAAACAGAGCGGCGTCGGCAGCCCCCCACGCAACAACGGCCGCGGCCAGAGCAAAGTCGGCCTGGCACTGGACCTTCCCATCTATTCCGGCGGCGCCACCCAGTCCCGTGTCCGCCAGTCGCGCCATCAGCGCAACGCGACACAGCATTCGCTGGAGGCGACACGCCGCGGCGTCGTGCGAGACACACTGAACTATTTCCGCTCGGCCGTCGCCGGCATCGACAAGGTCAGGGCGACACGAGCCGCGGTGATGTCAGCGCGGAGTGCCCGCGAAGCAACCCAGGCCGGCGTCGACGTCGGCAGCCGAACCATGGTCGATCTCCTGATCGCCCAGCAGAATCTTGCACGGGCGCAAAGAGAGCATTCGCTCGCCCGCCACCAGTTCATCCTCGACAGCCTTCTATTGAAACAGACAGCCGGCAATATCGACGTCAGGGACCTGGAGGCAACGAATGCGCTGCTGCAACAGCGCAGCACGTGATCGACACCAAAGAAAAGGCCCGCCATGAGGCGGGCCTTTTCGGTAACGCTATAAAGCAGGATCAGGCACCGGCGGCGGAATAGCCCTTCAGGCGTACCGCGAAGTCCTGCAGGACGCGGATACCGCTCTGCTCGGCTTCGTGGATCCACTGCTGCAGGCCCTTGAGTGCCTGGTCGGCACCGCGCTGGTCCATCAGTTCGGCAAGGCGAGCGCGGAAATCGCAGACGGTACGCAGGGTCGGGCGCTTGGCCATCATCGCCTGCATGCGTTCACGACCTTCACTGTCCAGCCAGCGACCGCCATCGGCGAGCGCGCGACGGAAGCGCAGCGGGACCGACTTGATGCTCTCGCCAGCGTGACCGGCTTCTTCGCGCAGCGTCGGCAGGATGACGTTGCGGTAGTAGTCGGTGGTCGCGTGGAAGCGGTGGGTCAGCACGCCCTTCAGCGTTTCGGCGTCCGGCAGGTTGACGTTCGGGCGGATGTTCAGGGTCGGCGCGACGCGCAGGACCTTGGCCAGGCCGACCGCGCGCAGCATGCAGATCGTCGCCCAGCCGATGTCGAACTCCCACTTGCGCAGGGCGAACTTGGCCGAACTCGGGAACGCATGGTGATTATTGTGCAGCTCTTCGCCGCCGATCCAGAAGCCCCACGGCGAGATATTGGTCGCGGTGTCCGAGCTTTCGAAGTTGCGGTAACCCCACCAGTGGCCGATGCCATTGACGAAGCCGGCGGCCCAGAACGGGATCCAGACCATCTGGACGGCCCAGATCAGCATGCCGATCACGCCGAACAGCGCCAGGTCGATGAAGGCCATCAGGGTCGGGCCCCAGTACGGGTGGGCGCCGAACAGCTTGCGCTCGAACCAGTCGCCAGGGGTGCCGCGGCCGTACTGGTCCATGTCGGACTTGTTCTCGCAGGCATCGCGGTACAGGCCAACGCCGTCGAAGAAGACCTTCTTGATACCGTAGATCTGCGGGCTATGCGGATCGTCCTCGGTCTCGACCTTGGCGTGGTGCTTGCGGTGCACGGCCACCCATTCTTTCACGACCATGCCCGTGGTCAGCCAGCCCCAGAAACGGAAGAAACCGTTCAGGACCGGGTTGAAATCCACGCCGCGATGCGTCTGGCTGCGGTGGTAGTACAGCGTCACCGTAAAGATGGTCAGCTGGGTGACTACCAACACATAGACCAGCATGCCGACCCAGCTTGCGCCGGTCAGGCCATTGGCCAGGAAGTTGAGCAGGGTATCGAGCATTTAGGAAACCGCGCTGTGATTAGGAATACAGGTGATGGCAGTCTAGCTGCCGGAAGTCCATACCCGCCAGCATGTTTTGCCGCGGAAATGTGAACGCACAGGTTGTATGAAAATGGGGACGCCCCGACAATCGCGCAATGATTGCTCCCGCCTCCCACCCCCCGCGCGTTCAGGTCCACTCGGCTAGCCGGCCTTCGCCGGCGCCTGGCGTCCTCGCCGGATGATGCCCGCCCCCTTGTTACAGCTTGACGGCGTCAGCCGGCGCCGTAGCGGCCGGCTGGCCGTGGACGGGCTCTCGCTGTCCCTGGAGCGGGGACAGGTGCTGGGACTGCTCGGCGTCAATGGCGCGGGCAAGTCGACCACGCTGAACATGATTGCCGGCGCGTTGTTGCCCGATGGCGGCCGGATCCTCCTGGACGGCGAGGATTTCGCTGAACGGCCGGAACTGGCAGCGCGAAAACTGGGCTGGTTGCCGGAAAACGCCCCGGTATGGCCCGAACTCACCGTCAGCGAACATCTCGTCGCGACCGGGCAGCTGCGTGGCCTGCGTGGCCCGAGCTTGAACACCGCCGTGGCGGCGATCATCGAACGCCTGCAGCTGGGCGACCTGTCCCGCCGGCTCGCCGGCGTGCTCTCGCAAGGCCAGCGCCAGCGGCTCGGCCTGGCCTGTGCCCTGGTCCACCAGCCACCGCTGATCATCCTCGACGAACCGGCCAATGCACTCGATCCGGTCCAGGTCGTCCAGCTCCGCACCCTGATTCGCGAGCGCGCGACCGCCGGTTGCGCCGTGATCCTGTCCACCCATGTGCTGGCCGAGGTCACCGCGGTCTGCGACCGGGTGGCGATCCTGCACGAGGGCAAGCTGCGCCACGATGCGCCCCTGCGCGGCGATGCCGACAGCCAGGCCATCGAAAAAACCTTCTTCGCGATCGCCACCGGGGTGACGGCATGAGCACCCTGGCCGTGATGCGCCTGGAGTGGCGCCGGCTGACGGTCAAGCCGCTGGCCTGGACCCTGGCCGCGCTCACCGTGGCCTGGCTGGCCTGGACCTATTCGTTGTCGCTGGGCGGCTTCATGGCGATCCAGGTGAAGCTGGCCGGGCAGGCGGACGCGCCGGGCTTCACCGACCTGGTCGCCATCCCGCACCTGGCCGAACTGGCCAAGCTGGCCTTCCTGGTCGTGCCACTGCTGACCATGTCCGTGCTGGCCGGCGACCGCCGTGCCGGCACCCTGCCCCTGCTGTTCGCCGCCGGCGTGCCGGCGTCGCGCATTGTCCTCGGCAAGTACCTGGCGATCCTGGCCTGGCTGCTGCTGTGGTTGCTGCTGGCCCTGGCCATGCCGCTGATGCTGGCCACCTCGACCGAACTGGACTGGGGCAAGCTGGCCGCGGCCACGCTGGGGGTTGCCCTGATGCTGGCCACGCTGGCCGCGATCGGCCTGGCCTGCTCGGCCTTCACCGCGCACGCAGCGCTGGCTGCCGCGGCCGCGTTGATTGTCACGCTTGCCCTGTGGACGGTGAACCGCGGCGCCGAAATGGCCGGCGTCAGTGGCGGTTTCGTCGACTGGCTGGCCTTGAGCTCCCATCTGCAGCCGATGCTGCGCGGACTGGTGGGCACGAACGACATCGCCTGGTTCGTCCTGATCACCGTGCTCGCCCTGTTGCTGGCCTCGCGCCGGCTGGCAGCCGACAGGGAGCAGCGCTGATGCGTCGCCTCGATCGCTGGTTCTTCGCGCTTGCCCTGATCTTCGCGGTCGCTTGCGTCGGCTACCTCACCTCGCGCTATGCGCACTACAGCGACTGGAGCGCCGGCGCGCGCGCCAGCCTGTCGCCGGCCAGCGAGGCCGTGCTCGCGACGTTGCAGGGCCCGGTCGAAATCGTCAGCTACGCCAGTCCCGGCGGCGACCTGCGCGAGAAAATCGCCGCGGCGCTGGAACGCTATCGTCGCGCCAAGCCCGACCTCACCCTGCGCTTCGTCGACCCGACCACCGACCCGGCGGCGATGCGCGCGAAAGGCATCACCGTCGATGGTGCCCTGCTGATCCGTTACCACGACCGCGAGCAGCGGGTGGATGACATGCTGGTCGAGCGCACGCTCACCAACGCACTCGAGCGCCTTGCCCGCGGCGGCGAACGCATCGTCGCCTTCGTCAGTGGCGACGGCGAGCGCCAGGCCGACGGCAAGGCCAATGCCGACATGGGCACCTTCGTGGCCCAGCTCGAAGCGCGCGGCCTGCGCGCGGTGCCGCTGAATTTCAGCCAGGTCACCGGCGTTCCCGAACATACGGACCTGGTCGTCCTGGCCAGCCCATTGGCTGGTTTGCCGGCCGGCGCCGTGCATGCCCTGGTCGACTACGTGCATGCCGGCGGCAACCTGCTCTGGCTGACCGAGCCGGGCAACGACGATTTCGGCACCGCGCCGCTGGCCGATGCGCTGGGCGTGCGTGTGTTGCCGGGCGTGCTGGTCGATGGCCAGGGCACGGCTCTTGGCCTGGCCGATCCACGCATGCTTACCACCGGCGATTACCCGGTGCACGCGATCACCCGGGGCTTCCGCCTGACCACCCTGTTCCCGCAGACCGCGGCGCTGGCCCAGGTCAGCGAACACGACTGGGCCGTCGTGCCCTTCCTGCGCAGCAGTACGCAGAGCTGGACCGCCTTCGGTGGCATCGACAACGACAAGCCGAGCACGATCCAGTACAACGTGGCCGCCGGCGAACTGAAGGGGCCGCTGGATTTCGGCTTCGCCCTCAATCGTCTGTCACCCAGTCCCGACAAGAGCGAACAGCGCGCGGTCGTCATCGGCGATGGCGATTTCCTGTCCAACACCTACGTCGGCAATGGTGGCAATCGTGCACTGGGTGAACGCGTTTTCGACTGGCTGCTCGGCGACGACGCCCTGGTCGACATGCCTTCACGAGGGGCACCCGATCGCGTCGTACACCTGACCCAGGGCATGCTCAACGCCAATACGCTCGGCTTCCTGATCGGCGTGCCGCTGATCCTGCTCGGCCTGGGGCTCGGTATCGCCTGGCGGCGGCGGAAGCGCTGATGCGTCGCGTCGTCCGTCAGCGCCTGGTGCTCGTCGCGATCGTGGTCGCCCTTGGCGGCGCGGTCGGCTGGCAGGTCCACAGCGACAACCACGAGGCGGGTGAGCATCGTCTGCTACCGCCGGCGAAGGCCGTCGACGATCTGCAGGTCGTTTTCCGTGGTGCCGCGCCGCTGCACTTCGTCAAACATGACGGCCACTGGCGCGACGCATCCACGCAGGCCCCGGTCGACGACGGCTGGGTGGATGAAATGGCGGCCCTTGGCGCAACACCCGTGCGTGAATGGCGCAGCGCCGGCGAGTTCGAGGCTGACAAGATCGGCCTCTCGCCACCCGCGGCGATGCTGACCCTTGACGGCCGGCGTGTCGAATACGGCGATCTGGCCGCGGTCGGCCAGCAACGCTATGTCCGCGTCGACAACCGCATCGGTTTCATCCCCGATGGCGCCATGCCCCGCGCCCCGCGCACGAAGAGCCTGTAGCGGCGCTTGCGGGCGCGACCGGAACGCCCCATCTTTGCGCCATGCCTGAACTTCCCGAAGTCGAAACGACCCGCCGCGGCATCGCCCCGCATATGGAAGGCCGGCGCGTCGACGCGGTGACCCTGCGCCGCGCCGACCTGCGCTGGCCGATACCCGCCGAGATCGCCGAACTGCTGCCCGGCCAGCGGATCGATTCGGTCGAACGCCGTGCCAAGTACCTGTTGCTGAACACGGCGATCGGCAGCGCCCTGCTGCACCTGGGCATGTCCGGCATGCTCCGCGTCCTGCCCGGCGACACGCCGATCGGCAAGCACGACCATGTCGACCTGGTCATGGACTCCGGGCGCGTGCTGCGTTTCACCGACCCGCGTCGCTTTGGCTCGCTGTTATGGCAACCGCTGGGCGAAACCCATGAACTGCTCGCGGCACTGGGTCCCGAGCCGCTCTCGGACGACTTCGATGGCGACGTGCTCTGGCACGCATCGCGCGGCCGCAGCGCCGCGGTGAAAACCTTCCTGATGGACAACGCGATCGTCGTCGGCGTCGGCAATATCTACGCCAGCGAAGCCCTGTTCGCCGCCGGCATCGACCCCCGCCGCAAAGCCGGCAGCGTGTCGCGGGCGCGATACGCCCGCCTGGCCGCCGAGGTCAAACGCATCCTCGCCTACGCCATCGAACGCGGCGGCACCACGCTACGCGACTTCCTCAACCCGGACGGCGCCCCCGGCTATTTCTTCCTGGAACTGGCCGTCTACGGCCGCGCCGGCGAACCGTGCAAGACCTGCGGCACGCCCATCCGGTCGATTGTGCTCGGGCAGCGCGCATCGTTCTTCTGCCAGCGCTGCCAGAGTTAGAAACCGATGAAACACTTAGCCAGCCCACCTGACTACGCCCATCCCGACACTGGGCATGCAGCCCGGCACCTGGCATCTCGGAACGAATTCCTCACCCGTGCACTGAAGTCGCGGGAAGACAGCCGCAGAACGGGTGTCTACTTCGATGCTGTTGATGTGCATGCCGCACTTGAAGCAAAGCTCAGAGCAAAACAGGCATCCGGAAAGCCAGGTCTTCGCAGTGATCCATGACCATGCCTAATCCGGCCAGCGCATCTCGACGTGCGAGTTGTTGAAGCGCGGATCGTCACGGTTGCCGTCGGCATGGACAGTCAAACCACCGGGAACGCCATCGACTTCGACGACCTGGCCGTCCTCGAAATGCGCGCCGAGCGACTGCAGTTCGACCAGGCGTTCGGCGAGTGCGCCGGCGCGGTCGACTTCGCGGGTCGGGACATGGGTCAGGCTGATATCGGGGCGGCCGAACTTGCGCATGCCACGGGTGCGCACCCATGAATGGTTGGCGATCTCCTCGTCGCTGCAGAGGATCAGCACATGGTTGCGCGGCGGCGCGCCGCCGGCGACCAGATAATGCTCGCGCCATTCCTGCGCGGAGAACAGGCTGAGGATCTGCGGATCGACGATGGCCTGGGCACCGACATCGGTCAGCGCGGCGACCACGCCGACCGTGTCACGCAGGTAGTCGAGCGCGGGACCGTCCGGAATCAGGCCGCGAATGACCAGCACATGGGGCGCCGCCTTTGCGGCGGCGTACGCCTCGGGGCTGTCTTCACGCAACACGTCGCCAAGCGCGCCATCCAGCGGATAACCTTCCCACTTCGCCAGCACTACGTTCTGGTAACGATTCAGCTCGACACCTTGCGGAAGGCCAGGGCTGCCATATTGCGCGGCGGGAATGGCCAGGTCCTCGGCGAAGGAGCCAAACACGAAGAAGAGCATGAGCGCGTCTTCATCGCTGGGTTGCCAGTACGGGCGGGGCCATTCGGCGGTCTGGTTATCGGTCATGGCGGATCCTTGGTGGGGTTATCAGGCTTCACCGAGCGGCAGCACGGACTGCTGCAGCTCGATACGGCCTTCGCCGGCGGTAATCTTCTTGAATTCCGCGCGGCTGACGGAGACATAGCGGTCGTTGCCGCCGATCTCAACCTGCGGCCCTTCGGTGACCGCGCGGCCATTGGCATCCACGCGCACGACCATGGTCGCCTTGCGGCCGGTATGGCAGATCGTCTTGATCTCATCCAGGTTGTCGGCCCAGGCCAGCAGGTAGCGGCTGCCCTCGAACAGTTCACCGCGAAAATCCGTGCGCAGGCCGTAGGCGAGCACGGGGATATTCAACCGGTCGACCACGTCGGAAAGTTGCCAGACCTGGGACTTGCCGAGGAACTGCGCCTCGTCGACCAGCACGCAATGCAGCGGGCCGCGGCGCGCGATATCCGCCTCGACCAGGCCGAACAGGTCCTCATCGGGGGCGAAGCGCATCGCCTGGGCCTTCAGCCCGATCCGCGAAGCCACCACGCCGTCGCCAAAGCGGTCGTCCAGCGCGGGGGTAAGGATGAGCGTGCGCATGCCGCGCTCGTGGTAGTTATGCGCGCTCTGCAGCAAGGTGGTGGTCTTGCCGGCATTCATTGCCGAATAATAGAAATACAGCTTGGCCATGATGGTGCGTTCCGGACGTGACCTGGGATGATACAGCCTTGTGGGAGCGCACCCTGTGCGCGAGTCCTTTGGAGCTGTGACTTTCCAGAGCCGGCGACCGGGAGAGTCAAGGCCTCAAAGGACTCGCGCACAGGGTGCGCCCCCACAGTCAGGCTTTGTCCAGCGGGGTGGTGCCCCCGGTGAATTGCGACCTCGCCTGCCCCAGCCTGTATTTGCGCTCCGCATTCCAGCGCTTGAAATCACGCAGCGCGCAGAACGCGTAGACCACGCGGAATACCTGCAGGCGCAGCCATACCGGCCAGGAGTCGAAGACGTCGCCGGCCAGCATCGAGATCACGCCCTGTTCGAGTTTGAAGGTGTTGCGCGGCTGGCGGAACATCTGCCGCATCACCGGGCCATTGAAGCGGTAGATGAAGAAGCCGAAGCGCTTCATGCCGGCGCGCTGGCGTTTTTCCAGACGCTTCTGCAGTGCCGCCTCGCTGCGCGGCTCGCGCAAGGCCCGGTCCACCACCTCGACCGCCTGCTCCGCGCCGCTCATGGCCAGGTAGACGCCCGAGGAAAATACCGGGTCGAGGAAGGCGAAGGCATCGCCGACCAGCACCCAGCCGGGACCGCCCATCGCGGTCGAATCGTAGGAATAGTTACCGGTGACGCGGATCTCGTCGTCGATCAGGGTCGCGTTTTCCAGGCGCTTCCATAGCGCCGGATTGGCCTGCAACGTTTCCATCAGGAAGGGTACGCCGCGGCCCTTGCGCTGTTTCAGGTAATCCGGCCGGCACACCGCGCCCACGCTCATCACGCCATCGGGCAGTGGGATCATCCACATCCAGCCATGCTCGAAGTTGTAGATGCTGATATTCCCGGCATCCTCGCCGGCGCGGAATTCGGCATGGCGGAAATGGCCGAAGATCGCCGCGCTCTGGTGTGCGGGATTGCGCTTCTTCAGCTTCTTCCTGCCGGACAGGAAGGCGTCGCGGCCACTGGCATCGACCACGTAGCGGGCCTGCACGCGGTAGCGGCGACCGTCGTCAGCGGCGACGTCAATGCGCGAGTCGCGCGGGCCGACTTGTTCGACGGCCAGCACTTCGGAACCTTCACGTATATCCGCGCCGCATTCGCCCGCATGGTCGAACAGCATCTTGTCGAAATCCTGGCGCCACACCTGGTAGGCATGCGGTGGGCTGTTGCCGATCGCGCGCGAAAACGCATACGTGTTGTAGCCGCGCTCGGCGTCCGACTCGAAGTCGGCGCCCGGCTTGAACACACCGATCGCCTTGACCTTGTCCAGCACGCCGAGCCGCTCGAACACCGGCAGGTTCATCGGCAGCAGCGACTCGCCGATATGGAAACGCGGATGATGGGCCTTCTCCAGCGCGATCACCTTGTAGCCACGCCGCGCCAGCAGGGCCGCCGCGGTACTCCCCGCCGGTCCCCCGCCGATCACCAGCACATCGCACTGTTCGTCCGTCCCCACGTCCGCCATCGCTTCCCCCGGATACATCGACGCCGCCCGAGCGGCACATCCACCGATTATGACCAGCCGCGGGCTCTGCTACCATCGCCGCTCGCGCCGCCGGCGTGCCTCGTTTCGACCTGCGACTCCACACCATGCTCAATCCGCAACAACACGCGGCGGTCGAATATTGCGACGGCCCGCTCCTCGTGCTCGCCGGTGCCGGTTCCGGCAAGACCCGCGTGATCACCGAGAAAATCGCGCACCTGATCGCGCGCCGCCGCCTGGCGCCGGAGAAGATCGCTGCGATCACTTTCACCAACAAGGCCGCGAAGGAGATGCGCGAGCGCGTCGGCAAGCTGATCTCCGAGGAGGCGTCCAAGGCCCTGACTGTGTGCACCTTCCATGCGCTCGGCCTGAAATTCCTGCAGATCGAGCACGAACGCGCCGGCCTGCGTCGCGGTTTCTCGGTGCTGGACGCGGACGACAGCGGCAATATCGTCAAGGAACTGTCGCCCAAGGGTGTCAAGCCCGAGGTCCTGAATGGCCTGCGCTCCCTGCTCGGTCGCGCCAAGAACGCCGGCCTGACCCCGGAGGAAGCCATGGCCGCCGCGCGCAGTCCGCGCGAAATCGAGGCGGCAACGATCTACGACATGTACCAGCAGCGCCTCGCCGCCTTCAACGCGGTGGACTTCGACGACCTGATCCGCCTGCCGCTGCGTATCCTCGAGGCGGACGCCGATGCGCGCATGGCCTGGCAGGAGCGCCTGCGTTACCTGCTGGTCGACGAATACCAGGACACCAATGACGCCCAGTACCGGCTGCTGAAGACACTGACCGGCGAACGCGGCCGGATCACCTGCGTCGGCGACGACGACCAGAGCATCTACGCCTGGCGCGGCGCGAACCCCGAGAACATCGACCAGCTCGGCCGCGACTGGCCGAACCTCAAGGTCATCAAGCTCGAGCAGAACTACCGCTGCGGCAAGCGCATCCTGCGCGCGGCGAACAAGCTGATCGCGAACAATCCGCACGTCCACGAGAAAAAACTCTGGAGCGACCATCCCGAAGGTCCGCCGATCCGCGTGCTGGAATGCAAGGACAACGAGCATGAGGCCGAGCGCGTCGCCGCGATCGCCACCAGCCTGCAGGAAAAGTACAAGGACAAGGCGCGCTGGCACGATTTCGCCATCCTCTACCGCGGCAACTTCCAGGCGCGACCGTTGGAAAAAGCCCTGCGTCTGGCCAAGGTCCCGTATCACCTGAGTGGCGCGCTTTCCTTCCTGGATCGCCAGGAAGTGAAGGACCTGCTCTGCTACCTGCGCCTGCTGGCCAACCCGACCGACGACGCCGCCTTCCTGCGCGTGGTCAACGTGCCCAAGCGCGAGATCGGTGCGACCAGCCTGGAGAAGCTCGGCCAGATGGCGCAGTCGAAACATACCTCGCTGCTCGACGCCGCGCGCAGCGACACCGTGCTGAAATCGCTGTCGCCGCGACCGGCCTCGGCGCTGGCCTCGTTCACCCACCTGCTCGACGAACTACGCAGCGCGGCGAACTACCAGCCCGCCGCCGAACTGGTCGAGACCATCCTGCAACGCACCGGCTATGCCGCGCAGATCGCCGCGACCACGCCCGACCCGGTCACCAGGGAGCGCAAGCTCGGCAACCTGCGCGAACTGGCCGACTGGTTCCGTGCGATGCAGAAGGAAGGCAGCCGCGCCGGCGATCTTGCCGCCCAGCTCGCCCTGCTCAGCCATGCCGACCGCGACGACCCCGGCAACGCGATCCGCATGATGACCCTGCATTCGGCCAAAGGCCTGGAATTCCGCTTCGTCTTCATCGTCGGCTGCGAAGACGGCACCTTGCCACACGACGGCTCACTGGACGAAGGTCGGCTGGATGAGGAACGCCGCCTGATGTACGTCGGCATCACCCGCGCCAAGGAATTGCTGACGCTGTCGTTCTCGGCACGTACGCGTAAATACGGCGAGGTGCTGTCGAACGAACCCAGCCGCTTCCTGCAGGAACTGCCGCAGGACGACCTGCACTGGGACGGCAAGGACCCGGAGGCGGATGCGATCGTGGTACGCGAGACAGCGCAATCCCATATGGCGAAGATCGCCGCCATGCTGGCCGCGAAGTAGGCGCGCTGTTGTGGGAGCGAACCCTGTTCGCGAGTCCTTTGGAGCCGTGACTTTCCAGAGCTCGCCATCGGGTGAGTCACAGCCTCAAAGGACTCGCGAACAGGGTTCGCTCCCACAAGGGTGTTTCCGCCTTCAGATCAACCGCTCCGCCTCGAGCTCGCTCTTCAACCATGCGTAATAAATCGGCCCGGCGATCAACCCCGGCAATCCGAACGCCGCCTCGAAAGCGAGCATCGCCACCAGCAGTTCCCAGGTCCTCGCCCGGATTTGCCCGCCGACGATGCGCGCGTTGAGGAAATACTCCAGCTTGTGCACCACGATCAGGAAGGCCAGCGCGGCGACGCCGACCCATAGCGATACGGACAGCGCGACGATGGTGATCAGGGTGTTGGAGATCAGGTTGCCGACCACGGGCAGCAGGCCGGTGAGGAAGGTGATCATCACCAGGGTCTTGGCCAGGGGTACGTCGATCCCCCACATCGGCAGGGCGACCAGCAGGAAGGCCGCGGCGAGCACGGTGTTGATCGCCGAAATCTTGATCTGCGCGGAGATGATGTTGTGGAAGGCCGTGGCCAGCCGGCGGCAGCGCGCGGACAGCTCGCGCGCCAGCGGACGTTCGGAAACGATACCGCGACCGTGCTCCAGCGCGATGATCGCGCCGAGGACCAGGCCAATGATGATATGCGCGAACACGCGCGCCGTGCCGGTGCCAGCCAGGCGCAGGCCGCCGCCATGCCGTTTCGCGAAATCGAACGCGGCCAGGCGCAACTCGCCCACGCTGTCCGGCAGGTAAGCGGTGACGAAGGCCGGCAATTGCTGGCGCGCCTTTTCCAGCAACGGCATCAGCTTGTCCCATAGTTGATGGGTGTCGCCGACTTCGCGCCGATACAGGCTGATGGCACCGGCGACGAGCAGGATGACCAGGGCGGCCACCACCGCGCTGATCACCGCGACCGCGATCAGCCGCGCGCGCTCGGGCACCCACCGGCGCAGCAGCGGCGTCAGCACCTCGACGACCTCGTAGACCACCAGACCGGCGAGCAAGGCGGACAGCAGATGCAGCCAGAGGATGCCGAACAGGCCCGTGAGCGCCAGCAGGAAACTGGCATATCGGACGTTGCGATGGCTTTCCAATGTGGTCTGCATGGCGCCTACCTTCGAGGAGCGGGGATGAAGATCAGATCAAACGCTGCGCTTCCAGCTCACTCTTCAGGTACGCGTAGTAAATCGGCGCGGCCACCAGCCCCGGCAGGCCGAACGCGGCTTCGAACACCAGCATCGCGATCAGCAGTTCCCAGGCGCGCGCGCGGATCTGGGTGCCGACGATGCGCGCATTGAGGAAATACTCCAGCTTGTGGATCACGATCAGGAAGACCAGGGCGGCCACGCCGAGCCCCAGCGAGACCGACAGGCCCGCGATGGTGATCGCCGTGTTCGACAACAGGTTGCCGATCACCGGCAGCAGGCCGACGACGAAGGTGACGATCACCAGGGTCTTGGCCAGCGGCATGTGGATGCCGAGCAGGGGCAGCACGCCAAGCAGGAAAATCGCGGTGAACGCGGTATTCAGCGCCGAGATCTTGAGCTGGGCGAAGACGATGTTGTGGAAGGCCTCGGCCAGCCGCGCGCAACGCTGTGACAACGCCGACGCGAACGGCCCGACCTGGTGCGCCGGGCGTGCGCGGCTCAGCGCAACGATCGCGCCCAGCACCAGGCCGATCAGGATGTGCACGAAGATCCGCGCCGCTTCCTTGCCGGCCAGTTGCAATTCCACGGCATGCGTACGCATCCAGTCCATCGCGGTGATGCGCAGGTCGTCCACGCTGTCCGGCAGACGGTCGACGATCGACGCCGGCAGCTGCTGGCGTGCGCGCTCGACCAGGGGCATCAGCTTGTTCTGCCACAGGTCCATCGGGTCGCCGAGTTCGCTGCGGAAGAAGCTGATCGCACCGAGGATCAACAGGATCAACAGGCCGACCACGACGATGCCGATCAAGGCCACGGCAAGCGCGCGGGCACGGTCGCCGGAAATACGCCGGCCCCATAGCGGGACGACGGCCTGCACCAGTTCGTATACGAGCAGGCCCGCCAACAGTCCCGGCAACAGACGCAGGTAAAGGATCAGCCACAAACCCAGCGCGGCAGTCAGGTAACTGGCGATCAAGACCGCACGCGGCGACGGCTTGGCTAAGACATCCATAAGTGCGTCCGTGACTTGGGTGGGCGGCAGTCTGTCAGACCACCTCGCCATCTTGCCAGACCCATCAGTCAACGCCGTGTCGTAAACTTCGGCGATGCTCGCGCGCTCATCCGCGTATCAAGGGGTTTTCATGTCGAAGCTGTTGCCGGTCGCCCTCGCGACCACGCTGTTCCTCGCCGGCTGTGCCGCCGGTGCCACGCACCAGCCGACCGCAGCCCCTGCCGCGCCGATAGCGGTTGCCGCGCCAGCCGGCCCGTCCGCCGACGACAACCTCAATGCCGTGGCCTGGAGCCAGAACGCGATCGAGCACGACCTGATCTACCGCCAGGCTTTCCGCGACGCGCAGGAGCGGTTGCTGGCGGCGAAGAAGGATCCGCGCTGGGACGCGCTGGCGAAGGAAGACCGCGAGGCAGCACCTGCCCTTAAGGGCTTGAAGCCGGCCGTGGTCCTCGATATCGACGAGACCGTGCTGGACAATTCGCCTTACCAGGCCCGGCTGATCCGCAGCGGCGGCGAATTCAACGAGGCCGACTGGGCCGCCTGGTGCAAGGAAGCGATCGCCAAGCCGATGCCCGGCGCGCTGGCCTTCACCCGCTTCGCCGCCGAGCACGGCATTGCCGTGATCTATATCTCCAACCGGGCCAAGGACCTGGATGCGCCGACCCTGGCCAACCTGCGCAAGGCCGGTTTCCCGGTCGCCGGACCGGAGTCCTTCCTGGGCCTGGGCACCTTCGTCCAGGGTTGCGAACAGGTCGGCACGGAAAAAGGTTGCCGGCGCCAGCTGGTCGCCAGCAAATACCGCGTGCTGATGCAGTTCGGCGACCAGATCGGCGATTTCGTCAGCGTCCTGGCCAATACCGCCGACGGTCGCGAGAAGGTCATGGCACCGTACGCGGACTGGATCGGCGAACGCTGGTTCGTGTTGCCGAATGCGACCTACGGTTCGTGGGAATCGGCGCTGTATGGCAACGACCATGACCTGTCGCGCGAGGAACGGCGCACGAAGAAGATCGAGACGCTTCGGTCTAATTAATAAAATCAATAAGTTATCGTCGTAAAATTAATGTGTTGCCTTAGGTTTGTAGGGCAATTATGATCTCGCTCGCCGAAACCCGCCGACCCAAAAGTACGCGGGCAAGGGCATTTCCCTTTCTGGCTTCGGGCCGGACAACCCCGCGAGACCTTGAGTCCGTGGGGTTTTTCTTTACTGGCCCGCGCTTATATTGAGCGCCACGCGTTGTCCCCCCATGAGATCGTCCATGCGCCGTACCCGTTTCCGCTTGCTGTGGCCGCTCGCGCTCGGCGTGGCGCTGCTCGCCGGTTGCAGCAAGAAACACGAGGCACCCACCGACACGGCCGGATCGCCCGAAGACGCTGCCCTGGCCCTGTTGCCCCCGCTGCATGAAGGCCGCTTCGCCGACTTCTGGAAACAGGCGCTGCCCCCTGCCGACTACCAGCACCTGCGCCAGGACTGGACCCGCACGGATCCGGAGGCCGACCCGGTCACCGACGAGGACCGCGCGAAGTACGCCGATGCCATGCATCAGCTCACCGAACCGGACGCGGAAAAGAAGCTCTTCGTCGAGATCCGGCCAAAGCTGCTCCAGTACGACAAGGAATACCGCGACCAGATGCCGCTGATGGCGGGCATCTTCCAGTCGATGGCGTTGACCGCGATCGACCAGACGAAACAGCTGACCCATGTCGAAAAACAGCAGGTGCGCGACATCCTGGCCGTCGTCGCCACCTGGGTGCAGCAGGTGCCCTGGGGCGACCAGGACAAGGCGCGGCAGGCTATCGCCGCGCTCACCGACACCGCGCGATCCTTGCAACCGGGCACGCTCGACCAGATGCGGGCCCTGGATTTCAACGCCAGCCTGGTCCAGTACGGCAAAGCCTGGGGAGGCCTGAAACGCCTGCTCGCCGTTTATGGCCTGTCGCTGGACCAGTGTTTCGACTCGGCGACCGTGGAAACCCTGGAAGCCAGCGACAGCAGCGCCCACCTGCGTATCCACTACGTCCTGCTTGGCACGCGGCTGGCCACCGAGGTCACCATGATCAAACTGGACGGACACTGGTACGACAATGACCTGATCACCCGTGTACGCGCCGCGCATGGCCGGCTGGCGCCGGAACCGGCGCCGGTTCCGGCGTCCAGCGCCGCCCTGCCGGCCGGCTCGCCGGTGGCGACGGCCGGTTCGAGCGCCCGCTGACTTACAATGGGCAGATGCCGGAAACTTCTATGAGCGCGGATCTGCCCGCCAATCGCACGCGCATCCCCTGGTGGTTCAACCTGCTGGGGCGCCTGCTCGAACCCTGGGTCAGGCTCAAACGCGATCCCGCGGAGCCCGCGACCCTGCTCGCGGCCGATGTGCCGGTCTGCTACGTGATCGAGCGCGACGGCATTTCCGACGCCTTGATCCTCGAGCGCGCCTGTCGCGAGGCCGGCCTGCCCAGCCCGATGCAGACGCTGAACGTGGTCGGTCGCCGGCGCCGGGCGATGTTCGCCCTGTCGCGCCGCGAGGGCGGCATCATCGGCCGCACCCCATCGCGCCTGCCCAAGGAACCGCTCGGCCAGCTGATCCGTACGCTCGAGGCCGCGCCGGATCGCGACGTCCAGGTCGTGCCGGTATCGATCTATGTCGGCCGCGCGCCGAACCGCGAAAGCGGCTGGTTCAGCGTGCTGTTCGCCGAGAACTGGCTGGTCGTCGGCCGTTTCCGCCGGATGCTTGCCCTGCTGCTGAATGGCCGCGACACCGTCGTGCACTTCTCCGCGCCCGTCTCGCTACGACAGGTGATCGACGATTCGAACGGGCTCACCCAGGAACGGCTGACACGCAAGATCGCGCGCGTGCTGCGCACCCATTTCCGGCGTATCCGCGCCGCGGTGATCGGGCCGGATCTTTCGCACCGGCGCACCGTGGTCGACGCGGTGCTCAATGCCGAGCCGGTCCGCGAGGCGATCGCGGCGCAGGCGAAGAAGGAAAACATCTCCTACGCCAAGGCCTGGCGCAAGGCCCAGGCGCTTGCCGTGGAGATCGCGGCGGATTATTCGCATCCGGTGGTGCGCTCGACCTCGTTCGTGCTGTCGAACTTCTGGAACAAGCTCTACGACGGTATCGCCATGCACCACTTCGACAAGGCCCGCGCCGCGGCGCCCGGTCACGAAGTGGTCTACGTGCCCTGTCATCGCAGCCATGCCGATTACCTGCTGCTGTCCTATCAGTTGCACATGTCCGGCGTGGTGCCGCCGCATATCGCCGCCGGCGTGAACCTCAACCTGCCGGTGATCGGGCCGATCCTGCGCCGCGGCGGCGCGTTCTTCCTTCGTCGCAGTTTCAAGGGCAATGCGCTGTATTCGGTGGTGTTCAACGAATACCTGGCCCAGCTGGTCGACCGCGGCGTGCCGCTGGAATACTTCATAGAAGGCGGGCGTTCGCGCACCGGACGCCTGCTGGCACCGCGCGCCGGCATGCTGGCGATGACCGTGCGCGCCTTCCTCCGCGCGCCGCGTCGCTCGGTGCTGTTCCAACCGGTCTATATCGGCTACGAGAAGCTGATGGAAGGTTCCTCGTACGCCGGCGAACTGTCCGGCAAGCCGAAGGAAAAGGAATCGTTGCTCGGCCTGCTGCGCGGCCTGAAGGTGCTGCGCCAGCGTTATGGCCACGTCACCCTGAATTTCGGCGAGCCAATCGAGCTGAACCCGATGCTCGACGCCGTCGCGCCGGACTGGCGCAACTTCAGCGGCAAGGCCGACGCCAAGCCCGAGTGGCTGAACGGTGCGGTCGACGACCTCGCCGAACGCATCCAGATCAATATCAACCGCGCCGCCGACGTCAACCCGATCAACCTGCTCGCGCTTGCCCTGCTGGCGACGCCGAAGCACGCTATGGCCGAGAACGACCTTCTCGCGCAGCTGGACCTGACCAAGGCGCTGATGACGGAACTGCCGTACTCCGACCGCGTCACCGTCACCCCGATGAATCCGCCCGGCATCGTCGCCTACGGCGAGCAGATGGGCTGGATCCGTCGCGTCCGTCACCCGCTCGGCGATGTGCTGGTCGCCGAGGGCGAACAGGCGGTGCTGCTTTCGTACTTCCGCAACAACGTGCTGCACCTGAATGCCACTGCAGCGTGGGTGGCCTGCTGCTTCCTCAACAACCGGAGGATGTCGCGCGCCTCGGTGCTGCGCCTGGGCCGGATCATCTACCCGTTCATCCAGAGCGAGCTGTTCCTGCCCTGGGACGAGGACGGCTTCGGTGAACAGATGCAGGAAACCATCGACTTCTTCGTGCGTCGCGGCCTGCTCGAATCCGGCGGCGAAGGTCGCCTGCTCGAACGTGGCCCAGGCCAGGACGATGGTGCTTACCAGTTGCGCGTGATCGCACGCAGCATGCTGCAGGCCTTCGAGCGCTATTACATCGCGATCGCCGCCCTGGTGAAGAACGGCCCGCATACGCTGACCGCGGGTGAGCTGGAAAACGCCTGCACGCTGACCGCGCAACGCCTGAGCCTGCTCAACGAACTTTCGGCGCCGGAGTTCTTCGACAAGGCCCTGTTCCGCGGTTTCATCCAGAAGCTGCGCGAACGCCGCGTGGTCTGGACCGATCCGGAAGGCAAGCTCGACTATGCCGAGGCGCTCGAGGACATGGTCCGCGACGCCCGCATTATCCTGGCCCGCGAAGTGCGCCACTCGATCCTCAAGATCACCGGTGGCGGCGAAAGCGACAAGGACCTGGATGCACGGCCACCGACCGACCCGGGCGAGAACTCCAGTGAATCGCTGCACGACCGGCACGTCGCCGCCGAACACCAGAGTCACAAGCCATGACGCCATCAGCATCGACAGGTAGCAACTGACCATGAGCCAAGATCCCAACGCCAAAACCCATTTCGGTTTCCGAGACGTTCCCGTCGCCGAAAAGCAGAAGCTGGTCGGCCAGGTGTTTACTTCGGTGGCGCGCAGCTACGACCTGATGAACGACCTGATGTCCTTCGGCGTGCATCGTCTGTGGAAGCGCCACTTCGTCGCCGTCAGCGGCGTGCGTCGTGGCGATCGCGTGCTCGACCTGGCCGGCGGCACCGGCGATATCGCCGCGCTGCTGAAACCCGTGGTCGGCGAGGATGGCGAAGTGGTGGTCGGTGACATCAACGCCGCCATGCTCGGCGTCGGCCGCGACCGCCTGACCGACCGCGGCCTGGTCGGTGGCATCCGCTGGGCGCAGATGAATGCCGAGGCCCTGCCGTTCCCTGACAACAGCTTCGATGCCATCACCATCGCCTTCGGCCTGCGCAACGTCACCGACAAGGACACCGCGCTGGCCGATATGTGCCGGATCCTGAAACCGGGTGGCCGCCTGCTGGTGCTGGAATTCTCGCGCGTCAAGAACGAAACATTCAGCAAGCTCTACGACTTCCACTCCTTCAAGATCCTGCCACGCCTGGGCAGCCTGTTCGCCGGCGATGCCGACAGCTACCAGTACCTCGCCGAGTCGATCCGCAAGCATCCCGACCAGGAAACCCTGAAAGGCATGATGCAGCACGCCGGCTTCGGCCACGTCGAAGTGCGCAACCTGACCAACGGCATCGTGGCGATCCATCGCGGGTACAAGCTCTGATGGCGCGATGAGCGATTTCTGGCAGCCGGCATCGCGACACTGAGAGATCATGTCGGACCAACCGAGAACGGATCGTGCGCAGTGATCAACATGACGACTCACCCGGTACCGGATGTTCATCCGCCTGCGAAGCCGGGCCCCCTGAAAATACTGAAAGCTGCCGGATCGCGTGCGGCGGACGCTTTGCGCAGCGTTGCCAATGTCATTCGGCCTTCGCGTGGCACATGGAAGGTGCCCAGCGCGCAAGCAGAACCTGCTTCCCGATATACGGCGAAGCAAGGATTGTTCGACTATTCGTCGGGCGCCTCCGCTCGGATCGACGCCTACTTCTCTTTCCTGGCGACGATAGATAATTCAGCCGAACACATGCGCAGGTGACGCAGGACTCCGTCGATGTCATCTTTTCGCCGTGAAGTGACGGTATGTTCGGCGGCCACGCCTCGTTATGCTTGGCTGCCGTCCCTGCCCTCTCCCCGCGACGTACATGACCGACAAAACTTTCGACGAACCGCAGAAAGCTGCGGACGATGTTCCCCTCGATCCTTCGCGTCGTCGCCTGCTTGGCGGCATGGCCGTGGCCGGCGTGGCGCTGGCGGTCGGCGGTTGCCAGCCGACGGACTCCGGCGCGCCGCGCGCCGGTGCGCAGGCGAATGCGCCGGCCGACCTGGACCACGCGTTGCAGGAAAGCATCCACAACGTCGTGGTGATCTACGCGGAAAACCGCAGCTTCAATAACCTGTTCCCGGCCTTCCCGGGGCTGGAGAAACCGCTTGCCACCTTGGGTCCGGACGATTACCGGCAGCTCGATCGCGACGGCAAACCCTTCGATACCTTGCCGCCGATCTGGCATGGACTGGTACCGCATGAGCAGGTCGTCAACCATCGGACCTTCAAGATCGGCGAGAAGGACATCGTCGGCCTGCCGAACAAGCCTTTCGCGTTGCATACCCCTGAAGGCGAGCCCTTGCCGCAGGGCGTGATCACGCGCGACCTGATCCATGCCTTCTACCAGAACCAGCTGCAGATCAACGGCGGCAAGAACGACGGTTTCGTCGCCTGGGGCGATACCGGCGCGATGGTCATGGGTCACTACAGCGATGCGCCGGTGAACCTGCGCCTGTGGCAGATCGCGCGCCAGTACACCTTGTGCGACAACTTCTTCATGGGCGCCTTCGGCGGCTCCTTCCTCAACCACCAGTACCTGATCGCCGCACAGCCGCCGTTCTGGCCAAATGCCGACAAGGGACCGGGCCTGGCGCAGATCGCCGTACTGGAGAGCGACGACCCGACCGACCACCGGCTGAAGCTCGACGACAAGTCGCCGGCCAGTGCGATGGACGGTAAGCCGCAGTTCTATTCGCGCGGTACGGTCACGCCGGATTTCTGGGCGGTGAATACCATGGGCCCGGCTTATTCGCCGGCGCTCAACACCGATGCGCAGCATCCGGAACTCGCCGACGCGACCAGTCCGAACACCTTGCCACCGCAGGTGCACAAGCATATCGGCGACATGCTCAGCGCCAAGGGCGTCGACTGGGCCTGGTATGCCGGTGGCTGGCAGCTCGCGCTCGACGGTCGCGGCGAAGGCGGCGAGAACGAATTCCCGCAGATGCCCAATTTCCAGGTGCATCACCAGCCGTTCAACTATTTCGCCAGCCTCGCCCCCGGTACGCCGGCGCGCGCGCAGCATTTGCGCGATGGCGGTTACGGCGAGACCTCGCGCGGCAATCATTTTCTTGCCGATATCGAGGCCGGTAAGTTGCCACCGGTGGCGTTCTACAAGCCGCAGGGCAATCTCAATATGCATGCCGGTTATTCCGATGTCGAAACCGGCGACCGGCATATCGCCCAGATTATCGATGCGCTGCAGAAGAGCCCGCAATGGAAGAACATGCTGGTAGTGATCACGGTCGACGAGAACGGCGGCTGGTGGGACCACGTGGCGCCGCCGAAGGCCGATCGCTGGGGACCGGGCTCGCGCGTGCCGGCGCTGGTCGTTTCGCCGTACGCGAAGAAGGGCCATGTCGACCATACGGTTTATGACACCGGCTCCATCGCGCGCTTTATTACCCGCCGCTTCGGGCT
>DASYLE010000183.1:0-31986 GCA_036009745.1 Luteibacter sp. | reverse complement strand
CGAAGCGCAAAATGCTGCACCGCGCTAAAATGGGCATCTTTGCCGTCCCCACGAGTCCAGCCGCCGCCATGACCACGATCAAGCAGGATGACCTTATCCAGAGCGTTGCCGACGCCCTGCAGTACATCTCGTACTACCACCCGGTCGATTACATCAAGAATCTCGCCGCCGCTTATGAGCGCGAGGAATCGACGGCGGCCAAGGACGCCATCGCCCAGATCCTGATCAATTCCAGGATGTGTGCCGAGGGCCACCGGCCGATTTGCCAGGACACCGGCATCGTCACCGTATTCCTGAAGATCGGCATGAACGTGCGCTGGGACGACGCCACCATGAGTGTCGAGGACATGTGCAACGAAGGCGTGCGTCGGGCCTATAACGATCCGGACAACAAGCTGCGCGCCTCGGTGCTGGCCGACCCGGCCGGCAAGCGCATGAATACGCGCGACAACACACCGGCGGTGATCAACGTGTCGGTGGTGCCGGGCGACAAGCTCGACGTGATCGTCGCGGCCAAGGGCGGCGGCTCGGAAGCGAAGTCGAAGTTCGCGATGTTGAATCCCTCCGATTCTGTAGTCGACTGGGTACTGAAGACCGTGCCGACCATGGGCGCCGGCTGGTGCCCGCCTGGCATGCTCGGCATCGGCATCGGCGGTACCGCCGAGAAGGCAATGCTGCTGGCCAAGGAAGCGTTGATGGAGCCGATCGACATCACCGACCTGATCGCCCGTGGTGCGTCCAGTCGCGCTGAGGAACTGCGTCTGGAACTCTACGAGAAGGTCAACGCGCTCGGCATCGGCGCACAGGGCTTGGGTGGCCTGACCACGGTGCTCGACATCAAGGTCAAGGATTACCCGACCCATGCGGCCAACCTGCCGGTGGCGATGATCCCCAACTGCGCGGCGACGCGGCACGCGCACTTCGTTCTGGATGGCTCCGGTCCCGTCGCCCTCGATCCGCCGTCGCTGGAAGACTGGCCGAAGCTGACCTACGATTCGTCCAAGGGTCGTCGGGTGGATCTGAATACCGTGACGCGCGAAGACGTTGCCGGCTGGAAGCCGGGTGAGGTGCTCCTGCTCAACGGCAAGCTGCTGACCGGTCGCGACGCCGCGCACAAGCGCATGGTCGACATGTTGAACAAGGGCGAGACCTTGCCGGTCGACTTCACTAACCGCTTCATCTATTACGTCGGTCCGGTCGATCCGGTGCGCGACGAGGTGGTCGGTCCTGCCGGTCCCACCACGGCGACACGCATGGACAAGTTCACCCGGCAGATGCTCGAGTCGACCGGCTTGCTCGGTATGGTCGGCAAGGCCGAACGCGGCCCGGCCGGGATCGACGCGATCCGCGACAACAAGGCCGTTTACCTCATGGCCGTCGGCGGCGCGGCCTACCTGGTGTCCAAGGCGATCAAGGCCTCTCGCGTGCTTGCTTTCGAGGACCTCGGCATGGAGGCGATTTACGAGTTCGTCGTGCAGGACATGCCGGTGACCGTCGCGGTCGATTCGGCCGGCACCTCGGTGCACCAGACCGGTCCGAAGGAATGGCAGTCGCGCATCGGCAAGATTCCGGTCGTGGTGATCTGACGGATTGTCGCGCCGCGGTGCGTGCCGTGGCGCGATGCAAGTTATCTGCCTCGTGGCTAAAGCGATAGCGCGTCCAGCGAGGATGGCTCCTCGATCAATCGGCCGTTCTGCCTCGCGCGGATTTCGGCCATGGTGTTGTAGATCTCCCGGCGCACCCGCATGATCGAGCCGATCGGACGGTGCGCGGCAATACCGTGCCAGGGGCTGAAGGAAAGGCCGTCGTCGATCGCTGCTGCGCGGGCATCGTTCCATGCCGGCTGTGGCGGCACGACGATGCGTGCCACGGGCACGAAGGGGCTGAGGTCCTCGGACCAGACGGCTGAGGCATCCTCGACCGGCATGGCCGTCAGGTCGGTGCAGAACTGTACGCGTACCTCCCATTCGCCGGCCTGCGTGGCGAAGTAGTCGATCACCGCTTCGCGCAAGCCATTCGGCTTGTCGCGCAGGTCGACCTCGGCACCGGTCAGCGCGGTCAGGCTGGGCGCCACCGGTGCCACCGAGACTTTCACCATATAGGGCCCGTGAAGCAGGGGCGCCTGGCTGTAATAGGTCTCGCCCAGCACATGGGTTTCCGGGTGGCCACCAAGGGCGAGCAGGGTGGGGCTCTTGCCGCCGAAGCTTTCGACCACTTTTTCCGCACCTCGGGCCAGGGCAGAGAATGCCTTTTTCAGGGATTCGCCTTTGTCCGTGGTGGCCGCGACCAGTTTCAGGTTCTTCAGGAAATGCCGGGCATCCGGGGCGCCGAAGGCCGGCCCATTGACCAGCACGAAATCCTGGGTCGCCGCCCCCTCGCTCCCGGGCAGGCGCTCGCCGGGTACGCCGAAGATCTTGATCGCCAGGCCGCGTGGGGTGGAGACGCTGTCGTCGAGCAGGTCGCCCGGCACGGTCGAGAAGCGCAGCACGAGCGGGTACCGGCCTGGGGAGGCAAACAGACCCTGGGCCAGCTCCGCGGGCAGACCCTCCAGTACCCGTAATTCCCCGCCCAGCAGGCCGTGGCTCTTGGCATGAACCGAACGCAGGCCATGGCCGGTGTCCTTGAAGGTGATCGAGTTGATCTTGCGCAGGCTGTCGAGCAGTTCGGCGGTGGTGCCGGCCTCGTCCTCCTCGGATTGCTCGAACGAGGGCTCGTAGCGCAGTGGCATGGCCTGGCTGGGAGGCTGGGGCTGCATCTGGACGGACGACATGGCGGCTACTCCGGTGGGAGGAGCCCCTAGCAGGACACAGGTCGTATCAAGGGCGGGTGTAGGGCGAACCCGGTAAAACTACGGTACGCAGTCCTCATCGCGGAAGCCCGGCGATTGCTCTAAACCCCCATGCCCGGTAAATTCGCGCGTTCTACGGGGATGGGGAATCTGAAATGAAATATCTGCTTGCCGCTTCGGGCATGCTGCTGCTCACCGCTTGCGGCGGGAATACGCGCGTTCCGGTCCAGATGGACAATGTCGTCGCCGCCAATGCGCCGTGGCTGACGGTCGAGGAATCGCGCAATATCGTGCCGGTGAGCGGCCTGGAGCACTCGGTGAAGATCGAGCCGACGCCGACGATCTCCGGCGCGGTCGAAGCCCAGCTTCGCCAGCAGCTGAAATCCAGGTATTCGACCGACCTGATCGTCCGCTGTCGCGACGTCGAGGCCAGCATGGCGGTCAATACCGACCAGGCACCGGGCACGATCAGCATGCAACTGGCGACCAGTTGCCGCATCAATGCCCGTGGCTCGGAGTCCTCGCACAGCTACCGTGCCCGCGAATCCGTGCCGGCGACCAGCAATGCCGATGGCGTGAACTACCAGGCAGCCTTCCCGCAGCTGGTTGCGATCACATCGAAGGAGATCGCCGGCAACCTGGCAACGGATATCGTCGCCAGCAACAAGCGCTGAGCGCTAGGGAGCCTCTGATCTATTCCACGTAGGCGGCATGATGTCCAGAAGGCGGGCCTTCTGGACATCACCCCATCATTTAATAAAAAACAAGATGTTGGGGCCGTTGCTGTAAGCGCGCAGCTCCCCGTCGGGCTGGCTCGAAAGACGTCCAGTCTGCCTTCGCCAACCCAACGACGATCTGCGCGCTTTCAGCAACGGTGACGCCTGCGCGGAATAGATCAGAGGCTCCCTAGGGCGTCGCCGAGAAGACCCAGAACGGCACGCCCTGTTCGGCCCAGCTGATCGATGCCTCGTCGAGGATGTCCAGCGCGGTCTGGAATTCGTCCTCGATCGGGCCTTGCAGCCGGTCGGCATGGTCGACCAGCACCACATAACCCTTGGCCGGCAACCAGCCCAGGTCACGCAGGCTGTCGCTCAGCGCGTCCCAGTTGCGGCCGAGGTCGGGGGGAAAGCGCAGACCGTGGGAGATCCGTTCGAGCAGGCCCCGCTTGTCGGCGACGCCGGCCAGGTCGATCCGTTGCACGGCCAGTCCCAGTGCGCTGGCCGAGGCTGCGATCGTGGTGAAATCTTCCACCGGTACCAGGAAAACCCCGGCCTGTTCGGCGTCGGCCAGGGGGTAGTTCGCGTCGTCAGCGTTCATGGGCTTGCCTGGAAACGCCGGAACGTCTCGTAGTGATCGTCGGTGTAGTAGTAGACCAGGGGCGGGCTGCCACCGGTGATGATGCGTCGCGTGCCGCGGTTCGAGGCCCCCGGCGTTGCCACCGTGTATTCATGGTAGAAACCCCGCGGCTGCTCGGGCAGGCGGCCTTCCCGATTGCCGAAAACGACCCCATCCTGGTGATAGGGAAAGGGACCGCCGTCGGCGATCAGGCGTAGCGTCTGCCGCGCCTCGGGCGGCAGGAACGAGGGCAGGTCGCCCGTGCCCGATGGGCTTTCGGATGCCCGTCCATGTCCGGCCTGCTGTGGCGAATGGATTTCGGGTGCATCGGCCTGGCGTTCAAGCGGCCGGTGCGCCCACCACGCGGCGATGCCGATAAGGAGCAGGACGATAAGGCTCAGGCCTTGCTTCCGCACGATGGCACTCCTGTGTTCGGCGCCTCAGGCGTCCTGTGGGGCGACCTCTTGTCGCAACCGCTCACGACAGCGTGCCAGCAAGTCCGCCGAAAAGCGATGCTCCGCGAGCCCGGTATCCTCGTCGACCTGACCATGTTCGACCAGCACTTCGAGCATCGCCAGCCGGTTGGCGGTCTGCAGTACCCGTCCCAGTGGCGTCTTCGCGCCGGTGTCGGCTGGATCCGCGCGCTCGGCCAGGGCCTGCTGGACGCGTTCGGGGAACTGCCAGTGGCGTGCCGCGTGCAGCGAGAGCCGGTCGCCCCACTGGGCATAGGTGCGCAGGAAACGTGTCGAGTGGGGAACGTCCGTGTCGCCGCCTTCCTGGTCGATGACGCCGATCACGGCGATGGCGCCGGTGTTGCAGACGATGCCCGCGAGATAGGCCTCGAACGGGTCGCAACCGTCCTTGCCCAGGATCGTGCAGGCGATGGCGCAGCGCTCGGCATGACCCCACAGGCGCGGGCCGGCGACTCGGCCCAGGCGCCCGGTGTCCGTCCGCAGGATCGGGCGCATCACCAGTTGCATCACCACCCGGCGCAAGCCCTCGTGGCCGAGCATCAGGATGGCCTGGGCGAGGCTGGCGATCGGCTTGCCCGTGCGGTAATGCGCCGTATTGGCCACACGAATGATCTCGCCGACCAGTACCGGATCGTGGCCGATCTGTTCGGAAAGCTGGCGGCTGTCGACATCGTCGTTCTTCAGCGAGCGCAGCAACTGCGGTATGACCGCGGGCAACCGCGGTAGCTTGCCCACGTCGAAGCGTTCCCCACCGAAGGCCTCGCGAAGGCGCTTGAACGTGGCCTGTTCGGTCGGCCCGGGCGCATCGCCGGCCGCGGGTTCGACACCGAGCACGCAACGGTGGAAGCGTTCCTCGATCTCGGCGGCCGTCATCGTCTTGCCGGTCGCCACCGGATGCGCGACAGGTGCCTGCGTGGCCGGCTCGATCGGGCCGGCCAGGGGCGGTGTCGGCTGGTCGTTTCTCCGACTGCTGAATAACCGGCGGAAAAGCTCGCGCATACCTGCTGTCATTCCCGAAGCCGGCACCTCGTGCCCCGTGCCCGCATGTCCGGCGTGGCGCAGTGTAAGCGAAGTGACGCGTCTAGAATGGCCGCCATGGATCGCCCCTCGATGTCAGGCGTCACCGCCAGCACCGTCCATCTGCCCCCCGGCCGCTGGACGACCGTGCTCGAGGCCATGTGCGCACTGTTCCCGGCCATCGAACAGGCACGCTGGCTCGACCGCATGGCGCGCGGACGGGTGTTCGATGGCGACAACCGGCCGCTTGCCGTGGATGCGCCCTACCGGGTCGGCATGCGTGTGCGCTACTTCCGCGAGGTCGCAGCGGAGACGCCGATCCCCTTCACCGAGACGGTGATCCATGCCGACGAACACCTGGTCGCCGTCGACAAACCGCACTTCCTGCCGGTAACCCCGGCGGGGGGATTCGTCGAGGAAACCTTGCTGGCCCGCCTGATCCGTCGTTTCGACAACCCGGCACTGGTCCCGTTACATCGCATCGACCGGCTGACCGCCGGGCTGGTGCTGTTCTCGGCGAACCCTGGTACCCGTGCCGTGTACCAGGCCCTGTTTCGCGAACGCCTTATCGAAAAGCGCTACGAGGCGATCGCGCCAGGCTTGCCCGGAAGCGTGTTTCCACTTGTGCGACGCAGTCGGATCGTCACCGGCGAGCCGTTCTTCCGCATGCATGAGATCGATGGCGATCCAAACAGTGAAACGCATATGGATGTCATCGAACGCGCCGATGCCCGCTGGCGCTACGCGCTGACGCCGGTGACCGGGAAAAAGCACCAGCTGCGTGTGCATATGGCGGCACAGGGGGCACCTATCCTCGGCGATCCGCTGTATCCGACACTTGGCGACCAGGACGACGACTATGCCCGGCCGTTGCAACTGTTGGCAAAGTCGCTGGTTTTCGCCGACCCGCTGGATGGAAGGCCGCGAATTTTCGAAAGTGGCCTGCGACTGGCTTTTTGACCATCGCTGCCTCGCGAAAGGACTCGCGCACAGGGTGTGCTCCCAGAATGTCGCGGTAGCCCTTGTGGGAGCGCACCCTGTGCGCGAGTCCTTTGAGGCGGTGCATTCCCGATCGCCGGCTTTCAACAAGACAGGTCTTCGCGATGCGCTTAGACTTTACCCAGATCCAGGCCGGAAGCCCGTCATGTCCAGCAAGCCCATCGACCACGCCAAACTCGACCGCATCGTCGCCGAGGCCCGCCGCGATGCCGAGCAGCGCAACCACGGATATCGCGAGCGCGCGCTCGGCATGTATCCGTGGATCTGCGGTCGCTGCGCGCGCGAGTTCACCCGGGTGAACCTGCAGGAACTGACGGTGCACCATCGCAACCACGATCACGACTACAACCCGCCCGATGGCAGCAACTGGGAATTGCTCTGCGTCTATTGCCACGACAACGAGCATTCGCGCTACATCGACCACAGCGCCGGCGACGTTTCCGGCGACAACAAAGAGGCCGCGGCCACCGGCAATCCTTTCGCCGACCTGAAGTCCATGCTCGAACGCGGCAAACACTGATGATCGGCTATCCGGATGCGCTGTCGCGGATCCTGGCGCAGTGCGCGCCGCTGGCCCCGGAGCCCTGTGCATCCGGTGAATCAATGGGACGGGTGCTGGCCGCGCCAGTGATCGCCCTGGCCGACCTGCCACCGTTCGACAACGCGGCCATGGACGGCTTCGCACTCGCCGGCGACGACAGTCCCGTCGCGGCGGGTTCCGTGCATGCCATCGCCGGCCGTCAGGCCGCGGGCGATGCGCCGAGCGACTCGGGCGGACTGGCCTTCGAAATCATGACGGGCGCGCGCATGCCCGAGGGGCTCGATCGCGTCGTCGCGGTGGAGCGCACCGAGAACCTTTCCGCGGACGACGAGGCGCCCGGCATTCGTCTGCTCGACAGCGTGGCGCGTGGACAGAACGTGCGCTACGCCGGCTCGGATATCGCCATCGGCCAGACCGTGCTCACAGCAGGGCGGCGCATCGATCCCAGCGCGGCGATGCAACTGGCGGCGCTCGGCGTCACCGGGATACCGGTGATGAAGCGGCCACGGGTGGCGATCATTTCGACCGGCAAGGAACTTTCCGACGATCCTTCGCAGCCCCTGGCACCGGGGGCGATCCGCAATTCCAACGGCCCGTATCTCGAAGGCGCGCTGCACATGGCCGGTGCCGAGGTGGTATCGCGGGTCACCGTCGACGATACCGTCGATACGTTCCGCACCGCGCTGGGTCACGCACTGGCAGCGGGTGTCGACATCGTGATCAGTACCGGCGCGGTATCGATGGGACGCTACGACTTCATTCCCGACACCGTGCGTGAACTCGGTGCCGAGGTACTTTTCCACAAGGTCGCGATCCGCCCGGGAAAGCCACTGCTTTTCGCGCGCTTCGCGAACGGTCCTCTGTTGTTCGGCCTGCCGGGCAATCCGATCTCCACGGCGATCGGCATGCGTTTCTTCGTTACCCCGGCGCTACGCGCCATGGGCGGCTTACCGGCGGAACGGCCCTTGCGCGCCGTACTGGACAGCGCACCGCGCGCGGCTTCGGCGCTACGCCACTTCCTGAAAGCGACTTTGCGCATGGGCGACGACGGCCGCCTGCATGCTGAATTGCTGGCTGGGCAGGAATCGTTCCGGATCCGCCCGCTGGTGGAGGCCAATGCCTGGGTCGTCGTGCCGGAGGCGGGCAGCGGCGAGGTGGTGGACGTCTATTCGCTGGACGCGAACGGCGCGCTGGCGCCGGCCGCATGATCGCGGGCATCGTCCTCGCCGGTGGCCGCTCGAAGCGCATGGGCGTCGACAAGGCCTTGTTGCCCTGGCACGGGCATCCACTGATCGAGCATATGCGCAATCTGCTGCTCGAGGCTGGCGCGACGACGGTGGTCTTCAGCGGCGAGCGTGTGGGCTATGCCGGTGTCGCCGACCGCTGGCCCGATACCGGCCCAATCGGCGGTCTGGCCAGCGTCGTCGCCGGGCTGGACGATGGCGAACTGCTGGTCGTCCCCGTGGATATGCCCCTGCTGACCGTGGGCATGCTGCGTACCCTGCTGGCAACGACGGATCGCCCTTGTGCGCGCATGTCCGGCGCGATGTTGCCGATGCGCATGCGGCTGGACGCGCACTCGCGCGCGGTTCTCATGGAGATGGTCGGGCGTCCGGGCAAGGCCTGCTCGATTCGCGCGCTGCAGCAGGCATTGGGCGTGGCCGAAATCGAGGTTGACGCGGATGTCGCGGCACGCCTGATCAACTGCAATACACCCTCGGAATGGCAGGAGGTATCCGGATGAAGGTCCAGTTGCAGGGTCAGCAGATCCGTCTGCGCGTCGACGAGGATGAGCTGGCCGAATTGCTCGATGGCGGCGAAGTGTTCGATGCGACCATCGTCGACGAGCTCTTCGAGATGCGCCGCGGCCTGGTACTCGGCGATGATGCGGAGGCCCGTTTGCTTGGCGACACGGAGAGTTGGCGCATCGCCCTGCCGCATGGCGAAGTGCGCGCCCTGGCGTCGCGCCTGCCCAGCCGCGACGGCCTGCGTTTCACTCTTCCGGGTTCCGCGGAGCCGCTGGAGCTGCTCTTCGACGTCGATGTGCGCGACAGCGTTCGTCGACGGCGTGGCTAGCATCGCTCCGCAGGCTCGCCCTCGTCCGCCTTCGGCACCTTCTCCCTCCAGGAGAAGGGACAAGCAGGGCGCGCTAGCCGCCGTGGTCGTGGCGCATCCGTTCCGGGTGCGTATAGATCACATGCCGGCCCGGTCGGGCGAAGCCGACGAGGGTGACGCCACAGTCGCGTGCAAGGTGCACGGCCAGTGCGGTCGGCGCCGAAATGGCCGCCATCAGTGAGATGCCGGCGGTCGCCGCCTTGGTCACCATCTCGTAGCTGGCGCGGCTGGTGATCGCCAGGAAACCCTTCAGCGGATCGGTCTCCTTGCGCAGCATGGCGCCGATCAGCTTGTCCAGCGCGTTGTGCCGGCCGACGTCTTCGCGGACCAGTACCACATCGCCGTAGGGATCGGCCCAGGCGGCCGCGTGCACGGCGCCGGTCAGCGCATTGACCGGCTGGCGTTCGCCGAGCATGGCCAGCGCGCGCTCCAGCGCCTTGGTCTCGACGGTCGGGCCACCGACCACCTGGCGCGGATGACGCACCACGTCTTCCAGTTCGCGGCTGCCGCAGATCCCGCAACCGCTGCGTCCCGGGATGCTGCGTTCGCCCGGGGTGCGCTCGGCGTTGGAGCGCGGCGCGACCGTGGCGATATTCAGTTCCACGCCTTCGAGCACCTCGCGAACGGTCACCTCGCGAATCGCATCGCGATGAATGACCAGGCCTTCGCTCAGCGCGAAGCCATAGGCGAAGTCTTCCAGGTCGTTCGGCGTCGCCATCATCACGGCGAAGGGTGACCCGTCGATATGCACGGCAATGGGCACTTCCTCGGCGAGCCAGTCCTCGGCGGACGTCGCCAGGCCGCGCTCGACGCGGAGCACCGCGCGCTTTGCACTGCCGCTGGTCTTGTTCACGTCAGCCTTCATCGGCAGTCGCCATGGCCGCGGCCATCAATCGTACCGACACCGACTTGTAGGACGGCGTGCCGGATTTCGGGTCGTGGCTATCGAGTGCGATCAAGGCATTGCCTTCCGGGTAGTACATGGCAACCGTACCCGGTGCGATGTCATAAGCGATCACGGTGAATCCATGCACGGCATGGCTCGGACCGGTATTGTCGCCCATCGCCAGCACATCGATGCGATCGCCATGGGCCAGGCCGCGGGCCGCCAGGTCGTCGGCATGCGCGAAGATCACGTCGCGGCGGCCGGTGACGCCGCGATAACGGTCGTTGAGGCTGTAGATGGTCGTATTGTACTGGTCGTGCGAGCGCACCGTGGTCAGGGTCAGTGTGTCCGACCCGGCCGCCGGATCCTCGCTCAGCCCGTCGGCGACCAGGAAATGCGCGCGCTTGTCCGGCGTGGCCCATTCGCGTTCGGAGGCGGGCACCGGCAAGCGGAACCCACCCGGGTGACGTACACGCTCGTTGAAGTTGGCGAAGATCGGGAAGACCGCCTCGATTTCGTCACGGATCAGGTCGTAGTCGTCGACCAGGGCTTCCCAGTCCACTTTCGAATCGGGCAGGGTGGCACGGGCGAGCGCGCCGACGATCGCCGGTTCCGAGCGCAGGTGTTCGGAGGCTGGCTTCAGCCGGCCGCGCGAGGCATGCACCATCGACATCGAATCCTCCACCGTCACCGACTGCTCGCCGGTGGCCTGGTCGTCGCGTTCGGTGCGGCCGAGGCAGGGCAGGATGTAGCACTGCTTCGCCAGGATCAGGTGCGAGCGATTGAGCTTGGTCGCGATATGCACGACCAGGTCGAGATTGCGCATCGCTTCGAATGTAGCCGCGGTATCGGACATGGCCACCGCGAGGTTGCCGCCGAGGCTGACCAGGGCGCGGGAGCGGCCGTCGCGGATCGCGCGCACGGCTTCGACGGCGTCGTGGCCGTGCTTCGCGGGCGGTTCGAAACCGTAGCGCTTGCGGATATTGTCGTTCAGCTCGTCATTCGGCTTCTCGGTGATGCCGACGGTGCGATCGCCTTGCACATTGGAGTGCCCACGCAAGGGCGCGATCCCCGCGCCTTCGCGGCCGACATTGCCGCGCATCAGCAGCAGGTTGGCGATCTGCTGCACATTCTGCGTACCGTGGCGATGCTGGGTGACGCCCATGCCATAACAGACGATGACCTTCTTCGCGTTCGCATAGACGCTGCCGGCCGCCTCGATCTCGGCGCGCGACAGGCCGGCCATGGCTTCGATGTCGATCCACGAGGTGGCGTGCAGATCGGCGACCAGGGTATCGAAGCCCGTTGTGTGTTCGGCGATGAAGGCGTGGTCGATGACGCCCGGGCTGGCCGCGTCCTCGGCGAGCAGGTATTTCATCATGCCCTTCAGCACGGCGACGTCGCCACCGCATTTCACCTTGTAATAAGTCGAGGCAATCGGCGTGGAGGCGCCGGTGAGCATCTCGACCGGATTCTTCGGTTCGGTGAAACGCTCCAGGCCGCGCTCGGGCAACGGATTGAGGACGACGATTGGCACCCCGCGCCGCGAGGCGGCATGCAGGGTGGTCAGCATGCGTGGATGGTTGGTACCGGGGTTATGGCCGATGCAGAACAACGCATCGCAATGATCGAAGTCCTCCAGCGTCACCGTGCCCTTGCCGACGCCCAGCGATTGCGGCAGCCCGACGCTGGTAGCCTCGTGGCACATGTTCGAGCAGTCGGGGAAATTGTTGGTGCCGTATTCGCGCACGAACAGCTGGTAGAGGAAGGCTGCTTCATTCGAGGCGCGTCCGGACGTATAGAACTCGGCCATATTGGGATCGGGCAAGGCACGCAGCGCTGCGCCGATTTCACCGATCGCGGTTTCCCACGACACTTCACGATACGTGTCGGTGGTCGCGTCGTAGCGCAACGGATGGGTCAACCGACCTTCGTCCTCCAGCGCATGGTCATGCCGGTTCCACAGTTCCGACACGGTATGGGTGGCGAAGAACTCCGGCGTGGCCCGCTTGGCGGTCGCTTCCCAGGCCACGGCCTTGGCGCCGTTCTCGCAGAACTCGAACGAGGAGGTGTGTTTCGGGTCCGGCCACGCGCAGCCGGGGCAGTCGAAGCCAGTCGGCTGGTTCATCCGGCGGATGGCGCGCGCCTCGCGGGTCACGCCCATCTGCCGGCGCACGGCACGGGCAACGGCGCCGAGTGCGTCCCAGCCACCGGCGGCGCCGCCGTAGTGATCCACGCCGGGAACTTTCTTCTCGTCCATTGCCTTGCCTTGCCTCGAATCGCGGAGCGTGGATGCGATGCTACCTCCAACGTATGTTGTCGTCTTGTCGTCGGGGTTTGTCGCGACTATGGATATGCGGCTAATTGAGCCGATACCGCCCATCTTCGGGCGGGGTCATCGGCCAGGTCTGCCGCAGGTCGGGCATCTGCTGCGGCAAGGCCGCCGGCAGGGCGAGGCCGGGGGGCAGGGGTGGGGTTGCGTCGCCGACGATGGTGACCACGCAGGGTCCGCTTTCGGCCGAGGTGCCGAAGGACAGGCGTCCCCACGGGGTTTTGGTGACCAGGTAACTGTTCGGTAGCGATGGCGGTGCCATTGGCAGCACCGTCGTCGACTGTACGCCACGGAACATGACCGCGGCGTCTGCGCGGGCGAAACAGGGTTTGTCGGCCATCTGCAGGCTGGTGAAGCGGACCGTCGGACTGTCGCTGCCATCCTGCGGATTGCTGCGCGCCTCGAAAGCGACGATGTGATACCCGTCCCGGGTCAGGAAGGGCGCGCTGCGCAGGATCATCGGTGGTGCGTCGGCGCTGCTGGAGAGCCCTCCAGGCACGCTACCGTCCAGGATTACCAGCGGCGTGGGCAGCGAGGCCATGGTCGCGTGGATCAGTTCGACCAGGGTCTTGTCGCTGCGCGGCAACGTCTCCGGCGTGGCGCTGGCGCCAGCGCTGGCTAGGAGGACGAGCAGGGCCGGGAACAGGCGACTTCGCATGGTTTCGCTAGGGGTGGCGTAAGACCGTACATAGTGCCTCATGTCGCTACCTCTGTGAGCCATGACGGACGGCCTTGTACGTCTGCACGGATGCCCGAATATAGAGTGTCCTGTTCCCTGTTGGTTCGCCCATGCCGCCGCTCCGATTCGACAACCGCTTCGTCCGCGAGCTTCCCGCGGATGCCGAGACCGGCCCGCGCCTGCGTGAGGTCGCCGGTGCGCTGTTCTCCAGGGTCGAGCCGACCCCGGTGGTGGCGCCGCGCCTGCTGGCGTGGTCGCCCGAGGTGGCCGCCCTGCTCGGGCTGGATCGCGACTTCATCGAATCGCCGCGTTTCGCCGCAGTGTTCGGCGGCAACGCCCTGCTCGAGGGGATGCTGCCTTATGCCGCCAATTATGGCGGCCATCAGTTCGGTCACTGGGCGGGCCAGCTCGGCGACGGCCGGGCCATCGCCCTGGGCGAGACGGTCAACGCGGCTGGGGCGCGTTGGGAGTTACAGCTGAAGGGGGCTGGCCCGACGCCGTACTCGCGGGGTGCCGACGGCCGGGCAGTATTGCGCTCGTCGATCCGCGAATTCCTCTGCAGCGAAGCGATGCACCATCTGGGCGTACCGACCACCCGCGCGCTCAGCCTGGTCGGTACCGGCGAAGAGGTGCGCCGCGACATGTTCTACGACGGTCGGCCGGCTTACGAGCCGGGCGCCGTGGTGTGCCGCGTGGCGCCGTCGTTTATCCGCTTCGGCAACTTCGAACTCCCGTGGTCGCGCGGCGAGAACGATTTGCTTGCCACCCTGGTCGACTTCACCATCGATCGCGATTACCCGCATCTGGCGCGGCTCGGCCTGCCGGCCGGCGAGGCACTGCGTGCTGCCTGGTTCGCCGAGGTCTGCGAACGCACGGCGCGGATGGTCGCGCACTGGATGCGGGTCGGCTTCGTGCATGGCGTGATGAATACCGACAATATGTCCATCCTCGGCCTGACCATCGACTACGGTCCGTACGGCTGGATCGACAATTTCGACCTGGACTGGACGCCCAACACCACGGATGCCGCGCAGCGTCGCTATCGCTTCGGCCAGCAGCCGCAGATCGCGTACTGGAACCTGCACCGGCTGGCCCAGGCGCTGTCGCCGCTGTTCACTACGGCCGAGCCGTTGCAGGAAGGCTTGCAGCACTACGCGGATGTCTTCAGCGCGACGGACCGTGAAAACACCGCCGCGAAGCTTGGCCTGGCCACCTGCACCGACGAGGACGAAACCTTGATGCAGGACCTTCGCGCCCTGCTGCAGTCGGCCGAGGTGGATATGACGATCTTCTTCCGCACCCTTGGCGAGGTCGATCCCGCAGCGGTTTCGCCGGCCCCTTTCCTAGAGGCGTTCTACGACGAGGAAAAACGTCTTGCCGCCGAACCGTCCTTCATGGCCTGGCTCTCGCGTTACGCGGAGCGCATCGCCGCCGACACGCTGGATGCCGACGAGCGCCGGCGACGCATGCGCGCGGCCAATCCGCGGTACGTGTTGCGCAACTATCTCGCCCAGCAGGCGATCGATCGCGCGGAGCAGGGCGACATAGCCGGTGTGCACGACCTGCTCGAAGTCATGCGCCGTCCGTACGACGACCAGCCCGGACGCGAAGCCTTCGCCGCCCGCCGGCCCGACTGGGCCCGCAACCGCGCAGGCTGCTCGATGTTGTCCTGCAGTTCCTGACGGCGGCTTACTTGTCTTTCACCATCGGATCGGCATGGCGGTGGATCATTTTCCATTGCTTGCCTTCCCGTCGAAAGACTTCGGTGATGCGCAGGTCCATCGGTACCGGCATGGCGCCCCCGTCGACGCGCACCGTGGCGCGCTGCACGCCGGTCCAGAAGGCCAGGTCGTCGCTTTCGGCCATGTGCTCGACCTCGAAGCGGGTCTCGCCCTCGGAAAGCGTGGCCGCGCCTTTGCGGTAGGCCTCATCCACCCGGTCGGCACCAACGATGGAACCGCCGCCCGGCCCGAGGAAGGTCGCCGAACCCGAAGTCGCGACCAGGCGGTGCAACGGTGCCGGGTCGCCCTGCACATAGGCTTGCGCCGCTTCCTCGCGATGCTTCATGAACTGGCCGAAATCGCTTGAATTCGCGGACATGGGGGCAGCTCCGTCATAGGGAAAGGACGTCAACCATGGTTAGCCCTATGGCCGAAAGACCGGGTGAACGCGAGGTCGGTGCCGCGAGAATGCAGCGGTCATGGGATTTCGCCATACTCGCCCGCGGGAATCCTGGCCAAGGTGGCCACCAGGGGGAAACCGATATGACGATCCGCCAGCTTCTGGCCGTTGGCCTGCGCCTGTTCGCGCTATGGCTATGCATCGATGCGCTCCAGCTGTTCACCATGACTCGTACGCTGATGACCGGCATGGGCGTCACCGAACACTCCATGCTGGCCGGGTTTTATGTCGTGGCGGCGATGTTGCTTGTCGCTGTTTTCCTCTGGTTCGCTTGCGCATCGCTTGCCGGCGCATTGCTTGGCGGCCTCGGAAAGAACGTACCCGTCGGTTTGTCAGCCTTCGATCTGCTGGTGGTCGGATGCATCGTCCTTGGCCTGCTGTGGCTGAAGGAATCGTTGTTGCCACTGGTTACCTTGTTGTTCCGGACGATGACCGAAGGGGCCGCGACGGGGGAGTCGGTGATCAGTGCCCTGGATCCGAGTCATAAGGTCAGCCTCGCTATCGATGTCCTCGAGGTGCTGGTGGGGGTGTTCTTCCTCTGTCGTCCGCGTCATATCGCCAGCTTCCTGATGCGCCTTCCGGATGGCTCGGCTACGCCGGCGTCCCGACCTGTTGCCGACGAGGGCGCCGACGGCATCTCTTAAAGTCATCAGCCCGTCGTAAAATGCATGCCGGCGGGCTTTGTCGCGAACATCATCGGGGTATGGCTTGGAGCAGGATCATTGGGAGCGCAAGTACCATCTTGCGCTCGAGCGGATGGAGCGTGACGAGCAGGTTTTCCGCTCGCTCGAGGCATGCCTGCGCCGGCTGGTTTCCCGCGTTGCCCTGCTAGGTCGCGGGCAAAGCGCTGAAACGGATACGTTGCTGGACCGGCTTGCCGGGGCGATCCGCGACGATGCGTCCGCCGAGGTACTGGAGCCGTTTCTTGCCGAACTCGGTGAGGCGATCTCCCGGCTCGATGCCGGCGCTGCGCAGCCGGTGGCGGCGATACCGGTCATCGATGCCGGGGGCGCCGCCGAGATGCTCCGCCAGGTACTGCTTCGCATCGTGCTGGTACCGGCGCTCGCCGGGCATGCGGTCGAACTGCGCGCCGCACTGGCCGAGGCCACCGATGTCGATACCGTATCGCGACTGGCCAACCAGGTCGCCGACCTGGTGAACCGCCAGCGCGAAAGCCTGCGCGCGGACATGGCCACCCTCGAGGAGCTGTTGCGTGAAGTCAGTGGGCGGCTCGAGGAAATGACCCGCTACCTGGCCACCGAGCTGGAAGACCAGAGCCTTGGCATGGCCGACAGTCGCGACCTGGATTCGACCGTCCGCAAGGAAATGCGGCTGCTCGACGAGCAGACTCGCGAGGCCGCCGACCTGACCGCCTTGCAGCGCCAGGTCAGTGCGCGGCTGGAGCAGATCGACCAGCACTTCAGGGACTACCGCGACCGCGAGGAGGCGAGGCTGGCCGCGTACCGCGACCGCGCCGAGCGCATGCGCGATCGTGTCGAGGAACTGGAGACGCAGGCGACCTCGCTCCAGGATTCCCTGCGGCGCGAACACGAGCGATCGCTCACCGATCCGCTCACCGGCATGCCCAACCGGCTCGCCTTCGAAAAGCATATCGAAGAGGGTCACCGCGACTGGATGCAGGCGAAGCGGCCGCTATGCGTGGCCGCCTTCGACATCGATCATTTCAAGGCCATCAACGATGGCTACGGCCATGGCGCCGGCGATGCCGTGCTGCGTATCGTTGGCCAGGTGCTGATGGCTCATGCCTCGGCGGAACTGTTCGTCTCCCGTTATGGCGGCGAGGAATTCGCTGTCGTCTTCGCCGGCATGGAACTGGCCGAGGCGATGAGCGCGGCCGACCGGTTGCGCGCCGCCGTCGAGGGACTGGCTTTCCATGCCAGCGCCCGACCGGTGAAGGTCACCATGTCCGGCGGTGTCGCCCGCCTGCAGGAGGGCGACAGCCCGGCCGGTGTCTTCGAGCGCGCGGACCGGGCGCTGTATGCGGCCAAACGCGCCGGCCGCAATCGTTGCGTCGCGGCCTGAGAGTTTTACTCCTCGCCGATCCAGCGATGCCGGTCGGCCATCGCGAGTGCCAGCTTCGGGCCACGACGGGCACTGCGCTCGCGCTGTTCGCGTTCCTTGCGAATCTGTGGCCAGCGTTCCAGGTAGGCCGCCAGTACATCGGCGTCGCAGTCGTAGCGCGAAAACGCCTCGGCATGGGCTGAGCGCAAGGCCACGGCGCCGTTGTAACCGCCGAAACCCTGGGTGACGCAGAGCGCACCGCTGTCCGGGTTGCCGGGCAATGGGGCTGCCTGGAGGACAAAGGATTCCTCCGCGGTGGCCAGGTCCGGGTCGGGGCGGCGCAGGGTCGGTACGCCGGGGGCGGGACGACCGAGGACGTATTGCAGTGCCTGCGAGATGGCCTTCAGGCCGGTTTCGCCCATGGTGTGGCCATCGCCAACCGCCTTGGGCGTGCCGACGAACATGGTCGGCAGCCGATCGGTGAACCCCTGGCGCACCGCGGCACCGGCGCGGCCGGCATAGGCGGTCGCCAGGTCCGTCTTCGAATTGGTCCGGGTCCCGGTGGCATGGGCCGCCAGGTACTCGAAGTCGCCGACACCATGTCCGTGGGCGAGCCAGGCCATGTCCAAGGCCTGGACCACGGCGTTTTCGCCGCCGAAGCCGACCCCGGCGAAATGTGCCTTGCCGCCGGCTTCGCCGCTCTGGCCCCAGCCGACGATGATCGAGGTGATGTCGAGGAAGTTGCGCAGGGCAAAATCGAGCGTGGTGATCAGCAGGCCCGAGCCGGCGTTGCCGACCACAGTGCCGTCGGCGTCGATATCGAACGGGGCCATGCATTCGCCGACCGGGCGCTGGTCGGCCAGTGCGCGACCTTCATTCTTCGCGGCGAGTTTCTCGCTGGTCATCAGCGCGCCGCCGCCAAAGGCCTCGAGGATGCCGAACTGCGGTTGCAGGGCGGCGTCCGCGGCGGTCAGGAGGGCGACCTTGGGGCGCTGGAACCCGGGATAGTCGAACAGCAGCTGGGGCGCGATATCGCATAGCGCGATCAGGCTCGACGCGCAGGCGCCGACCGCGGTGGCGGGCGTCTGTGGCACACGCATGTAACCCGGGTCGTCCGAGCGCAACGAGTCGCGCAGGGCAGGATTCTTCAGCGTACGGCTGATGCTGTAGGAGGGCGCCAGCATCGTCGAGACCAGGGCCGGGCCATGCGAGCCGAGCGAATTGGCCAGGCGTACGGCGAATTTGTCCTTGGGCAAGCCACCTTCAGGCAAGGGGGCGTCAGGGCGCACCCAGGTACCGAGCGAATCCAGTCCTGGAAAGGCGGTCGCGGCGGAGACGCGGAAGCCGAACGGATTGCCGACGATTTCGGACAGTGGGCGGGGCAAGCCAGCCAGCGCGCCCAGTCCGCCATAGGTGAACAACTGGGCCTGCAATGAAGGAGACAGCAGTGGCTCGTCCTGGAACAGGCCGTACATATCCTTCAAGGGCGATTCGCGGATATCGCTGTAGCGAATGCCTGCCAGTCGGCGTAAGCCGCCGTCCTCGAGGTCGTGCGGCAGCGGCGCGGCGATATCGGTGACCGCCTTGGTCGTCGCCGGCAGGCGGTCGTCGATACGACGGATGCCGAGATTGCCGCGCAACCCGGCGCCATGCAGGCGCTCGACCTCGGCAAGCGTCGCTTTTTCGCCCGCGCCAGGGCCTGTTGCCCAGCGCAGATCCTCGACCGAACCGTCGGTGCCGAACTCGACCAGGCCGGCGTCGAAGGCCGCTAGTGCGATGAATTCCGGCGAGCCGCTGACCAGCGCCTGGTAGGTCTCGGTGGAGCCGACCGCTGACATCGAGCAGGCCGTGCCCACGGTAACCAGTACTTTGTCGGCGCTCAGCATGCGTGGCTCTCCCTTGTTCCGGCGGACGGGCTGGTTCCGGCGGACTGGCGATACGGTGACACGGGCATAAAGCCCTTGGAAAAGAAAGGCATGGCTTGAGTCATTCGCTACGAGGGGCCCGAACGGGCGCTACGGTGGGATGGTCCATCGGGCAAGGTACCGAATCCGCGTCGGCGGCGCCAGCCGTGCAGGGTAAGGCGAACTCCTGGCCGCTGGCTATCCTGGCAAAGACTGTCGGGCTTTCGCGATCCACCTTGTCCGGCTGTCCATGGCGGGACTGTCCGCGGACAACGGCTGGCCATGCCCTTGTATGCCGGAAAGGCCGCTACGATCCCGATCGCCCCATGGCACGACGCTTGCTGAGCTTCCGCATACGCCAACGGAAGGAGCCCGCGTGAGGGCATTTGCCTCGATCATTCGACGGCCGACAGGGATGAGCCTGCTGGCGCTGGGCCTGGTACTGGCCGGCGCCATCGCCTACCGCCTGCTCGGCGTCGCCGCCTTGCCGGTGCTCGACTCGCCCCGGGTCTATGTCCAGGCGGAGTTCCCAGGAGCCAACGCCCGAACCATGGGCGGTACCGTGATCGCGCCGCTGGAGCGGCACCTGGGCCGGATTGCCGGGGTCGAGGCGCTTTATTCAAACAGTACCGAAGGCAACGGCTTCATCCAGGTCAGCTTTGTCCTGGGCACGAATATCGACAAGGCCTGTCGCGACATCCAGGCCGCGATCAATGCCGCGGCTCCGGACCTTCCACCTGGCATGCCGGCGCCACCGCAGTACTTCCGCTACGACTCCAATTCGATCCCGGTCCTGCTGATCTCGCTGACCTCGGCCAGCCTGCCACCGGAGGAACTGTACGAACTTGCCGACAAGGTGCTCTCGCCGGCCATCGCCCAGATTCCGGGCGTTGCCAGGGCACAGGTGTTCGGATCCTCGCCGCGTGCTGTGCGCATCGAACTGGACGCCCGGGCCCTGGCCGCCAAGGGGCTGGTCACCAGCGATGTGGCCAATGCGGTGCAGGCCGCCAACGTCACCGCCCCGCTAGGCATGTTGCCTGGCGGTCGCGGCCAGACCACGGTGATCGCCAACGACGCGCTCACCCGCCCAGCGGAAGTCGCCGCCCAACTGGTCGCGATGCGCCACGGCGTGCCGATCCGGCTCAGCGATATCGCCACGGTCGCCAGCGGGCCACTCGATCCGTATCAGGCCGCATGGTTCAACGGTGCGCGAGCGGTGACCATGCAGATCAGCAAGACCCCCGATGCCAACGCGATCGCCACCGCGAGCGCGATCCGTGATGCCTTGCCCATGCTGCGGGCGGCGATGCCCGGCGATGTGACGATCACCCCGGTCTTCGACCTGACCCAGACCACGCGGTCGGCCCTGCGCGAGGTCGAGCTGACCCTGCTGGTCAGTATCGGCATGGTGGTCCTGGTGATGGTGGCCTTCCTGCGCCGTACCGGACCGACCCTGATCGCCGCGATCAGCGTCCCCTTGTCGCTGGCGGGTGCCTTCGTCGCCATGCTGGCGCTCGGTTACACATTGAACATGCTGACCTTGATGGCGCTCGTGCTCTCGGTCGGTTTCGTCGTCGACGATGCGATCGTGGTCATCGAAAACATCGTCCGTCACATGGAACACGGCGAGGCGCCGCTGGAGGCGGCGGTCAAGGGGGTGCGCGAACTCGTATTCACCGTGGTCTCGATCACCTTGTCGCTGATCGCGATCTTCATCCCGATGTTGTTCGGCAACAACGAATTGCTCGCCCTTCTGCGGCAGTTCTCGGTAACGCTGGCGGTGGCCGTGCTGATCTCGGCGATCGTTTCGTTGACCCTGACCCCGGCCTTGTGCGGCCGTTACCTGCGCATGGGCAAGGCGTCATCGAAGCCCCGCGAAAGCCTGCTGCGGCGCGGCTATGCGAAGGCACTGGACTGGTCGCTGCGGCACCGGCGCATCATGCGCTGGCAACCCGTGCTGATGCTCGCGCTGACGTACGGCCTGGCCCAGGCCGTCCTCGCCACCGCCGGTGGCGGATTCATGCCGCAGGAAGACACCGGCATGCTCCAGGCCCGCGTCGACGTCGATGCGAACCTCGCCGCCGGCGTGTTCGGGGAGCGCCTGCAGCGGGTCAGCGACCTGGTTCGCGCCGACCCGGCGGTGCGGGACGTGGCCATGATGATGAATGGCGGCGGCGGTGACCTGTTTGTGGATCTCAAGCCGCGCGGCAACGGTATCGACGAGCGGTCCGACGGCATCGGGCAGGTCATCGAACGCATGGCCGGGGCGACCGCGGTCATTCCCAATGCGGACGTGCATTTCAACGCCGTGCAGTTCCTGGGTGGCGGTGCCAGTGCCGGCCCCAGTCGCCAGGGGTTCCGGTACTCCTTCCAGTTGACCAGTGTCGACGGCACCGAACTGGAGCCGTGGACGCTCAGGATGACCCAACGGCTGCGTCGCATGAAAGGCATACGTGATGTCGGTGCAGGCGGCGGACTCGCCGCCAACCAGCAGATGGTCGCGGTCGACCGCCACGCGGCAAGCCGGCTCGGCGTCGGCATGGGTGCGATCGATTCGGTGCTGTACGACGCATTCGGCCAGCGCCAGCTGTCGCTGATGTATTCGGATATCAACCAGTACTGGATCGTGCTCAGCGCGGCAGCCGCACGCACGCAGAGTCCCGATTCGCTGCTGACGACTTATGTGCGCAGCGACCGCGGCGCGATGATCCCGCTGTCGGCGCTGGCGCGGATCGCGCCGATGCCGGCGGCGGCGAGCGTGGTTCACCAGGACCAGATCGAGGCGCGCGACATCGGCTATGAGCTTGCGAACGGGGTGGCGGCCGACAAGGGCATTGCCCTGGTCGCGCAAGCCGCGCGCGATATCAGCCTGCCTCATGGCATCCGGGTGGTGATGGCGGGCGAAGGGCGGCAGATCCAGCAGGCACGGACCAATGGCACACTCCTGCTTGTGACCGCGGTGATCGCGGTCTACCTCGTGCTCGGCATGCTCTACGAGAGTCTCGGCCACCCGCTGACGATCCTCTCGACCCTGCCGGCGGCCGGTGCCGGCGCCTTCCTGGCCATGCTGGTAACGCACACCCAGATCACCTTGATGGCGGTGATCGCGATCCTGCTGCTGGTCGGCATCGTCAAGAAGAACGCGATCCTGATGGTCGACTTTGCCCTCACCGCGCAACGCGAGCGCGGACTGTCGCCGCCCGAAGCCATACGCGAGGCGGCCCTGGTGCGTTTTCGGCCCATCGCGATGACCACCCTGGTGTCGATAGGCGCGGCGCTCCCGCTGGCGATCGGCTTCGGCGTGGGCTCGGAAATGCGTCGACCGCTCGGCATCGCCATCGTCGGCGGGCTCGCGGTTTCGCAATGGCTGACCCTGTTGAGCACGCCGGCGATCTACCTGTGGAACCATGATCGACGCCTGCGCCGCGCCGCGGGCTCAGGATTCGCCGGATTCATCGACAGGTTGCACGAACGTTCCAGACTTCGCCGGGCACTTCGGTTCTAGTAGCCCTTTCGGCTGACTGGAACGACACAATGATTTTCGATACGAAGGTGGCCATCCTGGTTCTCGGGGACCTGGAGGTCTGGCAAAAGCTGAATGTCACCGCCTTCCTCGCCACCGGTATCGCTACCGCGGCTCCCGAGGCCATGGGCGAGCCCTATATCGATGCGGCGGGGAGGGAATATGCGCGGCTGCTCGGCCAGCCGGTCATGGTGTACGCGGCGACGCCCGATACATTGCTGCGCGCATGGCGCGTCGGCATCGAGCGCGAATTGACCCGCGCGGTCTATGTGCGGGCGATGTTCGCCACCGGCCACGATGAGGCGAACCGCGCCGCCTTCCTCGCCGAATCCACGGAAGGGCCGGATCTCGTCGGCATTGCCTTGCGTGGGCCGAGGAAGGACGTCGACAAGGCAACCAAGGGCAGTGCGTTGCATCCCTGACCGGAGGTCGGGCATCGGTTCATGCCCTACAATGCGGGGCGTGCCCGCTGCCGCATCCAGCAGGCGATGCTCAGGCGCGTGCGTGTCGCCGGCAACACTTCGTGTTCGAAGTCGCCGGACAAGAACAGCACGAGGGTGCCGGCCTGCGGGGCGATATCGCGCTGGCTGCCGTCGGCCATATGCAGGCGAAGCGCGCCGCCCTCGGCGGCTTGCCAGGCATCGTTGAGGTAGAACACCGCCGAGACCACTCGCGCGTCATTTCCCCGCGGGCGATCCAGGTGCCGTGCATAGCCGGCCCCGGCCGGATAGGCCGCGTAATGTGCCTCGCTGTCGACCAGGCCAAGCATCAGTTCGCGGTTGAGGGTGACCCGCAGCATTTCCATACGCTCGCCGAAAATGCGCTGTGGCGCAGTGGGCGCGTCTGCGGCAAACCAGTGCGTGCTGTCGCCGCGTAGCAGGCTCGACGCACGATCGGCACCGATCAGGCCGGGGCGCAGCAATTTTCCATCGTGGAACTGCGTGCATTCATCGCCGAGCGCGCGCGTCTGGCTCGGCGTCAACAGGTCGGTGACGACGCACCAGCCATGGTTGGCCAGGGCGGCCGCAGCGGTGAGGAACGCGTCGGGCGTGGATGCCATCGTCAGGCCGCTCCCTACGGCAAAGGCGTGGTTTTTCCAGCATACGCCGGAATGGGTACCACGTCGTTCGCGGCCATTTGCCGGCGCAGGAATTCAGGCACTTTGGCGGCACTTTGCCGGTTGATCGCCGCCAGCATGCGTGGCGCGATCGGTGGGCAGGCATAGGCGCGGCGCAAGTGTCCGCCGATATGCAGGAGCAGGTGCGTGGAGACCTCGGCATCCGCTTCGGCGCGATGCGCGGTGCCCGCATATCGGATACCCAGGCGTCGGGCCAGGTCACTGAGCTTATAGCTACCCATACCGGGCAGGACGCGTCGGGAGAGTTTCAGCGAACAGATGAGTTCGTCGTGGCGCGGACTCATGCCCAGGCGACGGCTCTCGTCGACGAGGAATTTCAGGTCGAAGCTGGCGTTGTGCGCGGCCAGTGCGTCGGTGCCGATGAATTCCAGCAATCGGGGCAGTACCCGTGCAACGGGTGGCGCGCCGTCGACCATGGCCTGGCTGATGCCGGTCAGCTGGGTAACGAAGGAGGGTACACGCACGCCGCAGTTGACCAGGGAGACGAAGCGTTCGGTAATGCGTCCGTCGACGATGCGCAGGGCGGCGACTTCGGTGATGCGGTCGCCGCGTGCCGGGCTGAGACCGGTGGTTTCGAAGTCGAGCATGACGATGGGTTGGTCGAACACGGCGGGCCTTGTGCTAGGCCCGCTGAGCGCGCCGGTGCGGGTTATCTTACGGCACCGGCGCCAGTGTCCGTCAGGCGGCGACCGCGGAGGGGGCAATCACCTGGGCGGCGAAACGCTCCATTTCCTCCAATTGCGGGCTCATCTGCAGCAGGAGCAGGTCGAGGCCGACGGCCGAGAATTCCTCGATCCGCGCGCGGACCTGCTCGGGCGTGCCGACCAGGCCGGGGCGCAGGCCGCGATTGGAGACCGAGTATTCCTTGATCTTCATCTCACGCTCGAGCTGGGTGCCCGAAAGCCACTGGTCGAAATTGGCGAATCCCGGTGCGTCCGTGTCGAGCGTGGTGATGCGCTCGACCTCGGCCTGGGCCTCTTCCTCGGTGTCGCGCACGATGGCATAGGCGGCCATGCCGTAAATCATCGGCGGCAGGCCTTCCTTCTCACGACGGGCACGCATGTCGGCGATCTTCTCGGCGATGAAGGACGGCTCGTCGCCATGCATCACATAAGCGTCGCAACGGCGGGCGATCAAGGTCTTGGCCGCCTCCGATTCGCCGCCGGCGTAAATCGTCGGGCGCGGCGAGGACAGCGGCTTGGGTTCGCAGATGGCGTCCTTCAGCTGGTAGCGCTCGCCCTCGAAGCTGAAGGGCGTTTGCGACCACAGGCCGTCGACCACCTGCAACCATTCATTGGTGCGGCCGTAGCGGTCGTCGTGCTGGTCGAACTGCAGACCATACTGGGTGGCCTCGTCGGCCCACCACGACGACACCACGTTGAGTGCCAGGCGGCCTCCGGAGATACGGTCGATATTGGCTGCCTGTTTGGCGAACAGCGCGGGCTGGTGGAAGTTCGGCCGCACCGCGACCATGATCTCAAGCTTTTTCGTCACCGCGGCCAGCGCGGCAGCGCTCGACCAGGCGTCCAGTGCCGGCTCGGTCACACCCTTGATGTCGTTGAGGTTGAGCTCGGCGATCAGGGTCAGGTCGTAGCCAATCTCCTCGGCACGGCGGCAGAGCCGGCTGAGATAATCCCAGCTCGCATCCATGTTCTCGTCGCGCACGTTGCGCAGCCAGCCACCGAAGACCGGCGCCCAGAATCCGTACTTCATGCCGCTTTCTCCTGAGTTGAGGCAATGACGCCAGCCAGGTAATCGGCCAGGTTTTCGTGCGGGTCCCAGCCCAGCACAGTGAGCGGGTCGGCGACGAAATTGGAAAGACCGTTGATGTCGTAGAAACGACGAACGCCATCGCGATCGTCGATCATGAACTCGATGCCGCCGATGTCGAGCTTCGCCGCGCGCGCGATCGCTTCGGCGGCCCGGATCGCCTCGGCGTCCGGCGTGAAAGCCCGCGCGGTGACGGTCGGCTTGTCGATCAGGCAGACATCGGCCGGACACAGGTCGAAGGTGCCGCCGTCGGTATTCAGGGAAATCGCGTACAGGAACTTCCCGTTCAACGTTTCCATGCGGACGATACGCTGATCGCGTGCCGGTACGTATTCCTGGACCAGGGTCACCGCGTCGATGCCTTTGGGCGTCGTGCCGTCGGCAACGGCCTGGCGAAGTTCCTCGACGCTGTCATAACGTACGACACCGCTGCCCGAACCGCCGATGTTGACCTTGACGATCACCGGGAAGCGAAGGCCCTCGGTGGCGGCGACGATATCGGCCTGGCGATGGACGACGCGGGTTGACGGAATGGCCAGGCCGAGCGACTGGATCACCGACATCTGCCGCGCCTTCGAGGCGTCGACGGCCAGCGCATGGCTACCGTTGATCACCCTTGCGCCATTGATCTCCCAATGTGCGTAAAGCGACTGCGCGTAGAAGATCGGGTGTTCGTCCTGGCGAAGGAAGGAGCTCATCGCCAGGCGGCTGAACACGACCGGTGCCGGCGGATGCCGGTCGGCCAGGTCGAAGCGATGGTTTTCAAAAGGAATCGCGGTATAGGCGATGCCGCGTCGGTCGAGCGTGGCGAAGAGCGGCTTGAACCACTCCGGGTGCTCATAGACGATCGCCAGGGACGGCTTGGTCGACATGGGAAGGATTTCGTTGGGGACAAGTCGTGCATGGTCGGCACGCTGCCCCGGGGTTGTCAACTTAAATCGATGTCTGGACGTCTGAACGTCTGTTCGTGCGTGCTCAAGGCCGGATGCGGTGGCAGGCGGACACGGAGAGGTTGGCCTGGCCGGACGTGCGGAGCCACCCCCGGGTGCGTACACCGTGTAATCTTGCGACAGGGCAACGACACGCCCGATCAACGCGGGACCGGGGAACGCCAATGTGACCAGCCTTCATCGCAGGGCGACCATGCGACCGACCTGGGGCGCCACGCTACTGGCCTGGGCCCTGTTCGGGGGCGCCTGTGCCGTCCCGGTCGCAGCCGCCTGGAGTGGAACGGTCGGTGTCGATAACCGCCCGGCGACGGAAGGCAGCGACCACCCCCAGGTCGCATGGAAGCTCGGGAACGGCGCCCCGACCGGCATCCGGGCCATGGCGCAGACACCGGACGGCTCGCTCTGGCTGGGATCGTCGACCGGCCTGTACCGCTTCGATGGGGCGACCTTCGAACGTCGCGACCTGCTGCCGGCTGGCAGCGTGGCCTCGCCAGCGGTGGGGGTGCTCCATGTACGACGCAATGGTGATCTCTGTGTTGGCTACGCCCATGGCGGCGTGGTGTTTGTCCTGTCGGGGGGCGCCGTGGCCACGTATGCCGGCCTTCCCGGGGTCGTGCCGGTCAACGATTTCGATGAAGATGGCAACGGTCGGCTATGGGCCAGGACCGACCAGGGCTCCTTCGTGCTCGACGGCCAGGCGTGGCGGCCAGCGGATACCGGCGGGGTGCAGCCCGGCGGCCTGGCCAGGACCCCCTGGGTCGCCAAGTGGCTTATCGCGCTGTGCCTGGCGGGTGCCGTGCTCGTGCTCTGGTTTGCCTATCGCTTCCACCTGCACCGGACGACCTTGCGGCTTCGCCAGCGGCTGGAAGAGCGGCATGGCGAGCGCGAGCGTATCGCGCGCGAACTGCACGACACGCTGTTGCAGGGCATCCAGGGACTGATGCTGCGATTCCATGTGGCCGCGTCGCACCTGCCCGAGGGGAGGGTGCGCGAGGGGCTTCGCCAGGCACTCGATGCGGCCGACGGCGTGCTCGTCGAGGGGCGCGACCGGGTCTCGGAGCTGCGCGCGTCCAGCGACGAGGTAACCGATCTTGCAGCATCGTATGCCGCGCTCGCGGCTGAGTTCGGCGTCGGCGATGCGCCGGTGTTGCGGCTGGTTGTCGAAGGCGATGCATGCCAGCTCGACCCACTGGTATCGGACGAGCTGTATCGGATCGGTCGTGAAGCGCTGTTCAACGCGTTCATCCATGCCGGGGCACGGGAAATCGAGGTGGAAATATCGTTCGACGTGGACGCGCTGCGCCTGCGCTTCCGCGACGATGGTCGCGGTATCGAGCCGCCGATCCTGATGGATGGGCGGGACGGCCATTGGGGGCTGCGTGGCATGCGCGAGCGCGCGGAAAAGATCGGCGCCCGCCTGGATATCCTCAGTGGCGAAGGGCGCGGCACGGAAGTCGCCCTGTCGTTACCCGCGCGGCACGCCTATGTACGCGGCACGCATGGCGGCTGGCGCCGCCTGCTGCACCGGCTGTCTCATCTGCGTTGAATCATGCGCTGGATCAATCGCCGGCCACGCGGAGCACGAGCTTTCCGCGACTGCTGCCCTCGAACAGCCGGTTCAGCACGATCGGCGCGTTTTCCAGGCCCTCCGCGATCGTTTCCTCCGCCTTGATGCTGCCGTCGCGCACCCAGCCGATCAGTTCCTGCACGGCCTTTTGCGTGTCGCGATAGTCGAAGGCGAGGAAACCACGCACAACGAGCCGCTTGACGATGATCACGCTGTAATCGTCGCTGGACCGCGCGCCATTGGCGTAATTGGCGATCAGCCCGCAGAGGGCGACGCGGCCACCGTTGACCATGCGCGAAAGCACCGCGCGCATCACCGGGCCGCCGACGTTCTCGAAGTTCACATTCACGCCACCGGGAGTGGCCTCGTGCAGCGCCTGCTTCCAGTTCTCCGCCTTGTAGTCGACGGCGGCATCGAAGCCGAGTTCGTCGGTCAGGTAGCGGCATTTATCCGGCCCACCGGCGATACCGACCACGCGTGCGCCGCGCAGCTTGCCGATCTGCCCGGCGATCGAGCCGACCGAACCGGCGGCGGCCGATACCACCAAAGTCTCGCCTGGCTGCACCGGTGCGATCTCGGTCAGGCCATAGTACGCGGTGACACCACTGAAGCCGCAGGCGCCAAGGAGGGTGGGCAGGGGTAGCGGCGGCTGTGCAGGTAGTTTGACGTAATCCTTGCGACGAGCTTCGTCGATTACGGCATAGTCCTGCCAGCCGAGCAGGCCCTGCACGATTTCCCCTTCGGCGAAATGGGCCGACCGCGATGCGACCACGCGGCCAAGCCCGAGCCCGCGCATCACTTCGCCGATCGCAACCGGCGGCATGTATTGCGGGACATCGCTCATCCACACACGGTTGGTCGGATCCATCGACAGGTACAGCACGCGTATCCGGGCCTGCCCATCGGCCAGGTCGGCCAGTGGTTCCTCGACGAGATCGAAATCCTCGCGCCTGACCAGTCCTTCGGGGCGCGTCTTCAATCGGAGCTGGCGGTTCATCATCGTCATGGGGTTACCTCGGTCATGCGGCGCGGGCGCCACCATCGATCATTCCGTGGGTGGATTCAGACGGCGAGATAACCGCCATCGACATTGAGGATCGCGCCGGTGGTGTACGAGGCGGCGTCGGAAGCGAGATAGAGCACGGCGCCCGCCATTTCCGACGGTTGGGCGACGCGGCGCATCGGCACATGGGCCAGGGCCTGCTTGAGGATCGCCGGGGTGTTCACCAGCACCGAGGCGAATTTCGTATCGGTAAGGCCGGGCAGCAGGGCATTGCAGCGCACGCCGGTTTCGGCGCACTCGACCGCGAAGGCCTTGGTCATCGAGATCACCGCCGCCTTGGTGATCGAGTAGATGCCCTGCTGGAAGCCGGGCACGACGCCATTGACCGAAGCGACGTTGACGATCGCGCCACCGCCGTTCTTCGCCATGGCTTTCGCGCCGTGCGTGGACATATAGAAATACCCGCGGATATTCACGTCCACGGTCTTCTGGAACACGCCCGGATCGGTATCGACGATGGGACCGAAGTATGGATTGGTCGCTGCATTGTTGACCAGGATATCCAGGCGGCCATGAGCCTGGGCGACATGCGCGAACAAGGCTTCGATCTGGTCCATCTCGCCGATATGGCAGGCGAAGGCCTCGGCCGAGCCGCCCTCGGCGACGATCGTGTCGACCACGGCCTGGCAGTCCGCCTGGCGGCGGCTGGAAACGATGGCGTGCGCGCCGTGCGCGGCCAGCAGGCGCGCGATCTCGGCACCGATGCCGCGACTGGCGCCGGTGACGATGGCGATCTTGCCGGTGAGGTCGAAGGGCGTTGCAGCGGTCATGACGAAAACCCTGGCGAAGGATGAGGTGGTGTTCGCTTTTGTATTCCCTATCTCGCACATAATATGCGCTACCCGCAAGGCTAGCCGCGGACCGGCGGGCGCGCACCCTGTGCTAAGTTGCCGTTTTCAGTAACGGAGCGGAGGAAACAGTGAGCGGAGTAACGGTCAGGCGACCCAGATATTCGATCGACGAAATCGAAAGGCGCTGGCTCGTCGATCAGGACGTACTCGGCCCATTGCATGAGTCCGCATTCGTGGAGATCACCGACCGCTACCTGGAAGGTACTCGCCTGCGTCTGCGCCGCATGGATGATGGAAAGGGTGGGGCGATTTTCAAACTGTGCCGGAAGTACGGCAAGACCTCGCCGCTTTCCGAGCCGATGACGAATCTCTACCTCACCGAAGCGGAGTACCTGCTGCTATCCGCACTCGATGGCCGCGAGGTGCGCAAGCGACGCTACGCGATGCACGGCGGCTCGCTTGACGTGTATGCGGGCGATCCGGCGGTTGTGATCTTTGAATGCGAGTTCGCCACGGAGGCCGCGGCGATCGCCTTCGTGCCACCGGATTTCGTCGGCGAGGAAGTCACCGGCGATGGGAGCCGGGACGGTGCCGCCATCGCGCGGCGTTGAATGGAACCGGTGATTCGTCACATTTTCATCCGCCGGTCATAAAGCTGCCATACGCTTCGCTCTTTCCTGGCTGCCGCCGGACCTTTGTCCGGGGGCGCGCAATGGCGGCTGTCGTGACGATCGAAAAGCACAAGACCTGGACACGGTTGTTCGCCGAGAAAGGGGCTTCGTTGAACAGTTATTTCCTGCGAAGGGTCGCGCATCGCTGGGATGCGCAGGATCTGGTGCAGGAGGTCTACCTGCGCATGCTGCGAGCCGATCACGACGAGGAAGCGCCGATCCGCAACCCGGAGGCCTACCTGTTCACCATTGCCGCCAACCTGGTCAAGGAGCATGCGGTCGGCAGGCAACGGGCGCCGGTCAGCAGCGAGGGTATGGAGGACCTGATCGACCGCCTGGCTACGCCGTGCGAGGCCGAAGGCCATATCGATCGCGACGTTCGTCGCCAGCGGCTGGGCATGTTGATCGCCCGGTTGTCGCCGAAGTGCCGGGCAGTGCTGGTAATGCATTATCGCGACGAACTGCCTTATCGCGAGATCGGCGAAAAACTGTCGATCTCGACCCATATGGTCAAGAAATACATCGTCAAGGGACTGACCGCATGCCGGCAAGGAATGGCCTTGTATGACTGATATCAGCGTGCTTGCCCCCGATCGCCGCCGCTCGCGCCATATCACCGAGCAGGCGGCCACCTGGTACATCGATCTTCGCGACGAGGCCAGCGAAGCCTCGCGGCAGGCCTTCCTTGGCTGGCTGCGTAACTCGCCCGCCCATGTGGCCGAGTACCTTGCCATCGCCAGGATGCATGGCGACATGAAGGCCGCGGCCAGCCTCGAGGCGCTGAATGCCGGGGATCTTGTCGATCTGGCGGCCACCGAGCGCCAGGTGGTGCCGCTGCGTCTTGCAAAGAACGAACCGCGCCTTGCACCGGCTCATGGCCGGCGCCGGGGCTGGGTGATCGCTGCCTGCGCGAGCCTGTTCGTCGCGACGATGCTTGCGGGCGGCGGCTGGTGGGCGCTTGACGAGATGCCTGCGCAAACCTATGCCGCTTCGGCGGATGCCACGCGCACCGTCGAACTGGCCGATGGCAGCATGATCCAGCTCGACCGGGGCAGCGCGATCGACGTGCGCTTCGATGAACGCCAGCGCCGCATCGAACTGTTGCGCGGCGCGGTGGTGGTCGACGTAGGCAAGGATCCGGATCGTCCCCTGCTGGTCACGGTCGGCGATCATGTCCTGCAGGACATCGGTACGGTATTCGACGTGCGCCGTGACGGACAGGACACATCGGTCACCGTGAT